>NZ_AJTQ01000235.1 GCF_000262345.1 Streptomyces xiaopingdaonensis | reverse complement strand
CTTCCCCGCCCGCCCCCCGCCGATGCTCGTCCCGCCGTCCGATCGGCAGGACGGCTCGGAGCGCGAGGCCCTCACGGTGGAGCTGCCGAAGGCGCGCCCTCTCGCCGCCGTCACCGTGCAGACGGGGCCGCGCTCCGGGACCCGCGCCGAGGTGGAGGCGAGGACCGCGGGCGAGGGGTGGAAGCGGCTCGGCACCCTCGCCGACAGCGGCTGGACGCAGCTGCGGGGCGGGGGCTTTCGGGCCGACGCGCTCCGGCTCGTCTGGTCCCGCGAGTCGTCGGCGCCCGTCGTCCACGAGGTCGCGCCGTGGTACGCGGACGCACCCGATGCCTCGCTCTCGCTCCCGCGCAGCGAGGCCGACGCGGCGGCCGGAGGCGGCACCACCCGCGTCTCGGCGAAGCTGACGGGCAACAGGCCGGGCGACGTCACAGGCAAGCTCCGCGCCATGGCGCCGGAGGGGATCACGGTGCGCACCCCGAAGGAGTCGACGGTACGCCGGGGCAGCACGGTGGAGGTCCCGCTGGAGATCTCCGCCGACGCCTCGGCCGGTACGGGCACCCACCGCATCCCGCTCACCTTCGGTGAGGAGCGCCGCACGCTGACGCTCCG
>NZ_AJTQ01000234.1 GCF_000262345.1 Streptomyces xiaopingdaonensis | reverse complement strand
CCGAATCGGCGGGCCCCGACCTCGCCGCCGGCACCGCGGCCCGCTCCTCGGCCGACGAGACCGACGACTTCCCCGCCTCCGCGCTCACCGACGGCAGGCGCGGGACCCGGTGGTCCTCCCCGGCCGAGGACGGCGCCTGGGTCCAGGTGGAGCTCGAGAAGCCGGCGCGGATCGCCCGAGCCGTGCTCCACTGGCAGGACGCGCACGCCGAGCGGTACCGCGTACAGGTCTCCCCCGACGGCAAGCGCTGGCGCACGGCGGCGACGGTCCGCGACAGCGAGGGCGGCAAGGAGCAGGTCCGCATGGACGCGCCGGCCGACACCCGCTACGTCCGCGTCCAGGGCGACGAGCGGGCCACGGAGTTCGGCTACTCGCTCTGGTCGCTGAAGCTCTACGCGGCGGCCGAGCCGAAGCAGAAGGACTGACCGGAGGGTCCAACGTCCTTGCCCCGCGGCCCGGTTCGGGCCGACCGCGGCGCGCGCGGCCGGCCCGAACACGACGAAGCCCGGGTCTCAGGCAGAGGATCTGCCCTCGATCCGGGCTAGGTCGTCGTCGGCGCCGTACGGCTGGAGGTACGGCAGCCACTGCGGATCGCGATGGCCCGTGCCGATGATCCGCCAGGCAAGGCCGGAGGGTGGCGCGGGTTGGTGGCGCAGCCGCCAGCCGAGCTCGCCGACATGGCGGTCCGCCTTGACGTGGTTGCAGCGGCGGCAGGCGGCGACGACGTTCTCCCAGGCGTGGACGCCGCCCCGACTGCGCGGGATGACGTGGTCGACGCTGGTTGCGACGCCACCGCAGTAGGCGCACCGGCCGCCGTCGCGGGCGAAGAGCGCCCGGCGGGTGAGCGGGACGGCGCCCCGGAAAGGGACTCGTACGAAGCGCTTGAGACGGACCACGCTGGGCGCGGGTATGACGGTGGTTGCGCTGTGCATCAGGGCGCCGGAGTCCTCAAGGCTCACGGCTTTGCCGTTGAGTACGAGGATGAGCGCGCGGCGGAGCGGTACGACGCCGAGCGGCTCGTACGACGCGTTGAGGACCAGGACATGCGGCACGGTGCCTCCTTGTACGTCTGCGGCGCGTGGCTCGCGCCGGGACGATCTCCCCTCAGTGTGTCCCCGCTCCCGGCGACTTCGCCACCACGACCGCGGAACGCACCTGGCGTGTTTTGCACCACAGCCGGCGCCGCCCGCCCGAGAAGCCGCCGACTGCCGACGGAGCGCGGGCCGTACGGAGTTCGGCTGATACTGCCCGCTGCCGGCACCGCGGCAGCAGGTGCGCCGATAGTGTGGTCGGACGCCGGAGGTTCCGTGACCGCGGCGCAGACGGACACGTCCGACCGGAGGGCCCGTGAACTGGCTGTACCTCACCGCCGCCCGTGCCGAGACGGGCACACCGCCGCCGGGGCTCCGGGACGCGCAGGACTCCGCGGGCACGGCGGCGAACTGGGTGGAGGAGAACTGGCAGGGCTGGCTCGCCGCCGGGCTGCGGATAGTCCTCGTCGTCGTGATCGCCGTCGTGCTGCGGTACCTCGTGCGGCGGGCGCTCACGAAGCTCATAACCCGGATGAACCGCCGCTCGGAGGCGGCCGAGAGCGGCAACGCGCTGCGCGGCCTCATCGTCAACAGGGAGCGCAGGCGGCAGCGGTCCGAGGCGATCGGCTCGATCCTCCGCAGCCTCGCCTCGTTCGTGATCCTCGGCACCGCCGCGTTGACGGTCCTCTCGGGGCTCGGCATCAACCTCGCGCCGCTGCTGGCGAGCGCCGGCGTCGCGGGCGTCGCGCTCGGCTTCGGCGCGCGCAACCTCGTCACCGACCTGCTGACGGGGATGTTCATCCTGCTGGAGGACCAGTACGGCGTCGGCGACCGCGTGGACGTCGGCGAGGCCGAGGGCACGGTGCTGGAGATCGGGCTGCGGGTGACGCAGCTTCGCGGCGACTCGGGTGAGATCTGGTACGTGCGCAACGGCGAGATCAAGCGGGTCGGCAACCTCAGCCAGGGATGGTCGACGGCCGAGATCGACGTGCAGGTGCGCGCCGACGAGGACTTCGAGAAGGTGCGCTCCGCGATCGCGGCGGCGGGCGTCGAGTTGAGCGCCGAGTCGCCGTGGGACGAGCGGCTCTGGGAGCCGGTCGAGGTCCTCGGGCTCGACGAGGTGACGCTGGAGAGCATGGTCATCCGGGTCTCGGTGCGGACGATGCCGGGCCAGGCCGGCTCCGTCGGCCGCGAGTTGCGGTTCCGGATCAAGCGGGCGCTCGACAGGGCAGGCGTCGAAATCGTCGACGAGCACTCCCTGACGATCGAGCGCCACCGGGCGAGCGCCGAGTCGGGGAACGAGGAGATCCCCTTCTGACCGGGCGCCGACCGCCGGCCATTGACCACGCGCGGGACCGCACCTAAGCTCGCCCGAAAGCGACCGGAAGGGTTCCTAACAGTCGGCCAGCCGCCGAACGCCCGACCGCCGCAAGGGGGTTGGAGTGGGACAGAGGGCGACGCCCGGCACACCGCGGGTGCTCCGCGCCATGAACGACCGCGCGGCGCTCGACCTCCTCCTCGCACAGGGGCCGCTCTCGCGGACCCGCATCGGCCGCCTCACCGGCCTCTCCAAACCCACCGTCTCCCAGCTCCTCGCCCGCCTGGAGGCAGCAGGACTCGTCCTCGCGACGGGACGGAGCGAAGGCCGCCCGGGCCCCAACGCCCAGCTTTACGAGGTCAACCCGGCCACCGCACACGTGGCCGGGGTCGACGTGCGCCCGGGGCGGCTGCTCGCCGGCGTCGCCGACGTCACCGGCCGCACGGTCGCCACGAGCGAAGTCCCCGCACCCCCCGGCGAGCCGCCGGAGACGCTCGTCGTCAGGGCGCTCGACGAGGCCGCCGGCGCCGCGGGGTTGGAACGCGGCGCGCTCCACCGCGTCGTCCTCGGCACGCCCGGAGCCTTCGACCCGCACACCGGACGCCTGCGGTACGCCCGGCACCTGCCGGGCTGGCACGACCCCGCGCTCCTCGACCGGCTCGCAGCGCTGCTGCCGATGCCGCTCACGTTCGACAACGACGTCAACCTCGTCGCCGTCGCCGAACACCGCCTCGGCTCCGCGTGCGGGCACGACGACTTCGCGCTCCTCTGGATCGAGCAGGGCATCGGCGCCGCGCTCGTACTCGGCGGACGGCTGCACCGCGGTGGGACGGGCGGAGCAGGCGAGCTCGGGTTCCTCCCCGTCCCCGGCGCCCCGCTCGTGCGCCGCCCCGCGCGGGCGAACGCGGGCGGGTTCCAGCATCTGGCCGGCCCGGACGCGGTGCTCGCGGCAGCCGAGCGGCTCGGTCTGCCCGCGGCGCGTGCCCAGGGAGCCGCCGAGTCCGCCGCACGGCTGCTCGCCGCGGGGAGCGCGGAGGTCGCGGACGGCTCGGAAGGGCGATCCGGGGCGCTCGCACGGGAGTTCGCCACCGGTGTCGCCGTGGGGCTCTGCTCGCTCGTCGCGGTGGTCGATCCGGCGCTCGTCGTCCTCGCCGGGGGACTGCTCACCGCCGGGGGCGAGCCGCTGCGCCGGCTCGTCGAGGCGGAGCTGGCGGAACTCGCCGTACCCAGGCCGCGGTTGGCGCTCGCCGGCGTCGCGGAGCAGCCGGTGCTGAACGGGGCCGTGCAGAGCGCGCTGGCGGCGACGAGGGACGAGGTCTTCGACACCTCGGGGTGAGGGGCACGGCGCCGCCCGGACGGGACGCAGCTCGACGAGACGAGACGAAAGGCCGATCCGATGAAACTCGCAGTCGTAGGGGGCGGTTCGACCTACACGCCCGAACTGGTCGACGGCTTCGCCAGGTTGCGCGACACGCTCCCCGTCGACGAGCTCGTCCTCGTCGAC
>NZ_AJTQ01000233.1 GCF_000262345.1 Streptomyces xiaopingdaonensis | reverse complement strand
AGGGCTGGCCCGCCGCATCCTCGCCGCGCAGGGCCACCCCGGCCGCGTCACCACCACCGACGACCTCGACGCCGGCGTGGACGGTGCGGACGCCGTCCTGCTCCAGCTCCGCGTCGGCGGGCAGGCGGCGCGGATGCGGGACGAGGCGTGGCCGCTGGAGTGCGGCTGCATCGGCCAGGAGACGACGGGGGCAGGCGGCCTCGCCAAGGCGCTCCGCACCGTGCCCGTCGTCCTCGACATCGCCGACCGCGTGCGGCGCAGCAACCCGCACGCCTGGATCATCGACTTCACCAACCCGGTCGGCATCGTCACCCGCGCCCTGCTCCAGCACGGCCACCGGGCCGTCGGGCTCTGCAACGTCGCGATCCATCTCCAGCGGAAGTTCGCCGGACTGCTCGGCGCCGAACCCGCCGAGGTACGTCTCCAGCACTACGGACTCAACCACCTCACCTGGGAGTTCGGCGTCTCGGTCGGCGGGCGCGAGGTGCTGCCGCAGCTCATCGAGGAGCACGGCGAGCGGATCGCCCACGAGCTCCACCTTCCGCCCGAGGTGCTCCGCCGGCTCGGCGTCGTCCCCTCCTACTACCTGCGCTACTACTACGCGCACGACCTCGTCGTCGAGGAGTCGCGGAAGGCGCCCTCGCGCGCCGAGCGGGTCGCGGAGATGGAGCGCACGCTGCTGGAGATGTACCGCGACCCGACGCTGACGGAGAAACCCGCGCTCCTCGGCGAGCGCGGGGGCGCCTTCTACTCGGAGGCGGCCGTCGCCCTCGCCGCCCGGCTCCTCGGTTCCGGTGGCGGCGAGCGGGTGCAGGTCGTCAACGTGCGCAACGCGGGCACGCTCCCGTTCCTCCCCGACGACGCCGTCGTCGAGGTGCCGGCCGAGGTGACGCCCGAGGGCGCCCTGCCGCTGCCCGCGCCGGCGCTCGGCCCCGTCCACACCGGGCTCCTCGCTCATGCGACCGCGTACGAGCAACTCGCCCTGGAGGCGGCCCTGCACGGCGGCCGGGACCGCGTCTTCCGGGCGCTCCTCGCGCACCCGCTCGTGGGGCAGTTCGACCGGGCCGACCGGCTCACGGACCTGCTCCTCGCGGAGAACAAGGAGCACCTGCCGTGGGCGTGACGACGGACGGCGCCGCGCCGCCGCGGGAGCCCGAAGGCCCGCACGAAGCCCGCGCGGGCGGCCCGCCCGCGCCGCCGCGACGGTCGGAGCGGGCGGTGCTGGCGATCGATGCGGGGAACACCAAGACCGACGTCGCAGTCGTCGGCGACGACGGCCGGGTGCTCGGCACCGCGCGCGGCGGCGGATTCCGGCCCCCGGCAGTGGGCGTCGAGGCGGCGATGCGCACCCTCGACTCCGCGGTACGCCGCGCCGTCGCCCGTGCGCTCGACGCCTCGACGCCGCCCACGCACGTCGCCGCCTGCCTCGCCAACGCCGATCTGCCGGCAGAGGAACGGGAGTTGACGCAGGCGGTCCGGGCCGCCGGCTGGGCGCGGACGGCCGAGGTGGCCAACGACACCTTCGCGCTCCTCCGCGCCGGCCTCTCCGACACCGCGCCGCACGCCGCGGGCGTCGCCGTCGTCTGCGGCGCCGGCATCAACTGCGCCGGCCGGACGGCCGAGGGCCGCACCCACCGCTTCCCCGCGGTCGGCGCGCTCTCCGGCGACTGGGGCGGGGGCGGGGGCCTCGCCGACGCCGCTCTCTGGCACGCGGCACGCGCGGCCGACGGCCGGGGCGAGGCCACCCGGCTCGCGGACGCCCTCCCTGCGCACTTCGCGCTCCCGTCGATGTACGCGCTGATCGAGGCGTTCCACCTCGGCGCCCTCGCGCCGGCGCGCAAGCACGAGTTGACGCCCGTCCTCTTCCGCACCGCCGCCGAGGGCGACGCCGTCGCACGCTCCCTCGTCCACCGCCAGGCGGACGAGATCGTCACCCTCGCCGCCACCGCCCTCGACCACCTCGGCCTCCTCGGCACCCCCGTGCCCGTCATGCTCGGCGGCAGCGTCGTCACGGCCGACCATCCGCTCCTCCACGACCGTCTCCGCGAACAGTTCGCACACCGCGCACCGCACGCCGCACCCCGACTGGTCACCGCTCCCCCGGTGTTGGGCGCCGCCCTGCTCGCCCTCGACGCCACGGACGGCGACCCGTGCGCTTACGCACGGGTGCGGGCCGAGTACGGGGCCGAGGGGTGACGGCGGATCGCTCGACGCGTACGGAACCCCCGGCGCAACGGGCCGCTCTCTGCGCGTCGGCCACGAGCGCGGGCGGACGCGCCGCGCCGTCGGACAGGGCATTCTGACCCGGCACGCTGCCCTCGTCGACAGGCAGTCGACGGCGGAAGGCATCCCGTCGGTCGCTCACCTCACCCCTGGGGACGCGACCGCGGACCGGTGCTGATCAGCGGCGACAGGGCACCGATCGATCGGCCCACAACCACCGCGACCCGATGGGGTGCGCGTGGATCGCAGCCGGACACGACGCCCTCCGCGAGCAGACACCTCACAACCACGAAGCCGGACAGGCGCCCCCGTTTCCGAGCAACATTGCAGCGGCAGCCGAGGGAAGAAGCCGGACCCGTCACCTCCAGGGAACGCAACCGCGAACCGGTGCCGATCGCCAGCAGTGGGGCGCCCATCCATGAACCTCCACCGCCGCAACCAGGGGCGCGCACAACAGGAGCAGAGGCGTAACCCTCCGCATCCGGACGCACGACACAGAACCACGGAACCGGACAGAGCACCCTGGTGCCACGCAAGATGCCGCGACGGCAAGGCAGTTGACGGCGGACGGCGCCGAAAGGCATCCACCGGCCGATAGCCTCTCCCCATGAAACGCGACCGCGAACCCGTGCTGATCCGCAGCAAGTGGGGCACCAACCGATGGGTCTACAACCACCGCAACCCCGTGGGACGCACGCTGATCGTGGTGAGCGTGCTCCTCTGCCTCGGGCTGCTCCTCTACGTGGCGGCGACGACGCACGATCCGGGACCCGGAAGAGGGGCGCCGTCCGACACCGTCCGGTAGCTCGCGTCGCCCGATGGCGGGCGGCGGTCAGGTGCGGTGGAGGGTGATCGTCGTCCAGGCGCCTACGTGGACGCGGTCGCCCTCCATGAGCGGGACGGGGACGAACGGCTGAATGGGGTCCTCCGAGCCGTTGATCGTCGTGCCGTTGGTGGAGTCCTGGTCGACGACGGACCAGCTACCGTCCGGTTGTTGGACGAGAACCGCGTGCTGGTGCGAGACGCCCGGGTCCTCCGGGGGGCGCCCGAGGTCGATGTCGGGGGCCTCGCCCGTCGACTGGCGGCGGCGGCCGATCGTCACCTGGTGGCCCGTGAGCGGGAGTTGCTGCTCGGGCGAGTACGCGGGCAGGTTGAGCGCCGCGGCCTCGGGACCGCTGCGTCCCATCATCGCCGTGAAGTACTCGCGGTCCGGGGCGATCACCGCCATCCACGCAGCCGGCTGCGGGGCCCCCGGCTGCTGCGGCACCATGCCGGGCCCCTGCGGCTGCTCCACGCCCTGGCCCGGCCGGCCGTAGCCCTGCAACGGGTGCTCGCCCGGCTGCTGCTGGGGCTGCTGGGCGGGGGAGCTCGGCGGGGGCAGCACCCAGTCCCCGCTGGGCTGTGCGGGCTGCGGCACCGGCGGGCCCTGCGGTGGGTTCCCCGGCTGCGGGTACGAGTTCTGCTGATCCGGAGCGAGGGGCTCGGCGGGGCGGTTCATCTGGGACGGGCGGGAGCTCTCGTACCCGAGGGGCTGCGCCTGGCCCGGGTACGGCTGCTGCGCGCCGGCGGGCGGAAAGCCGCTCTGCTGGGGCGGGTTGGGCGGGGCGTAGGTCGTCGGGGAGTGGGTGAGGAAGTTGTACCTGCACTCCTCGCAGAACGGCGCCTGGGCCTCGCGCGGAGTTCCGCACTGCGGGCAGAGTTCACCCCCGGCGGACCGGGGGCCCGGATAGCCGTACCCGGAGCCGGGCGCCTGGCCCGCGTAGCCCTGGCCGCCCGGAGTGGGCGGCGGTGGCGGACCCGCGAAGCCGTTCGACGCGGGAGGGGCGGCCGGCGCACCGGTCATGCGGTGTCCGCAGACCTCGCACCAGTCGTCGGCGGCCGACTGGTGGCCGTTCGGGCATGTCGGCATGGTGGGTGCCTCCCCCTCCGTACTCCTGCGCTGTCGCTCGCTGTTGTTGTCCGAACCCGGACTACCCGACCACAGGTCCGGGGCGACGCTACTTCTTCACCCGGACCGTCTTGGTGGACCGGGTCTCCAACGTCATCTCGTCGGCTTCGGCAACCTTTGCCTTGAGTCGAACAGTACCCGCCGCCGCGTCCACGACGTCGACCACCTTCGAAAGCAGTTTCGCAGTATCCGCGTTCCCCGAGGCGTTCGCCAGCTGCACCGCACGCCCCAATCGCGCCGTTGCGCCCGGTTCGTCCCCCGACTTTCGCAGATCCAGGCCCTGTTGGATCGCCTGCGCCAGCTCGGCCTGTCCCGTGTAGTGGGCGACCTGGGCGTTGATCGACGTCGTGGCCGCCATGTCGTCGGTCCACACCGCGCGGACGAGGCCCTGCGCAAGGGTCTGCGGGGCTACGCCGCCGGGCGAGGGGAGGATCAAGGAGACCCGGGCCGCGAGCATCTCCTGCCCGATGCCGGCCGCCGGGACCTCCACGCAGATGTGGTAGTCGCGGGACTCGTCGCCCCAGGACCCCGTGGGGTAGTCGCCCGCGCGCGGCCCCGCCTCTGTGCGGCGGTCGGTGAGCTCCTCGACGGTCGGGGCGACCTGCTTGACGAATCCGATCTCGGCGCCCTGCGGCGTCCACAGGCGGAGCGCCACGTCGGCGACCTCCTTGCCCATGGCGCTCTCCATCATCTGCCGGAAGTCCGCGGTGAGTCCGCCCGGGTCGGCGACGATGTCGGCCGAGCCGAGCAGCGCGGAGGCGATGCCCGTGACCTCCTTCACCTCCCAGTCTGTACCGACGCCGCGTGCGTCGCAGGTGAACCTGCCGGCGCACGTCTCGAGGGCGGCGGCCAACTCCTCCGGGCGCTCGTGCTCGTTGCGTCCGTCCGTGAGGAGGATGCCGTGCCTGATGCCGACGTCGGCCGAGGCGAGGAGGCGGTCGGCGAGGCGGAGCCAGGTCCCGATGGCGGTGCCGCCGCCCGCCGTGATGTGGCGCAGCTCCCGCTTGGCCGCCTGTCTCGTGGCGTCGTCCGCGACGGCGAGCGTCCCGCCGCCCGGATAGACCTCCTGTGCCTCGTGGTTGCCCGCGACGACGGCGAAGGCGACGCCGTCCCGCAGAGTGTCGATCGCGGCCGCGGTGGCGTCGCGCGCGTTCCGCATCTTCGTCGGCGGGTAGTCCATCGAGCCGGAGCAGTCGACCATCACCACCACGCCGGCGCCGGCTCCGCGGGAACGCGCCGAAACCTGGGGGTCGGCCGTGGGCAGCGGCATACCGCCCGTGGTTCCGCCGCCGGTCGAGGTCACCGTCACGATGGCGTTGACCTCGCGAGCCCCCTCGGGAAGGAACTCGTTCTGGTAGACGTCGACGGAGAAGCTCGGCGCGTTGGACTTCGCGAAGTTGGCCATCTCTTCCGCTCCTGCTCGCTCTACGGCGGCGTGTTGACGACGAGTGGGCAAGGGAGTGGAACGCAGCGAGCGCCTCGTCCCCCGGTGGCTCTCGGCTCCGGCCTCGTCGACGCGGGGCGTCGAACGCGCCTCCGCTGCCGACGGGTTGGCCGGTCAGGCTGATCCTGCCCCGACCTCCTCCGGCGGGAACGGGACCACGGCCACCGTTACGTTGTCGTGCCCGCCGCCGTCCAGGGCGTAGCCGACGAGGTGCTGCGCCGAGTGGAGCGGTCTGTCGACGGCGTCCGCGGGGACGGCGGCCGTCAGCTCTTCTGCGGACTCGGCGTAGTTCCACAGGCCGTCGGTGCAGACGACGACGGCGCCCGCGGTCTCCGGGCGGAACGCTGCGGTGTGCGGCTCGAGTTCGTACGCATCGGCGCCGAGCCAGCCCGTGATCGCGTGCGCACGCGGGTCGGCGTACGCGTCCGCCTCGGCCATGAGGCCGGCCGCGACCATCTGCGCGGCCCAGGAGTCGTCCTCCGTCAACCGGGCTGCGGGGGCGGAGCGGTCGTCCGGGACCCAGTACGCGCGGCTGTCGCCGACCCAGCCGACGGTGAGGATGCCGTCGAGCGTGAGCGCGGCGACGATCGTGCACGCCGGCGCGTTCTTCGACGGCTCCAACGGGCCGTCGTCGGCGAGGACGTTCACCGCCTCGGCCGCCGTGACGAGTGCCTCGTGCATCGCCTGCTGCGGATGGGTGCCGACGGAGACGGCCTCCTCCAGGGCGCACCCCGCGGCGCGCGCGGCGGCGGCGGACGCCTCGTCGGGGCGCGTGGCGGAGGAGACGCCGTCGCAGACGACGGCGATCGCGGCGCGGCCGCCGTCGGGGGCCGAGGACTCGGAGATGTGGAAGAAGTCCTCGTTGCGGTGGTGGCGCAGGCCGCGGTCGCTCGCCGCCGCGAGCGCCGGCAACTCCTGCTCCATGTGGTCGCGTTCGAGGGGCTGCTTGTGGCCGCAGTGCTCGCAGTAGCCGTCGGCGTCGATGGCTCCCGTGCCGCAGGCGACGCACCTCGGGCGC
>NZ_AJTQ01000232.1 GCF_000262345.1 Streptomyces xiaopingdaonensis | reverse complement strand
GGGCCCGCCTGGTCGACGAGCGCCTGGAGCCCGCCGGACGGGGCTCCCTCCCGTGGGTCGGGAACCGTGCGCGGATCGGCCGTACGCGGGTGGGGGCCGGGCGGGCGGGCCGCTTCGGCCTCGGGGAAGGAGGCCGCTGCCGCGGTCCCGCGGGCGGGCGGAAGCGTGAAGTCCGCGGAGTCGGACGCCTCTTCGGACGCGGAGCTGCGTGCGTGCCCCGGCGTTTCGGCAGCCGGGCCCGGCACGGGCACGGAGGACCACGGGGCCGAGCCGGCCGGCGGAGCGGCGCCTCCGGATGCTGCGTCCTGCGAGGGGCCTGCGTGCTCAAGGGCCGCCTTGAGGTCCGTGCCGCATGCCTGGCAGAAGCGGTCCTCCTCCTCCAGGGGCTCAGCGCAGCTGGGGCAGGAGAGTTGGTCGAGCTGTGGCATGGTCACACCCACGTCCTGGGGCGGAAACGGTTCGCCCGCTCCACCAGTTCAATCCTCTCGGTACCGGTCTGTGCCAGCCGGGCGAGGCGGCGGTAGGAACGCTCCAGACCGAAGCGCAGCCCCTCCTCGTCCAACCGGACGCCGAGCAGCGTAGCGGTACCCGGCCCCGGAGGGGCTCCCTGCACCGCGCCGTCGGCCCCTCTCGAGGCGCCTCTCGCTCCCGCGAGGAACCAGTCGAGGGCGCAACCCAGCACCTCGTTGGTGAGCGCCTCGTGGCGCAGGGAGTCGAGGCCGACGCCCGAAAGCCGCTCCAACTGGCCCGCCGCGGCCTGGAGATCGTCGAGCAGCGGTTCGTGCGCGGCGCGCTGGCGCAGCCGGGCCCGTACGGCCGCCACCCGTGCAGCCGTGAAGTGGATCGAGGACTCGGGCACCGACTCAAGCGCCCCGACGGCCCCGCGGCGGTCGCCCGCGGCGAGCCGCACGCGCGCCAAGCCGAAGGCGGCGCTGACGTACGCGGGGTCCGTCGCCCAGACGAGGTGGTAGTAGTCGGCGGCGTTGTCGAGCTGGCCGAGCACCTCGGCGCAGATCGCCAGGGCCAGCTTGGGCGCGGGTTCGCCGGGGAAGGCGTCGTACACCGCGTCGAAGGAGAGCGCCGCCGTCTCGCGGTCCCCCTCGACCAGCGCCGAGAGCCCGCGATACCACACCACCCGCCAGTCGTCGGCGTGCTCCGCTTCCAGCTCGGCGAGCACCTCGGCCGCCGCTCTCGACGGCGGACTGCTCCGGCGCGTCGGCGGCGGCTGCTCCCCCGGCGACATCTCGGACCAGGCGCGCAGCTCGCGCAGGCGCAGTTCGAGGGAGTCGGCGGGGGCGGCTTGGAGCGCCGTGAGGATCTCCGTCGGGGCGGCAGCCATCAGCCCGGCGAGGAATCCGGCACTGGGATCCCCCGGGTCGACGCGCGGCACGGGGAGCGCAAGCGCCGTCGGACGCGCCTGGAGCGGTACGAGGGCCACCGGGCCGCCGGGTTCGACGGCTGCCGACGCCCGCTGCTGCGGGGCCGGTTCGGGCTGTCCGGGCAGCCGCACGTGCGCCGGCGTGCTGCCCATGCCGCCGTACTCGCCGGCGGCCGTGCTCTGCGCCATGAGCGTCGCCGGGGCTGCCGCCCTCTGCTGCGCAGGGAGCGAAGCGGCTCCTGCGACGGCGTGCGGCTGACCGCTCCCGTTGGGGGGCGAGGCCGCCTCCACGGCCGGTGCGGCGGGCCCGTCACGCCGGCGGCGACGGCCCGTGTCCCTTCCACCGAGGGCCGAGGTGTCACCGCTGAGCTGAGGCAGCAACTCGGTGTCCACCACGCGGAGTTCGGAGCCGAAGAGCGTGGAGAGCGAGGGTCGCGGCCGCCCGCTCTGGAGCGCCACGACCTCCCGCAGCACGCCCAGCAGTTGCTCGGACATCTCCTCCGCCGTGGCGAACCGGCGCTGCGGGTCCGGGTCGGTCGCGCGGACGAGGAAGCGGTAGAAGGACTCGTACCGCTGGAAGACCTCGATGCTCGACGGCTCGGGAAGGCTGTCGGCGAAGACGTTGGTGTAGCCCTGGAAGTCGAAGGTGAGGACGGCGAGGGTGCGTGCCACCGTGTAGAGGTCGGAGGCGACGGAGGCGCCCTCCTCCGCCACCTCGGGCGCCTGGTAGCCGACGGTGCCGTAGATGGCGCTGTCGTCGTCGTCCATCCGCCGGACCGCGCCCATGTCGATGAGCTTCAACTGGTCGTGCTGCTGGATCGCGTTGTCGACTTTGAAGTCGCAGTAGAGAAGATTGCGGCTGTGGAGGTGTCCGAGTGCCTCGAGCGCCTCGATGCCGTAGGCGCACGCCTGCTCGACGGGGAGCGGGTCGCGCTTGCCCTCCGGTGTGCGGCGCTCGTTCGCGATCTCCTTGAGGGACTTGCCTCCTACGTACTCCATGACGATGTATCCGTCGAGGCTGCCCGTGCGCTGGTCGAGGTGCTCGACGAAGTTGTAGATGCGCACGATGTTGGAGTGCTCGATCTCGGCGAGGAACCGGCGCTCCGCGATGGCGGCGTCCATGGCGTCCTGGTCACCCGTGTCGAGGAGGCCCTTGAGCACCACCCAACGGTCGGAGACCGCCCGGTCGACGGCGAGGTAGATCCAGCCCAGGCCGCCGTGGGCGAGGCAGCCCGCCACCTCGTACTGCCCGTGCACGATGTCGCCTCGGCGGAGCTTGGGCACGAAGGAGTAGGGGTGCCCGCACTTGGTGCAGAATCCCTCGGTCCGGCCCGGTCTTTCGCCGCGGGCACGGCCGACGGGGACGCCGCAGTCGCTGCTGCTGCAGAACCGCTTCCGCTCGGGGACCTCCGGATTCTCCAGGACCACGCTCGACGGATCGGCCCTGGGGACCTGCGGCATGTGCACGAGTCCCGCGCCGAGTCGGCCGCGCCCGGACGAGGAGGCCGCGGAGCGCGCGCTGCGCACCGAGACGGAGCGCGAGGAACTCCGCTGCGAGAGCGACCGGGAGAGGCGGCCGGAGACCGAGCGGCGCGAGGACTGCGACCGCGCAGACGCACGCGACGACCGCGAGGAGGAGTCCGAACTGCTGCCGCGGCGGGCACTGGTGATCCCCGTCGGCGCCGAGCCGAGCGCGCCCCCGGGGGCGACGACCGGAGCGAGACCGCAGGTGTCGCAGTAGAGTTCGCCGCCGCCCATGTCCTCGTAGCTGCCCTCGCAGCCGGGCCGCTGGCACGACTTGTTCGGTCCCGTCGACTGCTCGCTCACCGCTCCCCCTGTCCCGCGCCCCCGCTGCGCTCGGCGCGGACCGTGCCGTTACCCGTCGCTCCGGCAACCGCAGACGTGCCGGACACGGTACGGCAGTGCCGTACCGTACTGCTTCCGCACCGGGCCCGGCGGCGCACCGCCGCACTGCCCGGCTCCGCACCGCCCCACCGCGGCGTTTCGTTCCCTGCGCGGGGTGTCCCCGTCGCGTTCATCTCTCTCCCCCTCCCTCGGCCAGGGGCGTGCCCTCGGTGCGACGTGCCGCGAGGGAGTCCTGCACCGCCTGCTGGTACCGCTGGACGGCGTGGTCCGCCGCCCGCAGGTCGCAGGGCGCACTCCACAGCAGGCGCCGGGCCACGTCGTACCGCTCGGCGAGGAAGCGGTCCTCGGCGTAGCCGTGCTGCGCGGCCTTGGCCTTGTACGCGTCGAGTCTGCCGCGGAGCTCGGCGCGCACGGCCAACGGGGCCGTCACCGCGGTGAGTTCGGCGCGAGCGCGCTCCAGCTCCTCTTCCGAGCGCTGCTCCAGGTTCTCCAGGAGCGGTGAGAGGAGGTGCCAGCGCGAGTGCCTGCGGTGCTCGACCGCCGTGGTCAACTGCTCGTGCAGGGCGGCCGGGGGGCCGCTCACGGCCGGCACCTCGGACGCCGCGATCTTGGCGAGCACCTCACCCCGCGCCGATCTCGCCTCGGCGAGGGTGCGATCGGCGCGCGAGAGGACGTCGCGGAGTCTCATCAGACGCTGCTCGGCGTCCTGGCGGACGGCGAGCACCGCCTCGATCTCCCGCCGCACGTCCTCCAACGCGCGGGCCGCGGCGTCGTATCGCGTCGTGTCGGGGCGTCCTCCGCCGGGGGCGCTGCTCCCGCCGGTGCGGGTCCAGAAGGCGAGCGGGTCGGTGAGGACCTCGGCGCGCAGGTCGGTGAGGTCACGCGTCGTTCGCTCCAGATCGTCGCCTGCCGGGTGCTCGCCGGGGCGGACGCCGACCGAGTGGGCGAGCGAGCGGATGCGCTGAAGCTCGGCCGAAAGCATGTCGATCCGCGCAGGAAGGGCCGACCAGACGGAGTCGGCGGCGGCGACGACGTCGAGGGCCTGCGCGTACCAGTCGTTCATGCGCGATACGAGCTGCGGAAGCGTCAACTCCTCGACGAGCTGGGGCGTTCCGCCGGCGCCCGGCGCGGCACCGGCGAGATCGGCCCCGGAGACCGTCAGCGTCCCCCGGAGGAGCCGAGTGAGCTCCGTCAGGTCGTCCCGACTGGGCCATCGACGCCTGCTCCGCAGCTCACGGGCGAGCTCCAGCCGGCGGGTGTAGGTCTCGAAACCGTTCCACAGCAGCGTGACGGCCTGTTCGGCCCGCACCCACCTCTCCGCGGTGACGCCGGTGAGCTCCGCCCCCTCCAACAGACGGCGCCCTGCGTGGTCTTGCAGCGCCAGAAGCGACGATTCGACGGCCTCGTGCTCGGCGTCGAACCGCTCCAAGGCGCGATCGACCTCTTCCCGGCTCATCACCGCTCCGGCGGGTCCCGCGGGCCCCATCGATCACCTCGCTGCTCTCGTCGCTGCCTCGTCACCGCTCCCGGTCGCCCGTCTCCGGGGCCACCGCCCCGCGTCAGTCGCGGTACTTGGGCTTGGGTGGTTGGGGGGCTCCGCCTTCTCCGGCGCCTTTCATGTCGTCGGCGAGCCACTCGTCGTACGCAGCCCGCCACTTGCTCCCCGCTCCACCCTTGCGGTAATCGTCGAGCACCTTGTTGACGCGGCGGACGAGGTCCTCGTCCTCCAGGTTCATCGCCACGCCGTACGGTTCGACGGTGACGGGCTCGCCGATCAACCGCACCGACGGGTCCTGCGCCGCCTGGCCCGCGCCCAGTGCGCTGTCCGTGACGATGGCGTCGGCCTCGCCGAGTTGCATGCGCACCAGGCAGTCGAGTTGGTTGGGCACACGGAGGGTGCGGGCGCCGAGCTGCTGGTAGTCGCCCTCCTTCATCAGGGTCTCCGCCGTCGAGCCCGAGGCGTAGCAGAGCCTGCGGCCTTCGAGGGACTTGTCGAAGCCCTTCACCCGGGCGTGGTCCTTCGGCACCAGCATCTGCTGTCCGGCCTCGAAGTACGCCGTGGAGAAGGCGACTTCCTCGATGCGTTCGCAACTGATCGTCATCGTCCGGACGACCATGTCGACATCGCCCTTCTCGAGCGCGGGGATGCGCTGGTCGGTCGGGATCGTCTTGAAGGTGATGTCGGGGTCGGTACCGAGGATGTCCTTCCCGATCTCCTTGGCGAGATCGATGTCGAACCCGCCCAACTTGCCGGTGGTCGGGTCCCGGTAGCCCCACAGGAAGCTGTTCTGGTCGACACCGACGACCAGACGCCCGCGGTCCTGGATGCGCTCGACGGCCTCACCGGCTTCTCCGCTCGGCTTGAGGCTCTCGGCCGGGTCCGAACCGTCCTCGCACTTCTCCGGTTCGGGATCCTCCCCCGGCGCGGCAAACGGCCGTACAGGGTCGTCGGCCGGAGCCGCCACGGAGTCGACGCGTCCACGCTCACCCGTCCCGCCCTCGCTCCCCGAAGGTGCGGCGCAGCCGGCGAGCACCGCCAGCAGGACGGCGGACACCGCGCCGACGACCCCGGCCCTCCGGCGCCTACGTGTGCCGCCCTCGCGCTCCGCCGGCTCGCCCGCCCCACCGAGGGCCGGCGCCTTCCGGCCGGTGTCTCGTCGCGCCGTGCCCAACGCCTCCCGTACTGCCGTCACTTCGCGTCCCATACCCGTACTCCCCCTCACCGGTACTCCGCCAGCCGGCGCATCTGACCCCACACCACGGCCGCTGCTCCGAGCACCGCGAGCACTACGGCCCCGATTCCGAGACCACCCAGCCATCCGCGGCCCCGGTCGGCGGCTTCCTCGAACTGCTGCTGCTCGTGGGTGCTGGCCTTGGCGAGGTTGCGATCGACGCGGTCGAACGCCTCGCCCGTACTGTTCTCCTTGCCGATGACCATCTCGACGGCGTCGTCGTAAGCGCCGTCGTCGTCCTTCGCGCGGGCGTTGGCGTGCCGTTCCTGCCAGCGTTTCAGCGAGTCGGTGGCGTTCTGGACCGACTGGCGGCCTGTGCTGTCGTCGGCGAGCGCCTGGGCGCGTCGGAGGCCGCCGGGTGAGTCGGGCCCGCCGAAGAGCTCGCGCATCTGCTTCTTGTAGCTCTTCTCGTACTCGGCGCCGGCACCGCGCGCGACGAGCGTCATGTTCTCGTCGCCTCGCGCCTGGAGAGAGCCGATCCACACCTCGTTGAGCGCCTGAAGAGAGCGGGCGCCCTGCTCGTCCGAGTCGGTGAGGTTGCCGCGCGCAAGCGTGTGGCCGACGCCGAGCCAGAGGAGGAGGACCACGGCGGCGGCGGTCGCCGCAAGAAGGCCCGGGTTGAAGACCCGGTTGGTGCGGCGGTAGTTGCGGCGCTGTGCCCAGGCGAGCGCGAGCAGTGTCACCACGCCGAGGCCGACCGCCGCCCACGGCCAGCTCTTCGCCGCGTCGTAGTCCCTTCCCAGCTCGGCCGTCTCCGCCTTGTACAACGTCTCCGCGGCGGGGAGGAGTTCGCCGCG
>NZ_AJTQ01000231.1 GCF_000262345.1 Streptomyces xiaopingdaonensis | reverse complement strand
CCGCCCCGCCGAGCGGCAGGCCCTGCCGATTGTTGGCACGCGCCGACTCGACGAGGCCGGTGTAGACAGGGAGTCCCTTGTTGAGGACCTCGATCTGGCGGTCCGCCGGGCGGGAGCCGTCGCTGCTGGAAGCGGCGCCCGCGAGCAGCTCCGACGCCTCCCGGATGTCCTTCTCGTACCTTGCGCGCACGCTGCGCGGCTCGTCGCCCCCGGCGAGGAAGCCGCTGGAGGCAGAGGTGTCGGCGTCGGCGAGGGAGCGGTAGATCTTCGCCGCGTCCGCGCTGAGGGGTTGGCTCCGCTCCACGACATCTCCGGCCGCGCTCGTACGCTCCGAGACCTGCAGGGCGGTGATCCCGCCGAAGACGACGAGGAGCGCGGCGAGCACGGCGCCGATCAGCCGGAGGCGTCCGGGCTCCGTCGTGGCTTCGGCGCGCAGCCTTCTGCTCGCGCTCCGCCAGGAAGGGCCGCCGCGTGGCTCGGCTTCCCGTGGTTCCGGAGGTGCAACGGCGGGTTGAGCGGGCGGTGCAGGCGGCGCTGCGGTCGGTTGTGTCACGGCTTGGAGACCTCCCCCTTGGTCACTGGCGGCGTTCCCGTCCCCGACGGCTCAACTGCCGCTTCGGTTACGAGCACACAACCCGCAGTATGGCCGCAGGGACCGACACCCGCACAGCACTGCTCCGACTCGCGTACGGCACCCCTGCCCGACGGAAAGAGGCGGCCCGACAGCTCCCCGCTTCCCCACGGAGACGGCTGAAACCCCGGAACCACGGCCAGGAGAGGCACACTAGCGCGCCCCTTCCCGTTCTTTCATCACGCTTGGGCCACACCTCCGGTTCCCCTTCGCACCGAGCGAGAGCTGAGGGCGCGTCACCCGATCGTGTCAACTGCCCTCGTTGCCAACGGAATCGAAGCCGCCGCTTGCCTGTCCAGACGACAGGAGCCGGTCGATGCGCCGCGCGGTTACGCCTCCTCCGAGCGCAACTCCCACGCGTGGCCCCCCGTGGGCGAATCGAGCCACGCCCACTGCCGCTCGCCACTGACCGTCACCCCGTACCGCTCCCGTTCGGGCCGCCCCGCACTCCGCCATACGTCGAAGATCTCGGCCGGCTCAGCCGCCCCGCCGAGGAGGGCGAGCGCGAAGCGGAACGAGTCGTCCACCCAGGCCCCACGCGGAACGCCCTTCGGCCGTTCCGCGCCCGTCTCCCACGGAGGAGGCCCACCGCGCAGCGGGACGAAGAAGGCGGGGGTCTGCAAGAACCGTCCCTCGCCGCGTACTTCGCCCTCATCGCCCCGCTCGATCCGCAGCGGGAGCAGCCCCGTCGCGAAGGGGGTGAGCACGAGCGCGCCGTCGGCGGACTGCGTCAGCCAGGCGTACGGCACCGTCTGCACCGCGCAGGTGGCGATGATGCGGTCGTACGGCGCGTACGTGGTGCAGCCTTGCGCACCGTCGCCCGTGACGACGTGCGGCCGATAGCCGGCCTCCGCGAGGTGCGTCGCCGCCGTCTCGGTGAGCGCCGGATCGAGGTCGACGGTGGTGACGTGGGAGTCGCCGAGCCTCTCGCTGAGCAGCCCCGCGTTGTAGCCCGAGCCGGTGCCGATCTCCAGCACGTCCGCTCCGTCGGGGACGTCGAGGGCCTCCAGCATGAGCGCCATCAGGGAGGGCTGGCTGCTGGAGGAGACGAGTTCGCCGTCGCGGACGCGGATCGCGAGCGGTGCGTCCTCGTAGACGCCTTCCCGCCATCGGCGGCGCTCGCCCGGGTCGGGGTCGTTCCGCCACAGCCTGCGGTAGCCGCCGATCGCCGGCAGGTAGTAGTAGGGCACGAAGAGTTCCCTGGGTACGGCCTCGAAGGCGGCACGCCAGGCAGGGTCGGTGAGTCCGCCGCCCGCTTCGATGCGGCGGACCAGCTCGGACGCCTCGTTCACCCTTCCAATGTGCGCCCTCCACGCCACGGGCGCGAGGGCGGAGCGGAGCGTGTCCGCTTCCGGGAGCGGAACGGTCACAATGCGTCGTCGGCAGATTCCTGAGCGTCTGCCTCGGCCTCGTCAGCAGACACTCGACCACGACCGACTACGGACACCTGCCGCGGAGTTGACGCCCGACGCAGCCGTCCCCCGCCCTCTGTACGGGGCCCGGGCCGACCGGCGCCGGAAAGGACCGAGGACTCCGGTCCTCGGCCCCCCGTCTGCGACCATGGGGGCATGGAGATCCGGCGCGGGAGCCTGCAGTCACAGACGTTCTACGAACAGGTCGGCGGAGAGGAGACCTTCCGTCGGCTCGTACGCCGCTTCTACGCGGGCGTCGCCGAGGACCCCGTGCTCCGGCCGATGTACCCGGAGGAGGACCTCGGCCCGGCGGAGGAGCGGCTCGTTCTCTTCCTCATGCAGTACTGGGGCGGGCCCCGGACATACAGCGACCAGCGCGGCCACCCGCGGCTGCGGATGCGGCACGCCCCGTTCAAGGTCGACCGCGCCGCGCACGACGCCTGGCTGCGCCACATGCGCACCGCCGTCGACGAGTTGGAACTCCCCGACGAACTGGAGCAGCAACTCTGGGACTACCTGGTGTACGCGGCCGCGTCCATGGTCAACTCACCGGATTGACACACCGGCCCGGCAGGACCTCCGGACACGGTCACACGGCCCGGTACTCAGCGCCGACAACGTGTGGACGCGTAGAGGGCGTCCGCGTGTCGGGGCGCCGTCCTGGAGCCCGGTCGCGTGCCGAGCTTCGCCATGTCGCGCTCGTAAGCGTCGCTTCCCACCCTGGGCGATGCTCACGTTCCCGGTCGACCTACGGTCGGTGAAGCGCGGACCGCAGCACCGCCCGTGCAGCCTCCGTGGCGAATCCTCGCACCAACAGAGGAGCGCGCCAATCGCCGGCCGGTTTCCACCGACAGCAGAACCTCCGGAACGGGGAGCCCTGTAAAGCCGGCGAGTTCCCCCGTGGAGCGCGCTTCAGGGCGACGAGCCCGAACGCGTGCTCCTCCCACTCGCTTTCCATCGCCGCGACGGACCGTTGCGTCTGCGCCACGTCCCGCACCGTGCCGACCCCGATCCAACGCGTCGCCTCGGTATCGGAGTTGATCGTGGCGAGCGCGGCCACGTCACCCGTACGCCACCGGCGGAGCACAAAGCGGCTGGCCTCGATCACCACCCCGCCGAATCACACCGGCGTGACGCTCAGGCCGAGCCCGGTACCCGCTTCCGCGGCGTCACGCAGGACGACGGACCCGTGCGCACTGCTCAGCCGCAACCACCCGCGCGCCCGCAGCAGTGAGACGGACTCGCCACCCTGCAACAGACCGAGAGCGTGCCCCGCGTGCACCGCCCGCAGCGGGAATCCGGTTCGACCGAGCGGGCGCGACCAGATCTCCTCGGCCAACGCATCGAGGACCTGCCGCGTGCGCTCCTTCTCACTCAGCTTTTCGGCCCGCTCCTTGAACTCCCCCACCGCTGCGACGGCGACCGACCGCACCGCGTCCGAGGGCGCCTCGGCGAACTTCGTCCAACCGCTGTCGGGCGGCAGCACACCCGCCCACGACGGGCCCGTCACCTCGTCGGGCAAGGAGACGCCACCGCGCTCCTCGTCGATCCGCTCGAGCAACTCCCCGGCAGAGACGGTCACATCGGTCTCGACCGGCTCGCGGAGCCGCGCCGTTCGCAGGGCAAGCACCTCGAACCGCGCCGGCTTCGCGAAGACACCGACGACACCGCCGGCCGCCCGCACCCGCACGGCCGCGCTCTTCTCCCAACGCAGCAGACGCCCGAGGAACGCCGCGAGCCCAGCGGCCTCTTCCGGCTCCGCGAGCCGGAGACGACTAACCGAGGTGGCTGTCATCGAAGTACCCCTCAAGGAACGACTTCTCGTGTGGCGTCAGCCGCCTCGGCCGCTCGTTCTCCAGGTCGTACGGGACCACGACGCTGCTCGCCCGCACGTAGGGACGCACCGCCGGATCGTCCTCCCCCACCTCGTACGCAAGGTCGATCGAGGCCGCGCCGAGCTTCGTCACCCAGGTCTGCACGGTCACCGGCTCGTGCCGGTGAACGAGCGGCCTGACGTAGTCGATCTCGTGTCGTGCGACCACGGAGCCGCCCGTGAACGAGGACGGCTCCTCCCGTCGCGCCAGTCGGAACATGAAATCGATACGGGCCTCCTCCAAGTACCGGAGGAACACGACGTTGTTGACGTGTCCGAACGCATCCATGTCCGACCAGCGCACCGGGCACTCGTATATGTGGCGCACGCTCAGCTCCGCGTGAGCTTCCGATAGGTGGCCCGGTGGGGACGAGCGGCGTCCGGACCGAGGCGCTCGATCTTGTTCTTCTCGTACGATTCGAAGTTGCCCTCGAACCAGAACCACTTGCTCTCACCCTCGTACGCGAGGATGTGGGTGGCGACGCGGTCGAGGAACCAGCGGTCGTGGGAGACGACCACGGCGCAACCGGGGAAGTCGAGGAGCGCGTTCTCCAGCGAGGAGAGGGTCTCGACGTCGAGGTCGTTGGTCGGCTCGTCGAGGAGCAGCAGGTTGCCGCCCTGCTTCAGGGTGAGCGCCAGGTTCAGCCGGTTGCGCTCACCACCGGAGAGCACGCCTGCGGGCTTCTGCTGGTCCGGGCCCTTGAATCCGAACGCGCTGACGTACGCCCGCGACGGCATCTCGACCTGGCCGACATTGATGTAGTCCAGGCCGTCGGAGACGACCTCCCAGAGCGTCTTCTTCCCGTCGATGTTCGACCGGTTCTGGTCGACGTAGGAGATCTTCACCGAGTCGCCGACCTTGATCGTCCCCGCGTCCGGCTCCTCGAGTCCCTGGAGCATCTTGAAGAGCGTCGTCTTACCGGCGCCGTTCGGGCCGATGACCCCGACGATGCCGTTCCGCGGAAGCGAGAAGGAGAGGTCGTCGATGAGCACCTTCTCCCCGAACGCCTTGTGGAGATGCTCCACTTCGACGACGACGTTGCCCAGGCGGGGGCCCGGCGGGATCTGGATCTCCTCGAAGTCGAGCTTCCGCGTCTTCTCCGCCTCGGCGGCCATCTCCTCGTACCGCGCCAGACGGGCACGCGACTTCGCCTGCCGGCCCTTGGAGTTGGAGCGGACCCACTCCAGCTCGTCCTTGAGGCGCTTCTGCCGCTTGGCGTCCTTCTGGCCCTCGACCTTCAGCCGGGACTGCTTCTTCTCCAGGTAGGTGGAGTAGTTGCCCTCGTAGCCGATGGCACGGCCGCGGTCGAGCTCCATGATCCAACCGGCCACGTTGTCCAGGAAGTACCTGTCGTGGGTGATCGCCACAACGGTGCCGGGGTACTTCGCGAGGTGCTGCTCCAGCCACTGCACCGACTCGGCGTCGAGGTGGTTGGTGGGCTCGTCGAGCAGGAGGAGGTCGGGCTGCTCGAGCAGCAGCTTGCAGAGAGCGACTCGGCGCCGTTCACCGCCCGAGAGCTTGGTGACGCTCCAGTCGCCGGGCGGGCAGCCGAGGGCGTCCATCGCCTGCTCGAGCTGGGAGTCGAGGTCCCAGGCGTTGAGGTGGTCGAGCTGCTCCTGAAGCTTGCCCATCTCCTCCATGAGCTCGTCCGTGTAGTCCGTCGCCATCTGTTCGGCGATCTCGTTGAAGCGGTCGAGCTTCTGCTTCGTCTCCCTGACACCGTCCTGAACGTTCTCCAGGACCGTCTTGGACTCGTCCAACGGCGGCTCCTGGAGCAGGATGCCCACGCTGTAACCGGGCGAAAGCATCGCGTCGCCGTTGGACGGCTGCTCAAGACCGGCCATGATCTTCAGAACCGTGGACTTACCAGCACCGTTGGGGCCCACGACGCCGATCTTCGCACCGGGCAGGAAGGCCAGGGTGACGTCGTCGAGGATCACCTTGTCGCCGTGTGCCTTGCGCGCCTTGCGCATGGTGTAGATGTACTCAGCCAAGAGGAACCGTCCGGCAATCTGTAAGTGTCTGCGCACGGTCGGTGGTACCGCGCGGATATCTGTACGGCTCGCGCCGCCCAATCAGCATGCGGCTTGCGCCGCGAGTCGGTCTGGCGCCTCCCCCCTTTCGGTCGGCACGCCTTGGCCGACGCGGTGACCGTCAGCGGCTCCGCCGCTGCGCGGCCCGCGGTGTCACCACGGGGTTCAGCTCCCCCCATCTTGCCGCACACCGGCGTCTCCGCCGAAACGGGGCAGCTCACGCCAGCATGCCGCTCCCCTTTCTCCCGTACGTCGCAGATGTAGATGATCTCCGATACTCCCGGATTCGCCAGTCATGCCCGAATCCGGGCAACCACCGTCCCTGCGACACACAGCTCCCCATGCGGGCGCGGTGCCATCTTCAACACCGCGCCCGACCTTCAACACCGCACCCGACGCGGGCGCCGCGCCTCGTAGCTCCGGATCCGACACGAGCGCCGATACGGACGTTCGCGCTCTGTACATCCTGCGGATGAGAGGCAACGACACACGCCGGACGACCAGGCTGCCGACGAACCTACTGCCTTGCCCGCCGGACGATCATCAACGCGGTACCACCGACCACGACAAGGCCGACCGCGATACTGATCAACAGCGGAGTGTCGCTGCTTCCTGTCTCCGCGAGATCCGAGGAGGCACCGTCCGGGCTGAGACCACCCCCGCCGACCGTAGCCGGACTCGGAGTGGCTGCGGAGGCGACGAGGCCCTTCCCCTCCTCCGCGCGCACGGCACTCGCCGTCGCGCAGTCCAGGACTCCGGTGAAGACACGGTCGGTCCCGTCCGGCACGTTCACCGCGATTCGGTAGGGCTGGTCCTCCTCGACCGGGACGGTCTCCGCCCCCGACTCCCCGGACTCCCGCACGTACTCATGCTCGCCGACGGTGAAGCCGAACTCCTCGTCGCCACCGTTGGCAACGGTGATGTCCACGCCGCTCTCGTCGCAGTTCTTCGCGCTGGAGACCGCGGCGACGGGCCCCTCTTCGGCCCAACTCACCGAGGCAGAGCCGGAGACGGTGGAGCTGCTGGCTCCCGCGAGTATCTGGGTCTGCGTACGTGCGTGCTCTCCCGTCCCGGTGAAGACGCGCCCCACCGGGATCTTTGCCGACGCCTGCGCGGCCAGCGAGGCCGTACCGCTCTCCGACCCCTCGGGGACCTCGAAGTAGACCTTCGTGCCGTTCGAGGCGGTCTCGACCTCGTCACCCTTCTTGTCGACGAGCCGCACCCCCCGCGCGACGGCGTCCGGATCGGCCTCGATCGAGACCACGGGGGCGGTGGTGCGGACCGTGACAGGTCCGAGCCGGTCCCCGCTCATCCCCGCCGTCTCCACCGGTCCGAGCTCGAGCGAAGGCCGCGGTTCCGGCATCGGCTTCGCCGCCTTCACCAGGTAGTCCGTGAGCTTCCTCGCCGCCGGTTCGGCAGCCTTCACTTTGGCGCCGCCGGCGGAACTTTCCTCGGAGAGACGCCAGATCGCCACCTGCGTTCCCGCCGCGGCGAGTTCAGGTGTGAGCCGCTTTACCTTGGCCTGCCTGGCGAGTGCCTGCAAATCGTTCACCTGCGGGAACGAGTTCTCGACGATCCAACGGATCTTGCCCGCCGCCTTGTTGTGGTGCAGGGAGGAAGTCCCCCAGGAAGCTTCCTCGTAACCCGCCTGCTCCCTGGTCGGGTTGAGCATGTCGACGCTGTAGCTCTGGAGGCTGCCACCGTCCTCGACGGTCATCTCGGAGAGGCCGGCGCTGATGTCGCGGTTGCCGCCCTCCTCCTGCACGACTGCTTTGCCGTACGTGTTCAGGCCGTCGAGGGTTGCCGTCGCTCCGCGTGGATTCCCCTCCCCCTGCCCTGCGGCTGCCGGGCCGGCAGCGGCGACACCGGAGACGAACAAGGCCCCGGAGACCACGGCTACGGCGGCACGGCGATCGAGCGGTCGCCTGCGTGCAGAAGTCATCGTCTTCCCCTCCGGACGGAACGGACGCATGTGAGTCCGACGCCCCGTCTGCAAAGAACTCAACCCCCCATCGGTACGCGAGGGATGCTAAAGATCACCGAGAGCCGACCCGCCCGCATTCACACCTCACCGGCGATTCCGACTCAGAATCGTTATCACTGAATCCGACGGACCGGGACGTTCAAGACGCCCCGGGCCGCCCCGGAATCGACACCTCCGCATACTCCGCAGCCGGCCCGTCAGCCACCTCACTCCGTCGGGCCGACGGCCGCTCACCTGAGGCTACGGGCACCTGTTTGGCCTGAGACACGCGCACGAAGGCAGAAGTTCCCCTGGAGAGGTCATGTCCGACGGCATGCGCGCTGAGATCGGCCGCGACGAACTTCCGCGTATCGCCGTCCTTCTCGCTGATCCGCAACTGCCCCTGAACGATGACGGGTTCACCGATCGACACGGACGAGGCGACGTTCGCCGCCAGGCCGCGGCGCGCCCAGACCGTGTAGAAGCTCGTGTGGCCGTCCACCCACACGCCGAGCCGCTGATCGAAGCGGCGCACCGTACAGGCCAACCGGAACCTCGCCACGCGATCGCCGTTGGCCGTCTCCCGGTAGTCGACCGGCGTCGCAACGTTTCCCACCACGGTGATGTGCGTCTCATGCACGACATCCGCCTCTCCGCGCACCGCGGGACACTCGCGTCCCGCGGTGCGCTCCGCCAAGGATCAGGACTCTGCCGGCAGTCTTTGCGGCCGCCGACGAACCCCACCGTGCAGCAAGTGCGGAAGTACCGCTCAAAGCCTCCAATTTCTGTGGAGTACTGCGTAGTTGTGGATAACTCCGCCACCCATAGGGGTGTAGTACGCGGCTATCCTCCCGATTTCGGCTCCACATGCCGCAGGCTTCTCTCAGGACCACGCAGGGCTCGCCTCGGCGGCGGCGTACGGGTCCTCGAGAAAGGCAACCGGCAGACGGGGGATCGGAATGTTCGAGCTACGAGGGCTTCTGCGCACCCTCGCGAGACTCGGGTCCGGGACGGTGAGGCGACCTCAGCGAGGCCGCCTCACCGAGCCCGCAAGGCACACCGCAGACGTACACGTCCCGCGCCCGTACGACGGCAAGGACGCCGGCACCACGCGGACCGGCCTCACCGGACAGGGCGCCGGAACCGCTGCGCCCCGACCGCCGTATCTCCGCGATCCGACGCCCTGCGACAAACCGGGTCGGCGAGAGGGCTCCAAACGCTCATCAACCCGACCGGGGCGGTTCGCGAAGCGGGTCCGCGCTCTACACCTCCCCGGTGGCGATCACGTATTGCTCCCGGGCCTCCCGGTACCGCATGAGTTCAGCAGCAACGGGCTCCAGGACGCGCGAGCGACCACAACCGGCAGCGAGACGTCGCAGCCTGGCCTCTTCTGTGCTGCCGTGGACGCGCGCGGGCCCCTGGGAGACCCTCCGGCACATCCACGAGAGCAGTGGAGCACCGACGGCCCCCGCCCCGAGGAGCGTCGCGCCGAGAGGCGCCGTCTCTCCGCCGAGCACAGTGGAAGCAACCAACATCCATACGGCCCCCACGAGTTGCAGGGCCATCATCAGTACCTGTCCGACGAGCGCAACGGGCGCCCAGGCCGGCCGCGGCGCCGAGGCGGCGGCGTCCGACCTCGTCCGCCAGCGGGGACGCCCGGCCTCTGGTTCGCGGAAGGCAGCGCCTCCCGCCCGGCTCCGAGCTCGGAAGCGAGCGGTTCCTCGCCCCTTCTTCTCGACTCCCTCGTGACCAGGCGCGTCCGCCCTCCTCTCAACGGCTCTGTCGTCTCGCGCAGTTCCTGCGGCGTCCCGAGCTTCCGGGGCAACGGCAGAGGAACACGCGTGCGGCTCGGCGGGGAGTCCCTCGGCCGAGAATTCTCCCGTGCCTTCGGCTCCCTCAGGGGCGTACCGACGACGGGCCGCCTCGTCGAGCGCTTCCGGGAGCCCCGCCGCACCGCGAAAAGCGGCATCACGCACGCGCCGCGACCACGCCTCCGGCAAACCTGCCGCGGTGCTCTCGCCGAGCTCCCTCACGGCCTGGGCCACTGCCGGCCGCGAGGCCGGCGAGAGGGCGCCACCGGGCCGCTCCGCCGGAAGGCCACGTTCGGCGTCCCCCACAACAGCCCTGCGCCTCTTCTCGATCCGGCGCTTCAGCAGCCGCGCCCACACTGTCGCGGACGCTTCCTCGGCGCCGCGAAGCCAGGCTCGCTCCGCCGCCTCCCCTGCGGCGCGAGCACCGAGAGCGACAGCGAGGCGCTCGTCGAACCGCTCTCGGATCAGCTCTGTCAACCCCAACTCACCGGCTTCGGCGTTGATGTAGAGCGGACGAAGGCGGCGAAGCACGGAGTCCAGGTCCGCGCCCATGCGGAGAGCCGCAGCACGCCGCGCCGCCGCAAGCGAGGCAAGCTCCGTCCTGAGCTCGTCGATCCCCTCGCCGGTGTGAGCGGAGGTGGTCAGGACCGCGGCCCCCGGCTCGCCGTAGTCGCCGAGAGCGACGCCGTCGCTGTCGAGCAACCGCCGCAAATCGTCGAGGACCGCGCCGACGGCTTCCCGTCCGAGCCTGTCGATCTGGTTGAGCACGACGAAGGTGACATCGGCGTGGTGCGGCATCCGACGCAGATAGCGCTCGTGGAGCAGCGCGTCCGCGTACTTCTCCGGATCGACGACCCAGACCACCGCGTCCACCAAGCCGAGGAGCCGGTCGACCTGGGGGCGGTGGTCGGGGGCGACGGAGTCGTGGTCGGGGAGATCGACGAGGACCAGTCCGTTGAGGCTCTCGTCCCAGGAGTAACGACGAGCGCTCGGCGCAATGGAGAGTCGGTCGAGCAGACCGTCGGCTCCGCCCTCGCCCTCGGCTGCCTCCCATGTGCAGGAGACGGGGGCCGCGGTGGTGGGCCGGCAGATCCCCACCTCGGAGAGCTGCGCTCCTGCCAACGTGTTGAAAAGGGAGGACTTTCCGCTGCCCGTGGCGCCGGCGAGCGCGACGACCGAGTAGGCGTCGGGAAGCCGCCGACGTGCACCCGCCTCTTCCGACACCCGCGCTGCTTCGGCGAGCAGTTCCGGTTCCACGCGTCCGCGGGAGAGACCGAGCAACTCTCCGAGCGCACCCAGCCTTCGGGCCAGTGTCTGCTGTTCCTCTGCCCGATCGGGGATGCTCGGGGCGACCAAGGCCGACGCCCTGGCCGGCGGCGCGGCGTGCCTCGTCGTCTCCTCGTGCTCCTCCCGATGAGGACCATCGGTACTCGTCTCGGCTTCCGAGGCCGCGGCAAGGTGTTCCTCCTCGACGGCCGGTTCCGTGCCGGGAACCTGCCCGCCGCCGGTGCGCGCCGTCGGCAGTCGGTCCGCGCCATACCGGGAACCGGCTCTCTCGTCTCCCGAGTCGCCTTGGGCTCCGGAGGAGAAGGCACGTCGAGCAATCAGCCCGTCGCTCCAAGGCGGCGGAGCCGTTTTCGCCTCCACCGCCTCCTCGACGGGACGCTCACGGCACTCGGCCTCGGAGAGCTCCCCGACGTACTCATGGACGTGCGCCTCTTTCGCGCTCGTCTCGCCTCCCGTCGTCTCCGTCGTGCGGTGTTCCACCTCGCTGACGGACGCGGCAGACGCCGGTGCCCAGTCATCCCCGGCTCCGAGATCCTCACAGGGAGGGGCTGCTTCCTTCTCGCTCGCGGTTCCTTCTTCCCGGGTCGTCGCCGACACCGTGGTCACCTCTCCCTCTGGACCTCTCGATGCGTGCGGGCGGCCGGAAATGCCAGCACCGCCCGGGCTTTGCTCAATGCCGAGTACGCAGCCACCAGGTCGACCTGCGAGTCGGGGGTCGTCGCCAGCTCCTCGAGCGGCGCCAGCCAGTGGTCCCTGCGTGCCGCCAGCGCGCGCTCCACGCAGGCGTCGAGCAGTTGCACCCCGTTTGCGCGCAGGCGCTCGGCAACCGTGCGCCCGAGTGCGTCGGCGAGAACGCCGAGCGCCAACTCCTCGGTCTTCGGCCCGCCGAGGAGTGCCGCCATCAGCACGGCCGCCATCTCCTCGGCATCGACGAGTGCGCCGAGCTCCGCGGCGAGTACCTCTTCCTCCACGGACTCCTCGATGCATCGGCGCCATCTCCGTACGAGGAATCCGGGGCGTGCTACCGCCTCGTCCTCCTCCATCGGCAGGCAGCAGCCCCCACCGGGTTCGCGTCTCCAGGCGTCTGCCACGTGCTGGTCCGCGACTGTGACGGCGCCGCCCAGCAGTGCCGTGAGTCCTTCCTCGAAGGCGTTCAGCAGTTCGTCGCCGCCACAGTCCGCCGGGAAGGACTGCAGGCGTGCGGCGACTTCCCCCGCGAGCAGTTCCCCGTTGCCGAGCCGTCGGCGAGCCCGGCGACCGGAGTCCGCGAAGGACGTTTCCACGACGTCGCAGAGCCGTTGGACCGCCCCGTGCTGCGCTGCGACGGCACCGGCCAGTGCGACGACACGGGGACGCAGTGAGGCGAGTGTGCCGGTGGCGGTGCGGGCCGCGGCGACCTCGCGAGCCGCCGGATCCTGCGCCTGCCGGGAGAGCCACTGCCGGAGACCGGCCACGGCGGTCGCGGGAAGGAGGCCCGATCCGCCTGCCGACTCAGGCAGTTCGGGGATGGTGAAGCGCGGGACCTCTTCCATCCCCTCGCGGTCGAGAAGAAGGCCGTACTGGTGGGAGACCTCCGTGGCGATCTGATGAGGGGTCCGGTCCAGGACGGTGGCGAGGGTGACGTCGTACTCGCGCGCTGTGCGCAGCAGATGCCAGGGGACGGCGTCCCCGTAACGGGAGGCGGTGGTGACCAGAATCCAGACGTCTGCGGCGCTGACAAGTTCGGCAGCCAAGTCCCTGTTGGAGACGACCAATGAGTCGATGTCGGGGGCATCGAGGAGGGCCAATCCGGCCGGTAGAGCGACATCCGTCTCGATACGGAGATCGTTGCCGGTGCTCTCCGGATCGTAGTCGATCTCCTCGACGCTCGACTCCTCGTTGTCGGGGGTCTCCTGGCGAGGGATGTTCTGAGGAGTCGGGAAGGTGCGTCTGAGGTCGGGAAGGACGCGTGCGCCCGTGAACCAGTGATGGTCGTCGGGGTGGCAGACGAGGACGGGGGTGCGGGTAGTGGGGCGCAGGACGCCCGCTTCGCTTACGCGTCGACCGACGAGCGAGTTGACCAGTGTGGACTTGCCGGCTCCCGTCGAACCGCCCACGACCGCGAGAAGGGGAGCCTCTGGGGAGGTGAGGCGTGGGAGGAGGTAGTCGTCGAGCTGGGCCAGTAGTTCGTCCCTGGATCTGCGTGCGCGCTCGGCGCCCGTCAAGGGCAGCGGGAGACGCGCTGCGGCGATACGGTCCCGCAACGTTTTTAGGGCGGTGAGCAGTTCTGGCTGTACATCCAAGATCGCCACAGGGGCAGAATGCCCAATTTCAGGAGATTTCTGAAGCGCAATCGCTGCCCAGCACCATGAAACTGGCGCCATTCGCCCATCGGTGCCCCAGTCGGCACGCTTACCCACACATCAGCCACACCGTCGCCATAACGACTGCGCAACACCCGCACCACGCGGCGCGAAAAGCGCTGCATTAATCGCACCAGCCTGCGATTATCGGGACCGCTTCACGGAACCTCCACACCGCAGCGCGGACGTGGAGGGAGCGGGACGAGCCACTGCGCCCCCTATCCTTGACCCCGCCATGGTCGCCGCGGGGGCAGGGCCACCGCCCCGCCGGGAGACTGGCCCCCGTAGCTCAGTGGATAGAGCAGGTGCCTTCTAAGCACTTGGCCGCAGGTTCGAGTCCTGCCGGGGGCACACAAGGCCTCTCACCTGGGAAGACGGGCGGTGAGGGGCCTTCCGACCCGTTGTGCAGTACTTAGAGACCAAGCGCCTTGCACCATTCGCCGGGTTGATGCCATGGCCGGGAACGCCTCCTCCGCCGACCCGGAACCTGCCAGGGCGTGATCACGGCAGCGCTCGTTGCGGCGGTGCAATTTTTCCGGTCGCGTGTCCGATATCTACGGCGCTCGTCAGGAGATATCGACGACTACTAGCAACCCGCTAGCCCGTGGCTGACGACAGCGCACCGGCGGCGGCGTCAGGGTCACTGCGCTCGCGTCATCCCGCAGTGCGAACCGCGTCTGACCATGGCGGACGGGCGCCTTCACCCGAGCGCGCCTTCGCCGTGGGAGCGAACGACCTGACCTGCGTCCGATCACCGGGCGCGAAGAACTCGACCTGTTCTCCCGGCTGCCCTGTGTCCTCGGCGAGCAGTCGACGAACGACCCAGCCGGCGGCCGCAGACGCCCGGGACGGATGTGGATCGCCCTGCGCGGCGACCGTCTGCCGGCCAGGGCCGCCTGGCGGGCAGGCAAACCGTCGAAGATCCTGCGTGGTGGTGGAGCGGATCGGTGCCCGGCTCTTCGTAGAGCGGTTGCGCCCGGAACGACGTCCGGAGCCGTGGGTTCCCGAGCCGGCTGCACGCCTCGTCTTTCCGCAAGTTCGCGATGCCGAGGGGCTCGTGGTGCTGATGGTCTCGGTGCGGGTGTGGGCCTTGGCGGTACACGGACGTGCAGCCTGGCCAGGATGTCCGACCGCGAGGCGGCCGCTGGGCAGTGCGAGAGTGAGCTCTCGCATTACGCGAGCCCGCGGGACTGGTGGCGCATCGCCACGCCGCCCGGCGGAGAGGCGGTGGGGTTCGTCGTCGGGGCGAGAGTGGCGGGGCCGGTCGCCGGGCAGTACGAGGCCACTCCACGTGGTCGCCCAACGGCACGTCGCGGCCCGTGAATTCGGTCCGTACGCCGTGCTCCTCCACGGGGATGTCGCGCAACCGGAGGTCGCCCGGCAGGCTGTCCGGCAGCTTGGCCGAGAACCGCAGCTCCTTCGCGACCTTCGGCCCTGGACCTTCTGCAGCCCCCGGATCAGCGACGGATCGATACCGGCCGGCTTCAGCAGCCCCCAATGTTCGGCGAGTGCGTCGATCGCGCTCCCCTTCAGCAACTGGCCGGGCGAGAGCGGCTCTCCGATCGTCCGCTCGGAGTCGCTGTCGTCCATCTTGTCGGCGGCGGGCGCGGCGAGCTGCAGGCCGCCGCCCTTCCCCGGTGTGTACACGAGCAGGCCGGGGACCACGATTCGGGTGTCCGCGATGGTCATGGGCATGCCGCGGGCTCCCGTGCGCCCCATGCGGACCGTGCCCGGATCTCGGCCTGCGTGCCGGCCATCGGCAGTTCGCCGTACGCCCGCACTGTGTTCTTCTGCCGACCGGGCGTCAACTGCACCTGCGAGGTTCCGGCTTCGCGGTCGAGGTCGTCGAAGGCGAGGAACACCTCGCCGCGCAGTGCGCTCAGCACCGCGCCTTTGACCGAGTTCGGGAGGTTTCCGACGATCCGCAGATCGTCCACCGTCCCCTCCACCTTGGCGACGGAGACCCGTCCTGCCGATACGTGGGGGGCGGTGGCTTCGACGCGGTCGAGGCGGCCCGCGACGAGCTGCGCGATGACGGGGAAGCGTCGACTTGCACTTCGGAGTCCGGGCTCCTCCTGCACCTTCTGTGCGGCCGTCTTCTCGGGGTAGAGCACGGCCCAGCGGTCGCCGGGCAGGAGAAAACGAGCACCACGACCACGGCGGCGGTGATCTTCGCGACTCCCCGGAGGGTCCGCCGCCGGGTCGTGGCGCCGTCGGGCTCCTCGCCCGGGGCGGCCGGCGTCCGTCCGGTCCGGGCCCTCATGAGGGGTGCGGGCTCCGTGCCGTGGAGTCGGCGGAACGGTCCATCGGGGCCATCACCCCAGGCGAGCACAGAGTTTTCACCCGCGTCCGAGCTGCCGGGAGCCCGTGCCTTTCGACGTGCGCGGGTGCCCTCCGGGTTGTGCGGCCGTGGTAGTCGCTCGCAACGTCCACGACCCAGGTGACGCCGAACTGGTCCGTGAGGATGCCGAAGTGGGCCTACCGCGCAGAGGTCGGCGGGTACACGGCGGCTGACACGCACGCCCCGAGCAAGAGGAGGAACGAGTCCCCTCCGCGGTTCCGCAGCATGGCGCGGGGCACGTCGTGGGCCATGACGTGGAAGCCGAGCTCCGCAACGACTTGGCGCTGTGTCACCTGTTCCGCCTCGGCGGGGTCTTGCACCCTTCCGGCGTCCCTGTAGGTGATGACGGCCAAATCGACGCCGAACACGGAACGGTGGAGATTCCTCCCGGGGGGGGCGCAACAGAGGGAACAGCTCCCGGCCGAAGCCGAGGACGGGGCCGCGAGCCGCCAGTACGTCACCGTACCTGGAGCACTACCTGGCGCTCGGCCGGGACTTCGCCCAGTCCCGTTGCGGCGGGAGGGAGCAAGGTGCCACCTACCGGCTGTGGTTGACCGTCCGGAGGGGTGTGATTGGGTATCCGTGTGTCAAGAGGAATCCTCGACGTGACATGAGCGCCCCGCGGTCGGGGAGACCGTCGGCTCCGCATACGGAGGTCCGACCCGGTCACCGCGGGGGACCTGCTGCTGTCTTGGCATCCTGCTTCGCGACCTGACATCGATGTCAAGACGGTCTTCCCCGGGAATCTGTATGGCACTACTGCTGATGGGAGCACCTTTTTGATGGGCCTCAAGTCGCTGTCGAGACGCAAGATCATTGCCGCTGCGATAGGCGGCGTCGTACTCACCGGCACCCCTCTGGCCGCCTGGGCCGGAACTTCCGCCGCTCCTCCCCCGGAGATCGCTGCCAAGGGCGCCATACTGGTGGACGACAGCGGCGAATCGATCTACGGCAAGAACGAAAACACTGACAGGTTCATGGCCAGCACGGTCAAGATCATGGCGACCTCCCTGGTCCTCGACAAGCAGGACGCCGATCTCGACCGGAAAGTCCCGGTCGACCAGGCATACCGCGACTACGTCACCGAGCACCACACCAGCACGGCCGACCTCCAGACCGGCGACAAAATGACGGTCCGCCAGCTCCTGTACGCGGCCCTTCTGCCTTCGGGAGCCGATGCCGTGTACGCACTCGCCGACACCTTCGGCCAGGGAGCGACCAGGGCGAAGCGAGTGCAGTCGTTCGTCGCGGACATGAACGCCAAGGCTCAGGACATGGACCTGGGCAAGACCGAGTTCGACACCTTCGACGGCACGGGCGACGACTCCACTTCGCCTGCGGACCTCGCGAAGCTGGCTCAGCACGCAATGCAGAACCCGACGTTCAGCAAGATCGTTGGGACGAAGAAGCACGAGACCGAGGCTCCGGCCGCCAACGGAAACACCCGTTACTACACCTGGAACAACACGAACGCGCTGCTCGGCTCCTACAAGGGCGTTACCGGCATCAAGACCGGCACGACGAGCAAGGCAGGCGCGTGCCTGGTCTTCTCGGCCGAGCGGGACGGCGAGACTCTCACCGGGGTCGTCCTCAACAGCGAGGACAGGAACAAGGACGCAGCGAAGCTGCTGGACTACGGCTTCGGAACCGACGAGGCGTCGGACATGAAGCTCCGCAAGCTTCCCTCGGACGCCCAGAACGACTGACGCGTAGTCACCTGCATTGACGGGTCCGGCCTCGTTCCTCCTAGAACGGCCGGACCCGTCGCATGCCGGCCGAGACAGGTGTCAGTCCACCCGCGGCCGTGACCTTCCAGCTCGGCGTCGTTGCCCATGGTCGGGCCACCCCAGGCGTACGTGCGGATCGGGCGGAGGGCGCACGGCCGTGCCGGCGTCGGACGTTCGACGTCGCTGCCGGACCGCGGGCGTCAACCGCCGGATCGCGCGGTCCTGGTGGCCCAGGCGTGCAGGGCCTCGCTGTCGTCGGCGGCGTCCAGGTTCATGGCCGCCTCGATCAGGCCGAGGTGGGTGAATGCCTGCGGGTAGTTGCCCAGCATCTGCCCGGCCGCCGTCATCTCCTCGGAGAAGAGTCCGAAGCGTCCGCGCCGGGAGCAGAGCGCCTCGAAGCGGCGCCGGGCCTCGTCCCTTCTGCCGGCGAGGACCAGGGCCGACACCATGTCGAACGAGCAGAGGAGGAACCCGCCCTCCGGACCGTTCAGGCCGTCGTCGGTGGCCTGCGGGTCGTAGCGGTGGACGAGCCAGCCGTCCTCGCCCAACTCCTCGTCGATGCGGTCGATGGTGGAGACCACGCGCGGGTCCGTCCCCTCCAGGAAGCCGACGAGGGAGACGTGGAGCAGCGAGGCGTCGAGGTTGCGCGAACCGTAGGACTGGACGAACGCCCCTCGCTCCTCGTCGTAGCCATGGGTGAGGATCTCCCGGCGGAGGGCCTCCCGTTCGGCACGCCAGTTCCCGATCTGCGGGCGCCCGTCCTCCGCCAGTTCGGCGAGCCGGATGCCCCGGTCCAGGCAGACCCACGCGTAGAGACGGGAACTGGTCCAGTTCCGCGGCAGGTTCCTGACCTCCCAGATACCGTCGTCGGGTCCGTGCCGGACTCGGCAGACGCGGTCGACCACGGCGAAGAGCGCGCCGAGCTCCGCCTCGTCGAGTCCCTGCCCTTCGGTCCCGGTGACCTGCTGGTGGACGAGCGCGGCGTCCAGCACCTGTCCGTAGGTGTCCAACTGGTGCTGGCGGAACGCCTCGTTGCCGTACCGCACCGGGCGGGAGGCCAGGTATCCGTCGAGGTGCTCCGAGGCGTGTTCGGAGCTCTCGGTGCTCCCGTCGATGTCGAGCATGGGGGTGAGGACGCCGCGGGACACCGCGCAGTGACGGAGCAGCAGGCGCAGGTAGGCGCCGGCCTCCGCGCGGTGGTGCAGCCGCATGAGCACCAGGACGACCAGGGCCGCGTCCCGTTGCCAGAGGAAGCGGTAGTCCCAGTTGCGCTCTCCTCCGGGCCACTCGGGCAGGGAGGTGGTCGGGGCCGCGATGAGGGCACCGGTGGCGCTCGCCATCAGCCCGCGGAGGACGACGGCGCTGTGCCGTACGTGCCGCGCCCCGTACCCCTCGTAGGCGGCGGCCGAGGACCACGCGCGCCAGGCCGCGGCCGTCTCCCGAAGCAGTCGGTCGGCGCCGTCCACTCCGGCCGCGGCCTCGCTTCCCGGGCCCAGACCGAGCGAGACGGCGAGGGTCGCGCCCGGGGTCAGGACTGCGTCCACGACGAGGCTGCCGTCCTCGGCGAGCGTCGGCGCGACGCTCTCGCCGCCGTCCGCGCCTCCGGCGACGGCGAGGCAGAGACCGGTCTCCTCCTCGACGAGCGCACCGCTCGCCGCTGCCGCCCCGCCGGTCTCGTCGCCCGCTCGGTGGCGCGCGGACCAGCGCGCCGCGGTGCGTGCGTCGCCGGGGCGGACGTCCAGCCTGTGCCGTGTCCGCACCTCGCCGGACTCGCAGTGCAGCAGGCGGACGAGCGTGCCGCGGGGCTCGATGCCCTGCCGGTCGCCGTCGGGCTGCCGTGCGGCGAGGAAGTCGTGGCCCACCGCCGTGCCGGAAGGCGTGGTCCAGCGGGTCTCCAGGACGAGCGTGCCGTCGAGGTAGCGCTGCTCCCTGGGCTCCGTGCCGTCGAGGGCCAGCTCCCAGGCGCCGCCCGCCGCGCGGTCCAGCATGCGCGCGAAGACGCTGGCGGAGTCGAAGCGCGGAGCGCACAACCACTCGACGGCCGCGTCCGGGCCGACGAGGGACGCGGTGTGGCAGTCGGAGAGGAAGCAGTACTCTCCGATCGGTGGGTACGCGCCCGCCGAGCCGCCCGTCCGGCCGGTCATGAGCGCAGCTCCGGGAGCACCTCGCTGCCGAACACGTCGAGGAAGCCGGCCTGGTCCCTGCCGACCTGGTGGAGCAGGATCTCGTCGAAGCCGGTCTCGCTCTGTCCGGCCAGCCAGGCGGCGTGCTCGGCGGGGTCGTCGGAGACGTGCACGAACTGCTCCATCCGCCGGGCCTCCACCGACTCCGCGGCCTGCTCGAAGTGTTCGGGCAGCGGGATCTCCCCGCCGACGTCGCTGCCGAGCACCGCTTCCCGCCACTGGTCGTGCGCGGCCTCCAGCGCCGCGTCGCGGGTACGTGCCCAGGAGAGGTGCGCCTGGAGCAGCACCGGGCCGCCCCCGCCGGCCTCGCGGTAGGCGGCGAGTGTCTCGCTCTGCGCCTCGTCGGGCTGGTTGATCGTGATCAGACCGTCGGCCCAGCGCGCCACCCGGATCGCGGTCTGCGGACTGACCGCGGCGCCCAGCAGGCGCGGCGGGTTCCGGGGCAGCGACCACAGCCGGGCCCTGTCCACCACGACCAGACCGTCGTGGGAGACCGTCTCGCCGGCGAACAGGGCACGCATCACCTCCACGCATTCCTCGAGCCGCCGGGTGCGCACCTCCTTGGCCGGCCATCGGTCGCCTGTGACGTGCTCGTTGAGAGCCTGGCCCGTGCCGAGGGCCAGCCACAGGCGCCGCGGGTACATCTCGGCGAGCGTCGCCGCGGCCTGTGCCAGCACCGCCGGGTGGTAGCGCTGCCCGGGTGCGGAGACCACGCCGGTGGTCAGCCCGGTCGTGGCGAGGGCCGCGCCCAGCCAGGCCCAGGCGTGTCCGGACTCGCCCTGGCGGCTGCTCCAGGGGGCGAAGTGGTCGGAGCACATGCTGCTCCCGAACCCTGCCTCCTGTGCCGCCTGCACCAGGCCGAGCAGTTCGGAGGGCGGGAACTGCTCGTGCGACGCGTGGTAGCCGTAAACGGTCATGGCCTCCGACTCCCGGTACCGGATGGGGCATGCGTCTCGGCCCGATCCTGTGGGCCCGCTGCGCTCCGCGCGGCGGTGGAGGCCCGGCGGTGGCGGCCGGCGTGCGTGCTTCCCGGCGCGGGGTCCTCTCATGGTGGGCGAGGAAGCGGCCGGTCGCATGTGCGGGCGGCGCCGGACCGTGCCTTTCCGGAGGGCGCACACGGCGCGCGGTGCCCGGCGTGCAACGCCCGGGTCACCCCGGGCTGTTGACGGGCACGGCCCGGGCCCGTCCGCCCGGCTCCCTCGATGCAGGTCCGCCCGAAAGAGCCCGGCGGCCGGGACCCGGGCGCGGGAAGCACGGTGGGACCGTCAGGCCCCCTGGACGAAGGCCGCCAGTACCCCGGCGGCGAGAGCCGAACGCTCCACCATGCCGCTGAGCGTGGTGTGCTCGTTGCGGGCGTGGGCGCCGCTGCCCAGGGCGCCGAGTCCGTCGAGGACCGGGACGCCTGCCGCCTGGACGAAGTTGCCGTCGCTCGCGCCGCCGACGGCTGCCTCGCGCAGGTCGACGCCGAGTGGGGCGGCGCACTGGCGAGCGAGCTCGTAGAGGCGCCCGACGTCGGGGGTGCGGGCGAAGACGGGGCGGTTCCAGCCGCCCGTCACGTCGACGGAGGTGCGCGGGTCCGCAGGGCGCAGCGCCGCCAACCCGGCGGCCACCCGGCGCTGTTCGTCCACCGAGGCGACGCGGACGTCGAGGTGTGCCTCGGCGGCGCCCGCGGTGACGTTGCTGCGGGTGCCGCCGCGGACGACGCCGACGTTCACCGAGGTGCCGACCGCGGCGTCGCCGAGTTCGCCGAGTCGGATGATCTGGTGCGCCGCCTCCACGACGGCGCTCGCGCCCGCGGTCGGGTCGAGCCCGGCGTGCGCCTCGCGGCCCGTCACGTGGAGGGTGAAGAGTCCGACGCCCTTGCGGGAGGTCTTGACGGCCCCGTCCGCGCTCGCCTCGAAGACGAGGGCGGCACGGGCGTGCGCGGCCTCCGCGACGAGTGCCTCACTGGAGTGCAGGCTGCCGGTCTCCTCGTCCCCGTTGAGCACCAGCGTGACGGCGGGACGCGGCAGTTCGAGCGCGTCGAGGGCGCGCAGCGCCCAGACCGCCTGCACCAGTCCTGCCTTCATGTCGAAGACGCCGGGTCCCGAGATCCGGTCGCCCTCCAGCGCGAAGGGCCACCCCGCGAGGGTGCCGAGCGGCCAGACGGTGTCGTAGTGGCAGAGCAGCAGGACGGGGCGCGGGTCGCCGCCCCCGGACGCGGCGGGGCCCCGCGCGGGATACCTGCGGACGAGGATGTCGCCGGCTTCCGGCCGCTCCAGCAGCTGCTCCTCGGCGGGTTCGCCGAGGGAGGCGTCGAGCCACTCGCGCAGCCAGGCGAGGCAGCCGGCGAGCGCCTCGGTGTCGTCGCTCGGGCTCTCGATGCGGGTGTAGGCGGCGAGGTCGGCGAGGAGCTCCTCGCGGTGCGCGTCGAGCCAGCCGTGGACGGAGCGCGCCTGCGCGTCGTCGAGGAGCGGTGCGGCGGGGAGGCGGGACGGTCCTGTCGCCAACCGGTCGAGGACGTCGAGGTGTTGCTCGGACATCAGCGACGGTTCTGACTCCAGCTTGCGCAGCCCCTCGACGACGGCCCGCAGTACGGGCGTCTCGACGCCGGCCTCCTCGGCGCGGGTGAAGACGGTGGCGTAGTGGGTGGTCACCTCGACCGGCCGGCGGCGTACGGCGAGGTCGCGCCAGATGCCGCTGCGGTCCTTCGGCATCGTCCGCAGCCAGGCGACGAGCCGGTCGGTGGCGCCTTCCCGCACCTCGGGCGCCGCGTCGCGGCGGAAGGCCGATGCCTCGAACGCGTCGAACGACTCCAGTCGGACGCCGAGGCGGTCGGCGACGTCGAAGACCTCGCGGGCGACGGCGTGCGCTGCGGTCCTGTGGCGGTCGAGGAGGTCGGCCATCGGGGCGTCGGCGAGCGCGCTCGCGGCGAGCATCGCGCCGAATCCGGCCTTCGCCCACAGGAATCCCTCGACGTTGCCGCTCGCCTCGGCTGGGCCCTGGCCGCGCAGCGCGTCGACGAGGCGCAGCACCCGTGCGTCGTCGGCGCCCTGCGGGGATCCGACGACGAGGGCTCCGGCGCCGCCGTCCCTGATCACACCGGGGTCGACGACGTCGGCGAAGATGTTGACGAAAGCCGGCACGGTGCGCTCGGCGCCGACGTGCCGTGCGATGTCCTCTTCGTTGAAGCCGTTCTGGACCGAGACGACGTAGCCGTCGGCGGAGAGTCGTGGCGCTATCCACGCCATCGCCTCCTCCGTCGCCTGCGCCTTGACCGCCAACAGGACCTGGTCGAGCGGGAGTTCGGCGAGCTCCTCAGGGGTGCCCGCGGCAGCGACGTGCGCGGTCTCGGTGGTGCCGTCGGGGCGGGTGACGGTGAGGCCGTGGGCGCGCATCGCCGCGGTGTGCGCCGCGTCGGCGTCGACGACGGTGACGGAGTGCCCGGCCCGGGCGAGGCGGTACGCGAGGGTGCCGCCGATGGCACCGCCTCCGACCACGGTGTAGGCGTCGCCGGTCATGCGGGGGTTCCTTTCGTCGTGCGGGGTTCGGGGGCGGCGTCCTCGGGTGGGGCGCCGTCCGCCGCGTGTGTCGTCGGACGCGGTGGCCACAGACGCGGGAGGCCGCAGGCGCCGGCTGCGGAACCGCCGTCGACGCGGAGCACCTCTCCGGTGACCCATGCCGCGTCCGGGCCCGCTATCCAGCGCACCGCCCGCGCGACGTCGTCCGGCGTCCCGGCCCGGCCGAGCGGGTTGACGGAGACGGCCTCCGCGTACTCGGGGGCCACCGGGTTCACTTCGCTCGCCACCGGCACGAAGCCGGGGCTGACGGCGTTGACGCGGATGCCGTGGGGTCCAAGTTCGAGGGCTGCGGCGCGCGTCGCCATCTCCAGGGCCGCTTTCGACGTCGCGTACGGGCCGCCGCCCGGCCGGGCGCGGAGCGCGGCGCCCGAGGAGATGTTGACGACGGACGCCGGGCGGCCGGCCGCCACCGCGCGCCGGCCGAGTTCGGCGGTGGCGAGCACGGGGGCACGGGTGTTGAGCGCCTGGAGCGCGTCCCAGGACTCGGCGGTGACGTCGAGCATGTCGGTCGACGGGTACCGGCCGGCGGCGTTGACGAGCACGTCGACGGGGCCGTGTGCTTCCCAGGCCGCACGCACCGCGGCGGCGGGCCCGTCCGCCGACGCGAGGTCGGCGGCGTGCACCTCGACCGTGCAGGGCGTGCCGCTCTCGGCGGCGACGGCGCGGACCGCCTCCGCCGCCTCGTCGAGCCGCTCGGGCGCGACGTCGACGAGGGTGAGGACGCCGTCCGCGCCCGCCGGGTGCGCGGCGAACTCGCGTGCCACGGCGGCCCCGATGCCGCCGGCTGCGCCGGTGACCAGGGTGTGGCGGATCGCGTCCATCAGTCGAACTCCTTGTCCTTGGTCTCCGGCATCGTCAGGTAGACGATGAGCGAGACGAGCGAGGCGCCGGCGACGTAGATCCACAACTGGTCGCGGTGGCCCGCCTCGTTGAGCCAGGTCGTGACGTAGGGCGCGGTGCCGCCGAAGAGGGCGACGGCGAGCGCGTACGGGAGCGCGATGCCGGTGGCGCGGACCTCGGGCGGGAACTGCTCGGCCATGATCACCGCGCAGTTCGCCGAGTAGCCGAGGATCAGCAGGACGCCGACGAGCTGCACGAGGAAGACGCTGAGGAAGCTGTCGCTCATCAGGTGCAGCAACGGCCAGGCGAGCACGACGAATCCGCCGGCGAAGACGGACATCGTCGGCTTCCTGCCGACGCGGTCGGAGAGGATGCCGGCGAACGGCAGCGCCACGACGAAGACGATGAGGCAGAGGGTCTGCGAGAGCAGCGCCGTCTCCAGCGGGATGCCGGTGGTGAGATTGGCGTAGGTGGGCAGGTAGTTGACCCAGATGTAGTAGGTGAGCGTGCCCGCGACGGTGATGCCCGCGACCCGCAGCGCCGCCGCCGGGTGCTCGACGAACATCGCCTTCAGCGGGTTGCTCCGCGAACGGCCCGAGCTCTGCGCCTCGTTGAAGGACTGCGTGTCCTCGACGGAGACGCGCAGCCACAGCCCGAGCAGCCCGAGGAGCCCGCCCACGACGAACGCGGCACGCCAACCCCAGGCGTGGAGCGCGTCCTCGCTCAGGAGCGAGGTGCAGATCGTGCCGAGAAGCGACGCGATGAGCACCCCGCCGCCGACCGAGACCTGCTGCCAGGACCCGGCGAAGGCGCGCCGCCCGCGCGCGGCCGACTCGACGAGGAAGGCCGAGGAGGAGCCGAACTCCCCGCCTGCGGAGAACCCTTGGACGAGCCGCGCGAGGAGCAGCACCACGGGCGCGACGATGCCGGTCGTCTCGTAGCCGGGCGCGAGCGCGATGACGAAGGAGGAGCCGGCCATCAGCCCGATGGTGAGCGTCAGGCCCTTCTTCCGGCCGTTCCGGTCGGCATAGGCGCCGAGCACGGCGGCACCTATCGGCCGCATCACGAAGCCGACGGCGAAGACGGCGAGCGTCGCCAGCAGCGCGACGGCGCCTTCCGACTTCGGGAAGAAGACGTCCGCGATGACGGCGGCGAAGATGGAGTAGAGCGCCCAGTCCACCCACTCGACGGTGTTGCCGACGGTGCCGGCGACGATCGCCTTGCGCTGGCTGCGGCTCAACTTCGTCGTGGCTGGGGTGGCTTCGGCGGGGGGCGACGGTGTTCCGGTGCTCATCGGTCCTGCTCCTGGGTACGGGGGACGGCGGGGGACGCGGACTCGTGCGGCGGGGCGCCGAGGACCGCGCGGGCGGCGTCGGCGAGTTCGGCGTGGGTGGCGAACCAGACGTCGTGCGCGCGGATGTGGTCGAGGAGCTCGCGGAGGATCACGATCCGCGACCGGTGCCCGATGACGTGCGGGTGGAGGGTGAGTTGGAAGACGCCGCCGCTGCGGTACGCCTCGTCGAACTCGTCGCGCCAGATCTCCAGTACGTCCCGCGGGCGGGTGTGGGGGCGCACCGAGCCGTAGCGGTCCATCGTGAAGTAGGGCGCGTCGTCGCGGACCCAGTCGACCGGGACCTCCACGAGGCCCGTGGGGCTGCCGTCGGCGAGGACCTCGTACGGCTCGTCGTCGGCCATCAGCGAGGAGTCGTAGGCGAAGCCGAGGTCGAGGACGGTGGAGAGGGTCGAGTCCGAGAAGTCCCAGGACGGGGTGCGGATGCCGCGCGGGCGGGCGCCCGTGAGCTCTTCCAGGGTCTCCGCCGCGCGCTGGATGAGCTCGCGTTCGTCGGCGGCGTCGAGGAGGGTGTTCCGCTCGTGTATCCAGCCGTGCACACCTATCTCGTGGCCGCGCTCGACGTACCCGCGTGCCTCGTCGGGGTGGAGCAGCGCCGAGACCGCCGGCATGAAGAACGTCGCGGGCACCTGGCGTGCGGCGAGCAGCTCCAGTACCCGGCGGGCTCCGACGCGTGCGCCGTACTCGCCCTGGGCGAGCCGACCGGGGCTGGTCTCGCCGTCGCGGAGGGGGATCGTCTCGTGGTCCGAGTCGAAGGAGAGCGCGACCGCGGCGCGGGCGCCCCCCGGCCACCGCTCGGGCGTCAGGGCGCGACCGGCGCGCACGGCGTCGACGTGCCCGCGCCAGGTGGATTCCGGCCACTGCCAGGAGGGGACGTTCGGAGTCGGCATGGGAGCCTCCGGGGTGAGGGACGTACGGCCGGCCGCGGGGCAACGGGCCGGGATCGGCGGGGAGTCGGGGGTCAGGCGACGAACTGGTCCATGCGCGTCCACGCGCCTTTGAGGGTGACCAGGTGGAGGGTGACGTCCGAAGCGTTGAGCCCGGGTAGGGACCCGATCACTTCGTCGGTGTAACGGAAGAGGTCGGTGCGGCGCGGTAGCACCATGTGACCGACGAGGTTGAACCGCCCGGTGGAGGCGGCGAGGAACTTCGTTCCCGGGTGCTGCGCGAGCTGCCGTCCTGCCTTCTCCAGCCGGCCGGGGTCGATCGAGAGCCAGAGCATGAACTCCGCCTCGAACCCGAGCAGCGCCGGTTCGGCGAGGGTCCGGAAGTGCAGGATGCCGCGGCGCACCATTCGGTCGAGCGCCCGCGAGACGCTCGACTCGCTGCGGCCGAGCGTCCGCGCGACGGTGCTCACCGGCAGCCGCCCGTCGTGCGCGAGCTCGCCGACGACGGCGCTCTCCAGCTCCGTCAGCGTCCGCGGCGCCCGGTCCCAGTCGTCCCGCTCGTACGGCGGCGCCTGGGTGGGACGCAGCTCGGTCCGCGCCTCGGCGGGCAGCAGCCCGGTGTCCCACAGCGCAGCCGAGGTGAACGTGCGGATGACGGCGACGTGTTCGTTGCTGGTGATCAGGTGGGCGCCGGGCAGGTCGGTGTAGAGGAGCCGCAGCAGCTCCTCGTTGTCCCGCGCGACGAAGTCGACGATCAGGTCGGCGGTCCCCGTCACCAGGGCGAGGAAGCGCACCTCGGGGTGGCCGGCGAGGATCTCGGCGAGCTGGAGCCCTTTGCCCGGGCGGGCCTGGACGCGCACGAGCATCGACGACCCGGCCCCCGTGCGGTCCAGCTCGACGGCGCCGACGACGTGGAGCAGCCGGCGGGACCGCAGCGCGTGGAACCGGCGCTGCGCCGTGGTCTCGGTGGTCCCGGCCCAGCGCGCGATGCTCGCCCACGGCGCACGACCGTTGAGCTGGAGCGCTGCTATGAGGCGGCGGTCCAGCGCATCGATCATCTCGGCGCTCGCCCGTGGGGTCATGGCCGGAAGCTATGCGTGGCCTGATCCGACCGTCAATGCCGGAATCCTGCACGGACAACCGCTGAGGGTGATGCTTCCACCGAGTGGCACCTGCGGTGTGCGGGATCTGCCCAGCTCGTGGAAGTCCCGTAGGGGCTCGGGGCGGTGCGGATACCCGTCACCGGGGATTCCGTGCCGGCGCCCGCGTGCGAGCCCGGGCGGCGGCGGGGCTCCCCGCCGCCGCCTGCTGCTCAGCCGCTGTACTCGCTCGCGACGTCGACGACCCAGACGACCCCGAAGCGGTCGGTGAGCATGCCGTAGAGCGGGGCCCACTGCGACGGCGCCAACGGGTGCGCGACGGTCGCTCCTGCGGAGAGCTTCTCCCAGCAGCCCGTGATCTCCTCCTCGGTCTCCCCGCGGAGAGAGAGGAAGAACGCGTTCTCGCCACGGTTCCACGGCGTCCCCGCGGGGACGTCGTACGCCATCACGTGGAAGCCGTCGTCCGCGACGACCTGGCCCCATATGACGTGCTTCGCTTCGGTCGCGTCCGACGCGGTGCCGGCGTCCCCGTACGTGACGACGGCGATCTCGCCGCCGAAGACGGAGTGGTAGAACTCGAGCGCTGCGCGGGCGTCGCCCCGGAAGTTGAGGTGGGCGACGGACTTGAGGGACATGGTGGCTCCTAGCCTTCTCGTTCCCGGGCGCGGGGCTCGGGACGTGCGGCCGGCCGCGGGAGGCGGTCGGTGCGTCGTGCTTCGACGTGGGAGACGTTCGCAGGGGGCGCGGACAGGGAGTGTCCGCTTTCCGTTCGTGCGCGGGGAATCGGTCTGCGGACGGCGGATCCCCGGAGCGGGGCGACTCGGCGGGGAGTTGGCGGTTGGCAGCGCCGCTCCCGGCACGGAAGCGGAAGTCCCCGCCAGCATGGGGGACTCGACGGAGCGGGGATGGCGGCCGGGAAAGAGCGGCCGGACGCCGAGTGCCGGCCGCACCCGTGCCGGAGCTGTACAGGACGCAGGGGTGGCCCAGGCCGCCGCCGTCCGGACCGTGCCGAACGAGGGGCTTCTCCCCCGACGGCGCGGTCGCACCCCGGCAACGGACGGCAGCCGGTCGCGAGGACCGCGAAGGCGCCCTGCCCTCAGGGCAGGAGAACACCCCGCGCAGCGAAGGCAGTTGCCAAAGGCAGTTGCCCCTCACTCCGGCGCGACGATGCGCACGCGGTCGCTCTCGCCGTCGGAGAGGAAGGAAGCGAGGCTGCTCCCCTCCTCCGTCACGGCGGTGCGCTCGGCTCGGGTGAGGGGGCGGAGCGGGGTGACGGTGACGGTGTGCGCGTCGGCGGTCCAGGTGGCGGCGGTCCGGCCGTCGATCAGGGCCAGTCGGGCTCCGGTGACGGAGAGGCCGCGGTGGGCGTCGTCGATGAGGCGGGTGCGGTCGTGGTAGCCGAGGATCGCGTTGTCGAAGGCCGGGAGGAAGCGGACGGGCGCGGGGGTGTCCGGGTCGGGGCGCGGGGCGTCGGGGAGGTCGAGGAGTTCGCGGCCGCGCTCGTCGCGGAAGGAGACCAACTCGCCGCGGACGGCGGCGACCGCGGCCGGGAGTCCGGCGAGGCCGCACCAGGCGCGCAGGTCGGCGGAGGCGGCCGGGCCGAAGGCCGCGAGGTAGCGGCGGACCAGCGTCTCGCCGACCGGGTCGGCCCCCGCCGGCGCGGGCGGGTCGATCTCGCGGCCCAGCCAGGAGGCGAGCGGGATGTTGCGCACACCCGACCGCACGCGCCACTGCCCGCGCGGCGGCCGCTGCACCATGGGGACGAGCGCGGCGACGGCCGTCTCGCCCAGCGCCCTCGTGCCGGGCGCGGGCCAGCGCTCGGCGAGGGCGCGCGCGAGGGCGGCCGTCGAGCGGGGCTCACCGTCGGCGAAGAGGGCTCGGGTGGCGGAGGCGAGCTCGTCGAGGTCCACGCCGTCGAGTGCACCGCGGTGGACGCCCAACACCCGTTGGCGGAGCATGGCGTGGTGGCGTGCGCGCCAGGCGAGTGCGTCGTCCGCCGTGAGCAGGTGGACGGTGCGGCGCATCAGGTGGGTCCTGACCACGTCGCGCCCGGTGAGCAGGGTGTCGAGCGTCGTCGGGGAGAACCGGCGCAGGCGCGACCACAGCCCGGTGAACGGCTCCTGCGGCTCCTGCGCTTGGAGGCCGCAGAGGTGCGCGACGGCCTGGAGGGGCGGCATGTCGGCCCGGTCGAGGAGGAGTTGGCGGGCGAGCGTCGCGCGGTTGAGCGTTCTGGTGTCGAGGACGGTCATCGGGGCCGCCGTTGCTGCGCCGTGCGCCGGGTCGCCGGGCTCGATGAGCGGTGCGGCGCGCAGGCCTTCCGTCTCGCCGGGAGACGGACGGTGTGCCGGGCTGTCTCTCGCATGTCCACGGTGTTTCCTTCCGGACGTGTGCGACCGCAGCGGGTCGCGGGTACGGGAGGACGTTCGCAGGGGAAGCGGTCGATTCCTGTCCGCTTCCCGGGGCACCATGGGCGTCATGCCGAAGACCTCAGCGCGGCTGCTGTCGCTGCTCTCGCTGCTCCAGGTGCGCCGGGACTGGCCGGGGGCGCTCCTCGCCGAGCGGCTGGAGGTCAGCGCCCGCACCGTGCGCCGCGACGTCGACCGGCTGCGGGAGCTCGGCTATCCGGTCGTGGCGCTCAAGGGCCCCGAGGGCGGCTACCGGTTGGAGGCCGGCGCCGAGCTGCCGCCGCTGCGCTTCGACGACGAGCAGGCCGTCGCCCTCGCCGTCGCGCTCCGGCTCGCCACCGCAAGCGGCGCCGGCATCGAGGAGGCGGCGGCGCGCGCGCTCGCCACCGTCCGGCAGGTCATGCCGGCTCGTCTGCGCCACCGCGTCGACGCCCTCCGCGTCACCGCCGTCGCGGGCGAGCGGTCCGAGACGCTCGACAGCGGCGTGCTCGTCGCGCTCGGTGCCGCCGTCCACGCGTGCGAGGTACTGCGCTTCGACTACGCCCCCGTGTCCGCGGCAGCCGACGAAGCGCCGCAGCGCCGCCGCGCCGAACCCCACCACCTGGTCGTCAGGGACGGGCGCTGGTACCTCGTCGCGTGGGACCTCGACCGTGCCGGCTGGCGCACCTTCCGCGCCGACCGCATCACCCCGCGCATCCCCACGGGCCCGCGCTTCGCACCGCGCGAGCCGCCCGGCGGCGACGTGGCCGCCTTCGTCGCCGACAGGTTCCGCGGCGGTCCGGGCGGTTGGCCGTGCCTCGGCGAGGTGCTCCTCGACCTGCCGGCCGCCGCGGTGTCGGCGTACGCGCGCGACGGCGTCGTGGAGGAGCTCGGTTTCGGCCGCTGCCGTCTCGTCCTCGGTTCGTGGTCCTGGATCGGCCTCGCCGCGGAGCTGGGGAGGTTCGACGCGGCGATCGAGGTCGTCGGGCCCGCCGAACTGCGGGAGGCGTGCGCGCGGTTGGCACGCAGGTACGCGGACGCCGCGGCCGAGCCCTCCCGGTAGCGTCTTGCCCGGAGCCGCCCGCGGACGGGTGCGCCGTCGCCGGAGCCGCCGAACCACGCGGAAAAAACGCCCAGTTGGCACCCCGATACGCGAACGCCGCCCCTCAGGAGCCATTCCCGGCCGGGTACGCCGTCGTCCCCGCGCCGTCCGCGTAATGGCAGGCGACCGGATGGCCGACGCCGGGACGCGGCACGAGCGGCGGCGTCTCACGGGCGCAGTGCTCGGTGGCGAGCCGGCAGCGGGTGCGGAAGCGGCAGCCGGAGGGCGGGGTAGCGGGGGAAGGGACGTCGCCGTGGAGCGGTATCTCGCGCGAGGGGAGTCCTGGGCGGTCCCGCAGGGAGGGGACGGCGGAGAGCAGGGCCCTCGTGTACGGGTGTTGCGGGTTGCGGAAGACCTCGTCCGTCGGCCCGGACTCGACGACGGTGCCGACGTACATCACCACCACCTCGTGCGCGAGGTGCCGCACCACGTCGAGGTCGTGCGAGATGAAGAGGTAGGAGACGCCCAACTCCTCCTGGAGGTCGGCGAGAAGGTTGAGGATCTGCGCCTGCACGGAGACGTCCAGCGCCGAAACGGCCTCGTCGCAGACGATGAGGCGCGGCCCGAGCGCCAACGCCCTGGCGATGCTGACGCGTTGGCACTGGCCGCCGGAGAGCTCGTGCGGCCTGCGCTCCGCGTGCTCGGAGCCGAGGCCGACGAGCCCGAGCAGCCGGGCGGTCTCGGCGGCCTGGTCGGCGGGTGCGACCGTGCCGCGGTGGATGCGCCATCCCTCGGCGATGAGCTCGGCCACGGTCATCCGGGGGTTGAGCGCGGTGAACGGGTCCTGGAAGACCATCTGGAGCTCCCGCGCGAGCCGCCTCCGCTCCCGCCGCGAGACGGTGCCGAGATCCCGCCCCGCGAACTCGACCCGCCCGGAGAAGGGCGCCCGCAGACCGACCACGGCACGCGCGAGCGTCGTCTTGCCGCACCCCGACTCCCCCACCACGCCGACCGTCCGCGCCGCGGGAACGGCGAGGTCGACGCCGGCCACGGCCGGGACGCGGTGCCGCGCGAGGCCGACGCGGTGGACGTAGCCGGCGTGCAGGCCCTCCACCTTGAGCAGCGCACCGTCCCTTGCCTCGACGCTCACAGGTCGCTCCCTCCGTAGGGTCCGCCGGGTGCCGTCCCGGCGAGGACGCTCTCCGCGTGGTGGCACGCGGCTCTGCGCCCGTCCGCGAGGGTGCGCAGGAGGGGGCGCTCGGTGGTGCAGCGGGCGGTGGCGAAGGCGCACCGCGGATGGAAGGCGCAGCCGTCCGGTACGCGTCCCGGGTCCGGCGGGTGCCCGGCGATCGACCGCAGTCTGGGCTCGCCGGCCGCCGCTTCGGGCACCGCGTCCATGAGGCCGCGTGTGTAGGGGTGCGCCGGCGCGGCGTAGACGGTGTCGAGGTCGCCCTGCTCGACGATGCGGCCCGCGTAGACCACGGCGACCTCCTGCGCGAGCCTCGCGACGACGCCGAGGTCGTGCGAGACGAGCAGCATGGCGAGCCCGGCGGCGCGCTGCCGCTCGGCGAGGAGCCGGAGGATCTGCGCCTGGACGGTGACGTCGAGGGCCGTCGTCGGCTCGTCGGCGAGGAGCACGGCCGGCTCCAGCGCCAACGCCATGGCGACGACGGCGCGTTGGCGCATCCCGCCGGAGAACTCGTGCGGGTGGGCGTGGTAGCGGCGCTCGGGCTCCGGAATGCCGACGGTCTCCATCAGCGCGACGGCCTTCTCGCGCGCCCGCGCCCGGCTGTCGCCGAGCCGGCGCCGGAACGGCTCCGCGATCTGCCAGCCGACGGTGAACGCCGGGTTGAGCGCGGAGGCGGGGTCCTGGAAGACCATCGCGATCCTCGTCCCGCGCACCGCGCGCCACTGCCGGGGCGTGAACTCCCCCGTGTCGGCGCCCTCCACGCGCACCGAGCCCGAGGCGACCCGGGCGCCCGCGGGGAGGAGGCCCATGAAGGCGAGCGAGGTGAGGCTCTTGCCGCTCCCCGACTCGCCCACCAGGGCCAGCACCCTGCCGCGGTGGAGCGCGAGGCTGACGCCGCGGACGACGTCGGTGCCGTCCCGTCCGCTGCCGAAGGCGATGTGCAGGTCCCGCACCTCGGCGGCGGGGCTTTCGTGCGCGGTGGTCATCGGGTCTCCTCTCCGTGCGGGCTCGGACTCGGCGCCTCTCGGGGCGCGTTCACAACTGCGCCCGCGGGTCGGAGGCGTCGCGGAACGCGTCCCCGACCGCCCCCACGCAGAGCACGACGAGGGCGAGCGCGAGCGCCGGCACCGTGGAGATCCACCAGGCGGAGCCGAGGTAGTCGCGGCCGAGCGAGACGGTGGCGCCCCAGGACGCCTCGTCGACCGGGACACCGAGCCCGAGGAAGGAGAGCGACGCCTCGGCGACCATCGTCAGCCCGACCTGCACGGTCCCGGCGACGAGGAGCGGCTGCCAGCACGAGGGCAGGACGTGCCGCAGCAGTATCCGCAGGTGCCCCGCGCCGAGCAGCCGCGCGGAGTTGACGTACTCCAGCTCCCGCGCGGAGAGCGCCGACGCGCGCACCACTCTGGCGAAGATCACCCACCGGGTGACGGCGAGCGTGATCACGATGTTGGTGAGGCTCGGTCCGAGCACCCCCGCGAGGAGGATCGCCAGCAGGATGGAGGGGAAGGCGAGTTGGACGTCCCCGATCCGCGAGAGGACGGCGTCGGGCCAGCCGCCGAAGTACCCCGAGACGAGGCCGACGAGGAGCCCCGCGGCCCCGCCGAGCACCACGGTGGCGAGCCCGACGACGAGCGAGACCCGGCTGCCCGCGAGCACGTTGGCGAGCAGGTCGCGCCCGAGCTGGTCGGTGCCGAGCCAGGCGAGGGAGCCGTCCTCGGTGCGGGAGCCGGGCGGCAGGAGGCGGCTCGGCAGGTCGGTGGCGACGGCGTCGTAGGGGTGGAGGACGGGGCCGAGGAGTCCGGCGAGGACGAAGAGGGCGAGCACGCCGAGCGCGATCCACGTGCGGCGGGGCGTACGCCGCCGGGCGCGCGCGGGCGCTTCCAGGGCGGGGGCGCTCATGCGTTCTCCGGGGTGAGTCGTGGGTCGAGCGCGAAGTAGAGCGCGTCGACGAGGAGGTTGAGCACGATGTAGGTGACGGTGATCGTCACGATCGCCGCCTCGACCACGGCGTAGTCGCGGTTGGTGATCGCGTCGACCATCAGGGAGCCGATGCCGGGCCAGGAGAAGACGACCTCGACGATGACGGCGTTGGCGACGAAGTTGCCTAGGAGCAGCCCGAGCACGGTCACCACGGGCACCGCGATGTTCCGTCCGACGTGCACGTACTGGAGGACGCCTTCACCCGTCCCCTTGGCCCGCGCCGTCCGCACGTACTCCCTCCCGCCCTCCTCCAGCGCGCCGTTGCGCACCAGCCGCGCGAGCCAGCCGACGAACGGCACCGCGAGCGTGACGGCGGGGAGCACGGCCGAGGCGAGGCCCGAACCTGCCGTCGACGGAAGCCAGTTGAGCCCGCGGGCGAAGAGGAGTATGAGGACGATGCCCACCCAGAACGACGGAAGGGCCTGCCCGACGAGCGAGAGCGCCGAGACGCAGGCGTCCAGGACGCCGCCGGCCCGCCGGGCGCACGCCATGCCGAGCGGGAAGCCGACGGCGAGCGTCAGCACCAGCGCCAGCACGGCGAGGGTGAGCGTCGCGGGGTAGCGGTCGAGGGTGTTGGCCATGGCGCTGCCGCCGAGCCGCCAGGAGTCGCCGAAGTCGCCGCGGACGACCTCGCCGAGGTGCGTCACGTACTGCTGGGCGAGCGGCCGGTCGAGGCCGAAGTCGGCGCGTACGGAGGCTGTCTGGGCGGGGCTCGCGTCGGGCCCCAGGATGAGCGCGGCCGGGTCGCCCGGCACCACGCGCACGATGACGAAGACGAGGCTGATCGCGCCCCAGGCGACGATGAGGGCCTGTCCCGTCCGTCTCAGCAGGAACCTGGTCATGCGTCCTCCAGGGGTCCGGTGGACGAGCGCACGACGAGCTCGGCGGCGAGGAGCCGCTGCACCGGGCGCTCGTCGCACGTCGGAACCTCGCGCGCGTCCGGCGCCCCCGGCATCCGCGCGAGCAGCAGGTCGACGGCGGTGGTGCCGACCTCTTCCGCGGGGAGCCGCACCGTCGTGAGCGGCGGGTCGAGGTAGGCGGAGAACGGATGGTCGCCGTTGCCGACGACGGCGACGTCCCGCGGCACCGAGAGGCCCGCCTCGGCGAAAGCGCGGTAGAGGCCGAGCGCGAAGTAGTCGTTGCCGGCGAGCACCGCCGTGCCCGGCTGCACCTCGCCGGCGATCCGCCTGCCGAGGCGGTACGCGTCCGAGGGGTCCCACGGGAGGGAGCTGGAGGCGCGGCGCCGCGTCGGGACGCGCAGCACGGTGTGGTCGTCGACGGCGTGCGGGTGGCGGCGCAGGGTGTCGTGGAAGCCGCGGACCCGCTCGGCGACCGGGGAGATCTCCAAGTCCTCCTCGATGAGCAGGAGTCGGCGCGCGCCCCCTTCGAGTACGAGGGCGGTGGCACGGCGTGCGCTCTCGAAGTAGTCGACGCCGACGAGGTCGGACTCCAGCTCCGCGAGATCGCGGTTGAGCAGCACCACGTCGGTGCCCGCGTCCTTGAGCCGGGCCCAGTGCTCGGCGCCGTCCTGCACCGGCACCGCCAGCACCCCGTCGACGCCCCACCGCAGCAGCTCGTCGGCGGCCCGGCGTTCGTTCTCGATGCTGTCCTCGGTGACCATCAGCATCAGCGAGTACCCGTACCTGCGGCCCCGCTCCTCGATGGCGCCGATCAGCCTCGCGTAGAAGGGGTTGGAGGGGTTGGTGATCACCAGGCCGATCGTCATCGCGTTCCGCAGGACCAGGGAGCGCGCCATGGAGTTGGGGACGTAGCCGAGCCGCTCGGCTTCGGCCTCGACGCGTTCCCTGGTGGCGGCCGAGACCGCGTCCTTGCCGGCGAGGGCGCGCGAGACGGTGTTCACGGAGAGGTCGAGGGAGACCGCGATGTCGCGGAGCGTGGGGCGGCGGCGCTGCGGTGCGCGGTCGGCGCCGGCTTCGGGCATTCCGCTCACCGCCTTGCCACGTCGGCGAGTTCGGGCTGGTTGTTGGCGGCGGGGGTGAAGCCCGTGAGGCCGCGCCGGAGTCCGTAGGCGGTGACGAGCGTGGCGGGGAAGATGCCGACCGCGTCGTCCCAGAGGGTCTTGCAGGCGTCCCCGTAGAGGCGGGAGCGCTCGTCCTCGTCGGCGGCGCGGTCGGCCTTCGCGAGGACGGCGTCGAGCGCCGGGTTGGCGTAGCCGAGGCGGTTGGCCTTGGAGGTGTAGAGGCGTCCGACGGAGAAGCCGGCGTCCCCCGTGGTGACGGTGTTGGTCTGGAGGTTCATGTCCCAGTCGAGGGTGTTGAGGCGCTCCAGCCACTGGGCCTTCTCGATGCTCTGCGGTTCGACCTCGACGCCGACCTCGCTCCACGCCGAGATCATCGCCTGCGCCAGCTCGCGCGCGAGGGGCCCCGTCGCGTCGAACCACATCAGCGAGGTGCGGAAGCCGCGCGGGAAGCCGGCGTCCCGCAGGGCGCGCCGCGCGGCCGCCGGGTCGTACGCGTACGGCTGCTGCGCGCGGTGCCCGAGGACGGTCGAGGGGATCGGCGCCGTCATCCGCTCGGCGCCGGCGCCGAAGAGCTCGCGGACGAGACCCGCGACGTCGACGGCCTGCCACATCGCGCGGCGCACGGCGGGGTCGCCGAACGGTTTCCGGGAGCAGTTGAACCAGCTGAAGTAGTACGTCCAGCTCGGGACCGTCTCGACGCGGACGCCTCCGGCGCCCTCCACCTCGGCGAGCTGGTCGGGCGGGATCGGCCAGAGCAGGTCGAGGTCGCCGTTGCGGAGGGCGGTGATCGCGCTCGACGTCTCGGCCACGAACGGCAGCGAGACGGCGGGGAGTCGGGCCCTGCCGCCCCAGTAGGAGTCGTTCCGCTCCAACTCGACGGTGGTGGAGGGCGTGAACCCGGCGACCCGGAAAGGCCCCGAACCCACCGGGCTCCGGGACTGCGCCGGGTCCGCCGCCAACCGCGCCGGGACGATGAAGAGAAGCGTCAGGTTGACGGGGAGCGCGCCGAGCGGCACCGACGTGGTGAAGGTGACCGTGTGCGCGTCGTCGGCGGTCGCCGAGACGACCGGCTCCCACAGCGGGGTCTGCGCCGACTCGACGGACTTGGTCCGCTTCAGGCAGGCGACGACGTCGCGCGCCGTGAGCCGGCTGCCGTCGTGGAATCTCACGCCGGGCCGCAGGTGGAAGACCCAGGTGGTCGGCGAGGTCCGCTCCCAGGAGCGGGCGAGCCCGGGCGCGAGCTTTTCGCCCTCCCTGCGGACGAGGGTGTCGAAGACGAGCCGCTTGACGATGAGCGTCGCCTCGTCGACCGCCGTGTTCGCCTTGTACGGGTCGAGGTCGGTGACCGGCTGGCCGAAGGCCGCGCGCAGGGCGCCCTCGGGGGCCGCGCCGCTCCCCGTGCCGCACGCGCCGAGCAGCACGCCGGAGGCGCCGAGGCCGGCGAGCGCGAGGAACTCCCGGCGCGCCAGGGCCGATACGGGACGCGTGCGCACCGCTAGCTCTTCAGCGCCAGGTAGATGTGGACCGTCGTCTCCGCGGAGCGCGTGCCGCCCGGCTCCAGGGTGCCGGCGAGCCGCAGCCAGCCGCCGAAGCGCACGGAGGTCCAACTGACGAGTGCGGCGTCGACGGGGCGCGGCTCGTCCAGGTCGCACCAGTGGAGGCCGTCGGGTGAGACCTGGGCGTGCACCAGGAGGCGTGCGCCGTCGGGCGGCGGGGCGAGGGTGCGGACGAACCACCGCGCTTCGGCCGCCCAGGCGGCCTCGTACGGCTCGGTGGCGAAAGAGCCCGTGAGGGTGGCGCCGCGCTCCAGCACGGCGGTCAACGACTGACGCATGGACATCCGGCGCCTACCAATCCACCGAGACGAGTACGGAGTCGAGGTACAGGAAGTTCCGCACGTCGGTGTGGGTGCGGACGGAGACGTAGAAGTTGAGGAGGTTGCGCAGCGAGCCGTACTCCTCCGCGTAGGCGGGGACGGGGACACCGCGCATGTCGTGGACGGTGTCGTTGAGTTGGAGCTCGACGTTGGTGCGGGTGCGGGTGTCGATGAGCCACCGCAGGTAGTGCCAGTTGACCTTGGTCGGAACCTCGTTGTAGCAGAGCTCCTGGGCGTCGCCGAAGGCGTGCCAGTCGTCCGGGTCCGGCGCGGTGAAGTCGGCGGTGGGCGGCAGCTTCAGCTTCCCCTCGAAGTGCTCGCGCGGCGTCGGCTCGGGGACGGCCGGATAGACCCACTGGCGGCGCGGCCTGTTCGCCAGGTCGGTGTTGAGGTAGCGCGCGACGCAGTGGTAGCGGACTCCGTCGCAGATGTCGGTCGCCACGGTGAAGGCGCCGAACTGGTTCTCCGACGGATGGAAGTTGGCGTCCCACTTCCCCGAACCCGCCGCGTACGCCGCCCTGTTCTCCGCCGAGGCGGCCTCCGACTTGTACGTCAGGTACGTCTCGAACTGCACGAGGCCGCGGCCGGCCATGGTGAGGCGGCGGATGGCGACGCCGGTGTGTCCGGTGAGCGGGCGGGTGGCGACCTTGAGCGCGTAGGTACCGGAGAGGGCACCGTGCGTGCCCACGTCGAAGAAGTTGCACGAACTGAGCTGCGGCGGGCGGAAGTCGCGCATGTGGTCGTCGACGGTGCCGAGGTCGCCGTGCTCGTCGTGGTTGCCGATCAGCTCGACCCAGCCGTGCGCGCCGGTATCGAAGTCGTCGTGGACGAGGACGCGCGGCAGCGGGTTGAAGCGGGCGAGGGCGGGGTCTTCGGTGCGGGTCATCGCTTCACCACCGGGAGACGGACGGTCGTGTGGACGAGGTTGTGGTCCGAGCGCAGGAGGATGCGGGGCGGTCCAGCGGGGGCGAGGGTCTGCGGCACCAGCGTCCAGTTGCGGACCTCGGTGCCGCCGGCGACGAAGACGTAGTCGAGCTTCCCCTCCCGGCGCGGCAGCGGGATCTCGCCGCCGTTGAACGAGGCGAACCCCTGCCCGATGCTGCGTCCGGCCACGGCGAGGCTGTCGACGTAGCCGGCCTCGCCGAACGCCGCGTACGCGCTCGCCTTCGGGTCGCGGCCCTCGGAGTTCATGTCGCCTGCGAAGACGATCGGCAGGTCCCGGGTGGCGGGGTTGTGGCGGGTGAGGTGGGCGATGGTCCGCTTGGCGTCGACGTAGCGGACCTTGTCCCAGTTCTTCGTCCAGCCGTTGGGGTCGGTCGCGCCGTTCTTGCGGTACTCCAGGTGCATGTCGACGACGACGAACCGCGCGCCCGTGCGGCGTTCGCGGAGGGTGTTCCACGTCATCGTCTTGCCGTAGATCTCGGTGGAGTCGGGGAGCCAGAGGAGGTCGTGCGGGAGCGGCCTGCCCCTGCGGTCGAGGTGGCTGAAGCGGGACGCGTCGTAGTAGGTGAAGCGCCCGGCACCGGACTTGAGCGGGTAGCCCTTCCACGGGTGGCGGGTGCCCGCGTAGTCCGCCGGGGCCTCCGCGTAGCCGAGGCGGTGCAGGGCGCGGGTGAGCGGGGCGCGGAACGACTCGACGTCGACGCCGGGTTGCGTCGGCGTCGCGTTGTTGCCGATCTCCTGGGTGGCGACGACGCCGGCGCGGGTCCGCGCGATGTCGTGTGCGACCTTCGCGGCGCGGCCGCCGGCCCAGGGCTGCAGCTTCGTCGCGCAGTCGCGGCCGATCACGGCCTCGCACTCGGCCTTCGTCGGGAGGCAGCCGTGCCCGCAGGTGTTGTAGGTGGCCACGCGCACCTCGAAGGCGCGGGGGCGGTTCTTGCCCTGCGGCTGTCCCTGCGGCTGCGCTGCCTGCGCGGCGGCCGGGACGGCCGGGGCGAGGAGCAGGGCCGCGGTCGACGCGGTGCCGAGGAGGACGAGTCGGCGGAGGAGGGGGCGGGGTCTGCGCGCGGATCTGAGGTACGGCATGCGGCGGAACCCTTCGTCGGCAGCGGAGCGGCGGATGGCGGCTCGGAGGGACTGCTGGGGTCTTGCGCGGCAGGACGTGAACGTTCACGTGAACGCTTCGGGCATCGTGGCGCCGCTGCCAATTGCCGTCAAGACAGGTGTCGTTGGTCATTTCCGGCCATTCCGGCGGGCTGTACCGCACGCGGTCGGAGCGACGTGAAAGGGGCGGTCAGGCGGCGGCGTCCAGGTCCGCCCCGAGGACGGGGCGCCCGGGGCCGCATCCCTCCGGAACGCACAGCCCGGAGAGTTCGCAGGTAGTGACGGGGAAACCCGGGGCGTGGTACTTCCGTTGCGAGACACGCACGTGGCCGAAAGAGCGCGCCCGGTTCTCGCCCGGCCCTCCGCGGTACAGGTGCACCCTGCTCCTACGCCTCAGGAGGCGCCATGTCCCCTCTGTTGACACCGCGTTCGCTCGACGGAGCCGTCAGCTCCGGCGGCTGGATCGCACCGGACGGCGAGGTCGTCGACAGCGTGGAGCCCGCCACGGGCGAGGTGCTCGCGCGCGTCGGACTCTCCGGGCCCGACGGGGTGCGCCGCGCCGCCGCGCAGGCGGCCGAGGCGCAGCGCGCGTGGGCGGCCTCGGGCCACACCGCGCGGATGGAGGTGCTGCGGCGGGCCGCGGACCTGCTCGGGGAGCACCGCGAGGAGTTCCTCGAGTGGGTGGTGCGGGAGAGCGGCTCGGTCCGCGGCAAGGCGGAGTACGAAGTCGGCGCCGTCCGCGACGAGTTGCTCGCGGCGGCGGCGCTCGCCGGCGAACCGCGCGGCAGCGTGCTGCCGGACACGCCGGGGCGCAGCAGCGTCGCCGTGCAGATGCCGGTGGGGGTCGTCGGCGTGATCAGCCCGTGGAACGTGCCGATGGTGCTCTCGCAGCGTGCCGTGGCGCCCGCACTGGCACTGGGGAACGCCGTCGTACTGAAGCCCGACCCCAGGACGGCGGTCTCCGGCGGGCAGTTGTACGCGCGGCTCTTCGAGGAGGCGGGGCTTCCCGAGGGGGTGCTGCACGTGGTCCCGGGCGGCGCCGAGGCGGGTGCGGCGCTCGTCGAGGCGCCCGAGGTCGGCGTGATCGCGTTCACCGGGTCGACGGCGGTGGGCCGGGCGATCGGCGAGCGGGCCGGAAGAGCGCTGAAGCGGACCTCGCTGGAGCTCGGCGGCAACAACCCGCTGGTGGTTCTGGAGGACGCGGACGTGGAGGCAGCCGCGTGGCTCGGTGCGTCGAGCTCCTTCTTCCACCAGGGGCAGGTCTGCATGGCGGCCGGCCGCCACATCGTCGTCGAGGAGCTCGCCGACGCGTACGTGGCGCGGCTCTCCGAGATCGCCGAGGAGCTGCGGGTGGGCGACCCGTGGCGGGAGGAGGTGGAGCTCGGCCCCGTGATCGACGAGGGCCAACTCGCGCGCGTCTGCCGCCTCGTGGAGGAGACGGCGGCGGGCGGCGCCCGAGTGCGCGCGGGGGGCGTGCACCGCGGGCTCTTCCTCCGGCCCACGGTGCTCGACCGGGTGGGGCAGGAGTCGCCGCTCTTCCGCGAGGAGACCTTCGGGCCCGTCGCGCCCGTGGTGCGGGTCGCCGACGAGGAGGAGGCCGTGGCCGTCGCCAACGACTCCGAGTACGGGCTCGTCGCCTCCGTCGTCACGGGCGACCCGCGGCGCGGGGAGGCGCTCGGCGCCCGGCTGCGCACGGGCATGGTGCACGTCAACGACCGCACGATCGACGACGATCCGTACGTCCCGTTCGGCGGCGTCGGCGCCTCGGGGAACGGCAGCAGGCACGGAGTCCTCACCAACCGCGACGAGTTCACCGAGTGGCGCTGGACCACCGTGCGGGACCGGGCCGTGCCCACCCGCCTGTGACGGCGCCGGGTGTACCCGGCACCACCCCCGACCGGGCGCGTACGCCCCGTGCGGGCGGGTCTTCGTGCTCGTAACGTCGAGCGCAGCGGCGTACGGGTGGCGCCGGCTCCGGAAAGGCCGCCCGTTACGACGGCCGCGTGGCGAGCGGGGGACGGTTTCCCTCCGGAGGCCGCCGCCCGCTCGCGGCTCGATGGCGGAAGCCCGACGCCCCCCGGCCGAGCGCACGTTGGGGCGCCGGGCGTCGGGTCTGGGATACTCGCGGCGCCGCGTCGTACGTCGCGCGGTGCGCCCTGCCGCAGGGCGCACCGCGCACGGTGGCGGCCGCGGCCGGCGCCGGCAGACTCTCTGCGGCAGGGACGTGGCAGGCGAGCGGAGGGACGGGGATGCGGCTTCGCCGAATGCTGCTGGCCGGGGTGCGGGGGCTGACGCTCGCCGTCGTCTCGCTCTGCTGCTCCGTGGCGCTCTTCGTCCTCTGCACGCTCTCGCTCACGTCCACCGTGCTCGGCGTCGGCGTCGTCACCACACCGCCGCTCTTCGGCCTCGTGGGCAGGTTCGCCGACTGGCGCCGCCGTCTCGCCGCCGAGTGGGCCGGGGTGCGCATCGACCCCGTACGCGCGTCCCCTCCGGAGCCCGCGCCCACCGGACTCCTCGCCGGCGTCCGCGTGTTCGGGCGCCTGCTGCGGAACCCGGCGACCTGGCGGCAGTTCGGTTGGCTCGCCACCGACATGACGGCCGGTTTCGTCTCGGCGCTGCTCGCCGCGGGGCTCGTCTTCTATCCGCTGGAGGGGTACGCGCTCGCGGCCGGCCTGTGGCGGGTGTTCACCGACGGCAGCAGCGTCGGTTACTGGTACGGCTTCGTCCCCGTCCAGGGGCAGGCGACGGCGCTCCTCGCGGGCCTGCTGGCGGCGGCGCTCAGCGCGGTGGCGCTCTTCGCCGCGCCACTCCTGCTGACGCTGCACTTCCGGCTCACCAAAGCGGTGCTCGGCCCGAGCGAGGAGGACCTCCACCGCCGCGTCGACCACCTCACCCGCACCCGCCACGAGGCGGTCGACTTCTCGGCCGCCGAGCTCCGCCGCATCGAACGCGACCTCCACGACGGCGCGCAGGCGCGGCTCGTCGCGATGGGGATGAGCCTCGGTGCTGTCGAGGCACTGATCGAGAAGGACCCCACGAGGGCCAAGGAGCTGGTGGTGAAGGCGCGTTCGGAGTCGGCCGACGCGCTGGGCGAGCTGCGGGACCTGGTGCGCGGCATCCATCCGCCAGTCCTTGCCGAGCGCGGCCTGGGGCCGGCGCTCGAAGCCTTGGCGCTGCGCACCGCGGTGCCGGTCGAGGTCGATCTGCCGCTGCCGGGGCGGGCGGCGGGAGCGATCGAGTCGGCCGCGTACTTCGCGGTGAGCGAGGTCCTCACCAACGCGGCGAAGCACGCGGAGGCGCGGCGGGTCTGGCTCGACGCCGGGTACCGGGACGGGATGCTCCACTTCACCGTCACCGACGACGGACGCGGCGGCGCGGACGCCGAGGGCTCGGGTCTGCGCGGCGTGGCCCGCCGCCTCGGCGCGTTCGACGGCGTCCTCGCCGTCCACAGCCCGGAGGGCGGACCCACCATGGTGACGATGGAGATTCCCTGCGTCCTCGACGAGGGGCACGGCGCAACGGCGCACTGAGCGGGGCCCGTTGAACGTCGCGCGTGGACGACGGGCCGGCGGGGGACCGCCGCACGCTCCCGCCCGCCGCCCGGCGACCCTCCAGCCGACCGCGTCGAACCCGCGGCGCACTCCGCCTTGTCGGGGCCCGCTCCGCTCCCGCTAGCCTGTGCCGATGAGCGACGACGGTTCCGACGGCGGGCCCTCCGGCAGCCCGCCGAGGCACAGCGCGGGATCGCTCCGTTGGGGCACACTGCGCCGGGCGATGCGCTGGGAGACGTTCGCCCTCCTGCTGGCGCTTGTGGTCCTGGCCGCGCTCTTCTCCTGAGCCGAGGCAGCCCGAACCCGCGGCGGACACCGGGTGCGGCCACCGCCCGGCATCCGCGCGCGTCGGCGATGCGGGGCTCAGGGGCGGTGCCCGCCCGGCACTTCCTCCCCCGCCGGCACGGGCCCCGGCGGCGTCCCGTCGCCGAACGGCCGGCCGCCGAGGGACTCGCGGCCGTGCGGCGCCAGCCAGCCGGAGAGGTCGGGTCCCGCCGGCACGATCCGGGTCGGGTTGATGCCGGTGTGCACCTCGTAGTAATGGCGCTTGATGTGGTCGAAGTCGACGGTGTCGCCGATGCCGGGGGTCTGGTAGAGGTCGCGGACGTACGCCCAGAGGACGGGGTCCTCGGTGAGCTTGTTGCGGTTGCACTTGAAGTGGCCGTGGTAGACGGCGTCGAAGCGGACGAGCGTGGTGAAGAGGCGGATGTCCGCCTCCGTGAGGGTGTCGCCGACGAGGTAGCGCTGGTCCCGCAGCCGGGACGAGAGGGCGTCGAGGCGGCGGAAGACGTCCTCGTACGCCTGCTCGTAGTCGTACTGGGTGGTGGCGAAACCGGCGCGGTAGACACCGTTGTTGACGTCGCGGAAGACGCCTTCCATCACCTCGTCGAGCTCCTCGCGGAGCGGCTCGGGGTACAGGTCGGGGGCGCCCTCGCGGTGGAGCGCCGTCCACTCGGTGGCGAAGTCGAGGGTCATCTGCTGGAAGTCGTTGGTGACGAGCTGCCCGCTGGGGACGTCGACGATCGCGGGCACGCTGACGCCGCCCGGGTACTCCGACTCCCGCTTGTCGTACGCCTCGTGGAGGAAGCGGATGCCGAGGACCGGGTCCCGGCCGTCGGGGTCGAGGGTGAAGCGCCAACTGCGGTCGTCCTGGAGCGGGTCGACGACGGCGAGCGAGAGGGCGTCCTCCAGCCCGAGCAGCCGCCGGGAGGCGAGGGCCCGGCTCGCCCACGGGCACGCACGGCTGACGACGAGCCGGTAGCGCCCGGCCTCCACCGGCCAGCCGTCGCGGCCGTCGGCGGTGATGCGGTCGGCGAAGTGGCTCTTCGACCGTTTGAACGGTCTCCTGCCGTACTCCGTGTTGCCCTCCGGCTGGTCCTGCGGGGTGCCGCTCATGGGTGCCGTTCCCTTCTGTCGGGTTTGCCCGGAGCCCTACCCGCGCGGCCCGCGCCGCCACACCCGGCCGCGGCCGAGCGGGCGGCGCGGGCACCGCCGGTGCCGCGGACCGAGGGGCCGGCCGCTCACGGGCTCCTTCGCCAACTCGCCCTGATGCACGCTCACTTGCCCGTGAGCGTACCCGGCCGGGCAGCCTTCCCGCCGTCGTGCCGACGGGCGCCCGCCTCCCCGGACCGCCGGCGGCAGGGAGCTCACAGCGGACTCAGCACCATGAGCACGTCGTCCCTGTCGTCCCCGGGCGAGAGCCGCAGTGCGCCGGGCCACCGCCCCACTTCCCGCCAGCCGAGGCGCTCGTAGAACCCCCTCGAGGCCGGCACCGCCGCGCGCCGTCAAGTGAAGCTGTTCCAGGCCCCATTCCTCGCGCGCCAGCCGCCGCGCCTCCGCCATGAGCGCGGCACCGACTCCCCGCCCGCGGAACGCGGGGTGCGTCTGGACGTGGTGGACGGTCCCCCAGTGCGCCACGAGCGGCTCCGACTGCCTTCGCACCGCGAGCCAGCCCGCGAGGCGTGCGCCCACCCGCGCGGTGACCAGCCGGCACCTCCCCGTGCCCACCTCACCGCACAGCTTCTCGGCGAACGGCCGCACCTAGGCCTCGCCCACCGGCGGGAAGGGAAACCCGACGGCTCCCCCGGCGTTCGTCACCGCCACCCAGCACGCCACCAGCTCCCCGGCAGCACCGGGCCCGACCACCTCCGTACTCGCCGTCCGCACCGACTGCGGGATCGCCTCCGTCATGTGAAGACCCTCGCACGCGCCTCTGACAACCTCTTGTGCTCCGACCGCGGTGCACCCGCGGCCTCGACTCCTCCCGGGCACCGGGTAATTGAGTCGAGGCGCCCCGCTCTTCGCTGTAGCGTGCGCCGCCCGGCAGCGGAGCCCGGACACGGAATCGCCCGAAAAACGGAAGGAAACCCGCCATGGAGCAGCACGGATGGGCGGACGAGGGCTTCGGAGCCGTCGCCGACGCGTTCGCACGGAACTTCGCCGACTTCCCCGAACTCGGCGCGGCGACCGCCGTCTACGTCGGCGGACGCAGAGTCGCGGACCTGTGGGGCGGAGTCGCCGACGAGGCGACGGGGCGCGCGTGGAGGCAGGACACCCCCGTACCCGTCTTCTCCTGCGCCAAAGGCGCGGTGAGCGTGTGCGCCCACCTCCTCGCCCAGGAGGGGCGCCTCGACCTGGACGCGCCCGTCGCCCGGTACTGGCCCGAGTTCGCCCGGCACGGCAAGGAGGCCGTCACCTGCCGCACGGTCCTCGGCCACCGGGCCGGACTCCCCGCTCTCGACGCGGTGCTCACCTTCGAGGAGATCGCCGCCTGGTCGCCGGTGGTCCGCGCCCTCGAGGAGCAGAAGCCGCTCTGGGAGCCGGGCACGGCGCACGAGTACCACGGTCACGTCTTCGGCTTCGTGATCGGCGAAGTCGTCCGCCGCGTCACGGGGTCGACCCCGGGCGCGTACTTCCGGCGTGCCGTGGGCGAGCCGTTCGGACTCCGGGCCTGGATCGGCCTGCCCGCCGAGGAGCAGGAGGCCCGGGCCCTGCTCGCCGAGGCCGAGGGCCGCCCGGCGGGGCCAGGACCGGAGCACCTGCTCACCCGTATCGTGACGATGAACGGCGCCCTCGCCTTCCCCGGCCTGCACGAACCGCACGGCTGGAACGACCCGGAGCTGCTCGGCACGGAGCTGCCGGGGGCGGGCGCCACGGCGTCGGCCGACGGCCTCGCCGGGCTCTACGCGGCAGCGGCGACCGGCATCGGTGACCGGCAACGCCTGCTCACTCCGGCGACGTTGACGGACGCGACAGGCGAGGTCTCCTCGGGTGAAGGGTGGTTGGGCTTCGACGCCGGGGCACGCTGGGGCTCCGGGTTCCTGCTCGACTCCTCGTTCCGGCCGCTGCTGGGGCCGCGCAGTTTCGGCAACGACGGCGCCGGCGGGCAACTCGGGTTCGGTGACGACGAGTTCGGCGTCGGCTTCGCCTACGTCGCCAACCGTATGGTCGGACACGGTGACGCACGCGCCAACCGCCTCGTGGCGGCGGTGCGCTCCTGCCTCGGCGGGTGACGGCGCGGTCGTACGAGGGAGCGGAGGATGCTCCTCCGTCCATCCCCCGCAGGCGTGATCGCGAGCACCTCGTCAACGCGGAAGGAATCCGATCGGGTAGTGAACGGCGGTAACCGTGGCCGTGAGCCCCGAGTTCGCTCAGGATGGCCACATGTACCTGGGGATCACGGGGCAAGACGGCCTCCCCGAACAGACGGAACTGCTGGTGCGCGAGGCGCTGTTGACGGAGGTGGAGCGGTTCGACGCGGAGGAGCTGGTCGGCGTCTCCTGCCTCGCCGAGGGACCGGAGGCGTGGTTCGCCGAGGCCGTCGTGGCGCACGGCGCCGAACTGGAAACGGTCGAGCCGGCGAAGCTCTTCCGGCAGGGCCTCTCCGACGTCCACCGCACCACCTACGACCGCCTCGTGGCCCGCGCAAGGGCCGTGCACCGCACCGGCATGACGGTCGACGACGACCACGCGAGGTCAGCAGCGAGCGGCGCCGTGCTCGGCCTCGCCGACCACCTCCTCGCCGTCTGGGACGGCACCCCCGGCACCACAGCCGACGTCGTCGACTTCGCCCGCACCTACGACGTCCCGGTCTCGATCGTCTGGCCCCAGGGAGCGCACCGGGTGTGAACCGGCGGCCGTACCGCCCGCGCGAGGCGGCACGGCCGCCGGTTCACGCCGGTCGGCCGCCTGCGTACTCGCGCAGGTGCCGCGCGGTGGGCGAGTCGCCGTGCGCGACGAGCTCCGCGGGCGGCCCGGTGAAGAGGACGCGCCCGCCGTCGTGGCCACCGCCCGGGCCGAGGTCGATGAGGTGGTCGGCGTGGGCCATCACCGCCTGGTGGTGCTCGATGACGAGCACCGAGTGCCCGTCGTCCACCAGCCGGTCGAGGAGGGCGAGGAGCTGCTCCACGTCGGCGAGGTGGAGCCCGGTGGTCGGCTCGTCGAGCACGTACGTCGCGGACTTCTCCGCCATCGAGACGGCGAGCTTGAGACGCTGCCGCTCCCCGCCCGAAAGGGTGTTGAGCGGCTGGCCGAGCCGGAGGTAGGAGAGGCCGACGTCGTCGAGGCGCCGTAGCAGGGTGCGGGGTTGGCCCGAGGTGAAGAACGCGCCCGCCTCGCCGACCGACATCTCCAGCACCTCCGAGATGTCGCGCCCGCGCAGGGTGTAGGTGAGGACCTCGGGTGTGAACCTGCGCCCCTCGCACTCCTCGCAGACGGTGGCGACCCCTGCCATCATCGCCAGGTCGGTGTAGACGAGGCCGAGCCCGTTGCAGTTGCCGCAGGCGCCCTCGGAGTTGGCGCTGAAGAGCGACGCCGGCACCCCGTTGGCCTTGGCGAAGGCGGTGCGTATCGGGGCGAGGAGCCCGGTGTAGGTGGCCGGGTTGCTCCTCCTGGAGCCCCTGATCGGCGACTGGTCCGCGACGACCACGCCCTCGCGCCCGGCCACCGAGCCGTGGATCAACGACGACTTCCCCGAACCCGCGACGCCGGTGACGACGGTGAGGACGCCGAGCGGCACGTCCACGTCGACGTCCTTGAGGTTGTGCAACCGTGCCCCGCGGATCTCCAACTGCCCCGTCGGCCGCCGGACATCGGTGCGGAGCCGCGCCCGGTAGCCGAGGTGCCTCCCCGTGAGCGTCTCGGAGGCGCGGAGCCCCTCGACGTCGCCCGCGTAGCAGAGACGGCCGCCGTCGGTGCCGGCGCCGGGGCCGAGGTCGACGACGTGGTCAGCGGCGGCGATCACCTCCGGCTTGTGCTCCACGACGAGGACGGTGTTGCCCTTGTCCCTGAGCCTCCGCAGGAGTTCGATCATGCGCGCGATGTCGTGCGGGTGGAGCCCCGCGGTCGGCTCGTCGAAGACGTAGGTGACGTCCGTGAGGCTCGACCCGAGGTGGCGCACCATCTTCACCCGCTGGGCCTCGCCCCCGGAGAGCGTCCCTGCCGGGCGGTCGAGGCTGAGGTAGCCGAGGCCGATCTCGACGAGCGACTCCAGGGTGCCGCGGAGGTTGGCGAGGAGGGGCGCGACGGAGGGGTCCTCGAGGTCGCGGAGGAAGTCGGCGAGGTCGGTGAGCTGCATGCCGGAGCACTCGGCGATGGTCCGCCCGGCGACCGTGGCGGTGCGGGCCGCCTCGCTCAGCCGGCTGCCGCCGCACTCCGGGCAGGCGGTGTAGACGACGGCCCGGTCGACGAAGGCGCGCAACTGCGGCTGCATCTTCTCGCGGTCCTTGGCGAGGTGGACGCGGCGGACCTTGACGAGGAGCCCCTCGTAGCTGACGTTCGAGGGAGAGCCCGGCGCATCGACCTTGATCTTGGTGAGCGGCTTGTGGACGAGGTCGTACCACTCCTGCTCGCTGTACTCCTTGAGCTTCCTGTCCGGGTCGTAGAGCCCCGAGTGGGCGAGGACCTGCCAGTACCAGGAGCCGACCTGGAAGCCGGGCGCCTTCACCGCCCCTTCGTTGAGGGACAGCTCGACGTCGAGCAGTTCGACGAGGTCGACGTCGGAGATCTCGCCCATCCCCTCGCAGCGTGCGCACATGCCTTCCGCGGCATTGAAGCTGAAGGCGCTCGAGGTGCCGACGTACGGGGTGGAGAGGCGGCTGAAGACGATCCGCAGCATCGTGTAGGCGTCGGTGAAGGTGCCCACGGTGGAGCGGGAGTTGGCGCCCATGCGCTCCTGGTCGACGATGATCGCGGCGCTCAGGTTGTTGAGGACGTCGACGTCGGGGCGTCCGGTGCTCGGCATGAACGACCGGAGGAAGGCCGTGTAGGTCTCGTTGATGAGGCGGCGGGACTCGGCGGCGATGGTGCCGAAGACGAGCGAGGACTTCCCGGAGCCCGAGACACCGGTGAAGACGGTGAGCCGGCGCTTGGGTATGTCGAGGGAGATCCCGGCGAGGTTGTTCTCCCGTGCGCCGCGTACCTCGATGACGCTGTGGCTGTCGGCCTGCGTGGCCTCCGGAGTCGGGAAGGGTGTGTTCTCGGGCTCGGACGGCATGGTGCGTTCCCTCTGCTCGTGTCTGGAGACGGCTCGAACGACGGCGTGCGGGGCGGGGGTTGCCCACCGCGCGCGGCTCGTGGGCCCGGCGCCCCGCGGACGCGGTGCGGGCGCAGGGACGGCGTGGGGGCGGGCGGAGCGGTCGAGCTTACGGCACGAAGACGGCGGCGCAACGGGATTTCCGGGGAGCCTCCGACGCGCCCGGTCGAGGGCTGGACCGCCCCAAGAAGCGGGCGGGCGGGGGCGATTCGCGCCGGGTGCGGGGCGCACCATGACACCTCATGCCCGGTTTGAACCTTAGGCGCATTTAGGGCGGTTGGGGCGATGTGACGCTTCTCTCCGCTCTCCCCCGGCCGCAAGCGACCTCCGAACGCCCCAACAACCGGCGTTACCTGCACAGATGTGGTCGTGCGATGTCAAGTAAGCGCAATGATCACGGATGAGCGTTTTTGGTGCATCCCGAACGGTGTGCTTAGTGTCGCTGCCGCTCGACCGGTTCGCCGCAATCCCCGCGGCGGACAGTCTCGATGGTTAAGGAAGAAAGACATGCAGCTCCACGGCAAGGGCCGCCACCGGCGCTCCACCAAGGCAGTCCGCGTCGCCGCAGTGGCCGGGGTCGCGGGTGCCGCCCTCGCTCTTCCGCTCGTCACCTCGACCGG
>NZ_AJTQ01000230.1 GCF_000262345.1 Streptomyces xiaopingdaonensis | reverse complement strand
GCGCAGGCGCCGGCAACCTCACCGCCGACGGACCCTCCCCCGACGTGAACGCGGAAGGCGACGGCTCGGAGCAGTCCCAGCAGGAGCAGGCACCGCAGCAGGAGCAGGCGCCGAAGCCGAAGCCGCAGCAGGAGTCGGCCCCGAGCAAGTCCGGCGACTACACCGTCGAGTCGGGCGACACCCTCACCGGTATCGCCGACGCGCACGGCGTCGACTGGAAGCAGGTCTTCGAGGAGAACAAGTCCGTCATCGGCGACGACGCGGACCTGATCGTCCCGGGCCAGAAGCTCCGGATCGGCTGAGTCCACGCCGTAGCCTTCGGCACCGCGCCGACGTGAAGACCGCCGCGGCCCGTGTCCCTTCCCCCCGGGGGACACGGGCCGCGGCTCCTTTTCGTGCGCGACCGGACGAGCTCCCGATCCGCCTCGAAGCGGTCCTTCCCGCCGAGGTGGCAGCCGTACGTCTGCTCCGCCCTCGGCTGACTCCGACCCACCACCGGAGCCGCCACCGTCGGCCCCGGCGTACGGCCCGCGCGTTGCCGGCCGTCGTCCTGACTCCGTCGGCGGCCCTCGCCTTCGTCTGCGGCACACGGGACGACTCCCGCACACGGTCACTGGCCTCCGTGCGACGGGTCCGTGTGTGCGGCCCCGGTCTGGTACGCCGCGGTGGCGTTGCCCTCGCGGCGCGCCGCAGACGCCGCACCACCACGCCCGACGCCGCGAACCCCGCACTGAAGCGACCCCGGACCGACAGCCGCCCGCCGCGCCCCGGCACCGCCACGTCCCGTTCGGCAGCGCCTCGGCGAGCGAGCGCCGACGGCACCGGGAGAGCGCGGTGGACCGGTGGTGGCGCTCGCCGTTCACGGTCCTCGCACAGCACGTCGGTGTTATAACTGGACCCGCACGGGCCGGAGTTGACGCGTCCGACGAGGGGATGCACGCACGCTCCGCCCCGCTACCGGTACCGAGCGCTTCCCGCCCGAGGGGCTCCGCCCGGGCAGCGAGTACGCAGCATCGACACGACGCAGCTTCCTGGGGGTATGGATGTCTCTCGACACCGGAACACCGCACTCGGCGCGCATGTACGACTACTACCTCGGCGGCAAGGACTGGTTCGAAGCCGACAAGCGCACGGCCGAGCAACTCCTGCAGCGGGTCCCGGAGATCCGCACCTTCGCCCGCGAGAACCGCGCCTTCATGCGTCGTGCCACCCACGCTCTCGCCGGCGAGCACGGAGTGCGGCAGTTCCTCGACATCGGCACCGGCATCCCCACCGAGCCCAACCTCCACCAGGTCGCCCAGCGCGTTGCTCCGGAGTGCCGAGTCCTGTACGTCGACAACGATCCCCTCGTCATCGAGTTCGCGGACGCATTGCTGCGCGGCACTCCCGAGGGCCGCACCGCCTATCTGGAGGCGGACGTCCGACACGACGACCTCTGGAGCCACCGACCCCGCATCGCGGAGGTGCTCGACCTGGACAAGCCCGTCGCTCTCTCCCTCGTCGCGCTGATGCACTTCATAACCGAGGAGGACGGGCCCCACGAGTTGCTCAGCCGGCTCCTGGAGCCGCTCGCCCCCGGTAGCTTCCTCGTCCTGTCCCACACCACGTACGACTTCGACGACGGCGCCGCCCGGGACGCGGTCAACTCCCTCTACGGCGAGCACGGCATCAACACCGCACCTCGCAGCCGCGCCGCAGTCGCCGCCTTCTTCGAGGGCCTGGAGCTCCTCGACCCCGGCGTCGTCGTCGGCCCCCGCTGGCGCCCGGACGGGCCGAACCAACTGCCGGACGAGCAGGCGGGTTTCTACGCGGGGGTCGCGCGCAAGGGCTGAGCGCTGGGCCCCGTGGGTCTCACCGTGGAGAGGAGGGCGTCCACTCCGCGAGGCAGTCCCGACTCTCGCACTCTTCACCGCCGGCGGGGAGGCGACCGAACCCGGCTCTGTGCCGCCGTCGTCGACCGCCCCCTCAACGGCGCCGTCATTGTCGGCGCACGTCTCCCGGGCACCGCCTCGTTTTCCGCTGAACGCCCCGTCTCCGGACGCGCTCGAAGAGAGCGGCAGCTCCGCGGTGTATTACGGCACCTCGGAGCCTTCGCCGGTGGACGAGCGCCAACTTGCCTCCAGGGATGCGGCTTCCCGGCCTCTGACGAGGCGGCAACAAGCGGACGTCTGGAGGCGTTGGAGAGTCGCCGCACCTCGGGAACGCGGCGCCGGCCGGGCTCCCGGCGCCGGAGAGCCCCGACGTCGCAACCGGATCCGGGAAAATTGCGACTGATCCCTCATATCTCGTTAGCATGAACAGCACTTCACCGACATGCCTGCTATGCCTTTCCCCAGCACGCATGCGTGTCACATCCCGATGCGTCCGGCGCTGTCGGCGTCATGCACGTAGGCGGTACTCCAACACGTCCTGCGGTACGGGGCTCTGCTCCGTCCTGCACAGGCTCAGCCGCGAAAGGCATCAGACCGTGGACTCGACGAACCCCGCCGGCCCGCCGACTCCGGCGCCAACTCGCCCGTCCTGGTGGCAGACCACGGCAGCACGCCTCGCGTTCGTCGGCGCTGCCGCCGTCCTCATGGCCGTGAACGAGGCCCTCGGGGTCTTCGCCATGCTCGCCGCGCTCGTGCTGCTCTGGGTCAGACGGAAGAGCGTCGGTCATCCCTGGCGGGTGTGGCAGCGCGGATGTGCCAGCTTCGGTGCGTTCCTGCTGTGCACCATCGTGGCCGGCGTCGCCCACCCGGTGCCGGACGAGCCGCGGACGAGTGCGAAGGCGGGGGCCACCGCGACGCCGGCCCCGGCCGAGGACAGCACGCCGCGGCCGGCGGCCAAGGCACCGGACTACGCGGGAAAGCGGCTGGACAAGGCGCTCGAGGCGGCGAAGCGCGCCGGGTACGGGACGGCACGGCACGATGCCTCCGACCGGAAGCGGAAGATCGTCGCCGCGTCCGGCTGGACGGTGTGCTTCCAACGCACCACCAAGGACGGCAGCGTCGACCTCGCCGCGGTGAAGACCGCGGAGCCCTGTCCGGAACACGACGGCGAGCCGCTCCCCTGGCCCACCATGTCGGACGTCACGCAGAAGAGTTGGGCGAGCGCTCGCAAGGCACTCGTCGCACGCGGCATCGACCGGAAGAGCATCCGAGCCGAAGCCGCCTACAGCAACGACACTCTGCCGGAGGGCGGTGGCCACGACCGCTGGACCGTGTGCACACAGGACCCACGCGCCGGCGCACGAGTCCAGCCGCGCGACACGGTCACGTTGAAGCTGACCGCGCCCAGGAACGACTGCCCCTCCGCGGACGTCGACTACCCCCAACTCCCGGACCGGGACCACGACGGAACGCCTGACTACCGGGACCACCACGACGATCGGCCCGGCGCCTCGAAGGGCGGCTCGTCCGGCGGCTCCTCCTCGTCCGGCGGAGGCGGCGGCAGCTCGTCGAACGACACCTCCGGGTCCGGCGGTACCCCGCCGGGCGACGCCGGCAACGGCTCGTCCTCGAGCGGTAGTTCCTCGACCGGCGGAAGCAGCAACTCCTCAACAGGCGGCAGCGGCGGCTCGGTTGGCACCGTCCACCCCGGGGCCTTCTGTTCCCCACCGGGCGCGACCGGCCGCACCGCGGCCGGCACCGCCATGGTGTGCGGCCCGGCAGCCGACAACAGAAACCGCTGGCATGCTGCGTGACCGCCCCGGAGCCCGTCCCGTCCGGTGACGGCTTCACGGAAGTCGAGCCAGAACTCCCCCGCGCACGCACTCCGTTGGCGCACCCGCGCCCTACGCCCTCTGGAGGACATCCCCCACTCGATGCGACGATCACGTGGACTGCGACGTCCCCCGTGCGGCACGCGGTCCGGGAGCGTACGCCCCGAACCGCTCGAAGTCGCCGGACGGCGGGCTCCGTCGCTCCGACCACGACCGGCCGGCACACGCGGCCGGGGAGGAGCACGGATGAGCATGGCCCTCGTGCGGAACCGGGGAGACGGCGAGACCTTCCAGTACTACCGCACCACCAACGAACAGGTCGTCGGAACGAGCGAGACCAACGGGGCCGCGAGCGTCATGCGCGCGTCCCTGCACCACGGGGACGCGCCGCCGCTGCACACCCACAGCAGGGAGGACGAGAGCTGGGTGGTCCTCTCCGGCCGGGTACGGTTCTGGGTCGGCTCCACCTCGCTCGCCGAGTGCGACGTCCACGACGCGGAGGCCGGCGCCTACGTGTTCGGGCCGCGGTTCGTGCCCCACACCTTCCAGCCGCTCACGTCGACGGCGGAGGTGCTCATCATCAACAACCCCGGCGCCGTGGAGGGTTACTTCCGCTCGGTCGGCGCCGCGGACGGGCGCCGCGACGCCGACCACACGGATCTCTTGGCGCGGTACGGGGTGACGCTCCTCGACGGCCCGCCCCGCCCCCAGGACGGCTGACCCGCACCCTCGAACGCGGCCGCCCCGGACTCCGCGCGGCGGCGAGGGACATCCGGCCCCGATCCGCGACGCCCCCGGAGTGCGCGGAAGGCCGGAAAAGGGCAGGAGCCATGCGGGTACGCGGAACGTCCTACCCGTGAAAGGCGCAGCGGCGCACGGCACCGCGCCGCCCGGCAGGGCGGCGGCACACGGTACGGGGGCAGAGAGTGGCAGAGCGGACGACATCCCGAACGACGACCGACGACGGGGCGACCGGCCGAGGCGCCCCGGCCCGGGGCGCCGGGCGGCACCCGGGCGAGGACCGGCGTCAACAGCCGGGACCCGCCCGGGAGTCGCTCCCCGAACGCCTGAAGTGGACCCTGCTGCGCGGGCTGATGCGCACGGTCGGCCGCAGCAGTCAGGGCATCGCGCTCGGCCACCGGTACGGCTTCGACAGCGGCCCGCTGCTCGACTACGTCTACGAGGACGAGGCCCACGGCTCGTTCGGCATCGGGCGCCTCCTCGACCGCGCCTTCCTCGACGCCGTCGCCTGGCGCGCGGTCCGCGCTCGGCAAGAGCTGCTCAAGGAGGTGCTGCGGAAGCTCGTCGCCGAGCGGGAGCAGCAGGAGGTCGTCCTCCTCGACGTCGCCGCCGGCTCCGGCCGCTACCTCCTCGACCTCCTGGAGGAGGACACGGACGGCATGCTGCGCGTCGTCTGCCGCGACAACGCCCGGACGGCCCTCGCGCACGGCCGCAGGCTCGCGGCCCGCCGCCGCCTGCTGGAGCGCCCGCTCGACTGGGAGGAGGGCGACGCCTTCGCCCCGCTCCCGCTCGCCGACCGGCGCGCGCCCGACCTCGTCGTCGTCTGCGGCCTCTACGAACTCGCCCTCGACGACGAGGCCGTACCCGAGTCGATGTCCCGGCTCCGCGAACTCCTCGCCCCCGGCGGCGTGTTGGTCTTCACGACGCAGACCGCGCACCCGCAGCGCGAACTCGCCTCGCACACGCTGCCCAACCGCGAGGGCACACCGTGGCGCATGGCGTGCCGCACGGCGGAGGCGGTCGAGGCGTACGCGGCCCGGGCCGGGTTCGCGCCGGAAGGGATCAGCACCAGGACGGAGGAGACGGGGCTCTGCGCGGTGACGGTCGCCCGCAAGTGACCGCGCGGAGAGGCCGGCCGCCTGCCGCCCGCGCGGCTCGGCCGGATCGGCGGCGCATCGCGTCCGGCGCCCCGCGACCGCACTCGCGGGCGAGAACGTGTCTCTTCGACAGGTGGTCCGCCTGCTCAGCAAGGGGATCCGACCGACGAGCGGGCGGTACCGGAACCGCCGCTGCCGGTGGCGGGATCACCGCCCGGAGAAGAAGGACCACAAGGCCGCCCGCAAGGATGGCCCGTCGGCTCAGGAATCAAGCACGGCGGCAACGGCTTCGATCTCCACGAGCTGGCCGTCGTAGCCGAGCACGGTGACCCCCATCAGCGTGCTGGGCACGTCGTGGTCGCCGAACGCGTCCCGGACGACCTCCCACGCCGTCACCAAATCCTCCCGCCGGTGCGAGGCGACGAGAACGCGGGTGCTGACGACATCGTGCAGCGACGCGCCGGACTCCGTCAGAGCGGTCCGCATGTTCTCCACAGCTCTGGCCGCCTGCCCCGCGAAGTCCCCGATCGCCGCGGTGGAACCGTCCTCGTCGAGAGGACATGCTCCGGCCAGGAAGATCAGCCGCGACTCGGCAGGGGCCGTGGCCGCGTAGGCGTACTCCGCGACATCGGACAGGGAGGCGGAACGGATCAAGGTGACGGCACGCGGCACGGGCTTGCTCTCCGGACTGCTCATGCCGGCAGACGCTACTGGGGGTCTCAGCCACGGTCCAAGCGTTTCCCTGCCGCACCGACTCACCGCAGGTGCGCGGCCTTCAGCCGCTCCCACCGTGCCGCGCCTACCTCGTCCAACCTGCCGCGCAGCTCGGCGAGTTTGAGGAGGTTGGCCTCGGCTCCCGTGGTGAGGGTCTGCGCCTCCGCCGTGTAGTGGTCGTCGACGAGGGCCTCCAGCTCCTCGTCGTTCATGGCGGGGACGAGGCGCTCGGCGAGCTTGTTGGTGTTGCGGTAGGAGCCCTGGAGGAGGAAGGGCGGCTCCGTCCGGTCGGCCGGGTCGACGCCTGCCGAGGCGATGTAGGCGGAGTTGACGGCGAGGACCGTGCGCCGCACCCGGAGCAGGTGGCGCAGGACGGCCCGGACCTGCTCCAGCTCCGTTGCGGAGTACGGGTGGACGAGGCGGTCCGGTTCCGCGGAGCCGTCCCCCGCGGCGAGGCGGACCAGCAGGTCGATGTCGCCGCGGTCGCGGGAGGCGAGCGGCGCGAGGGTGGGGTTGGCCGTCAGCGCGTTCTCGACGTGGCTGAGCGCGAAGAGTTCCTCGCGCCCGGAGAGGACGTCGCCGAGGTTCCGGACGTCCGCGCGGTTGGCGAGCATGTCGGGGACGCGGAACCGGCTGCCCGACTCGGTGAACGGGTTCCCCGCCATGCAGACGGCGAAGCGCTTGCCGCGCAGGTCGAAGCTGCGCGGCGTCCCGTCGGCCGCGACGCCGTCGATGCGGCGCTGCGCGTCGCAGAGCGGAATGAACTTCTGGAGCAGTTCGGGCGAGGTGTGCTGGATGTCGTCGAGGTAGAGGAGGACGTTGCTGCCCATCTCCAGGGCGAAGTTGATCTTCTCCACCTCGCGGCGGGCTGCGGCGTCCGGCGCCGCAGCCGGGTCGAGCGAGGTGGTGCGGTGACCCAACGCAGGCCCGTCGACGGTCACTTGGACGAGTCCGAGGCGCGCGGCCACGTACTCGACGAGCGTCGTCTTGCCGTATCCGGGAGGCGAGAGCAGGAGGAGCATGCCCTGGCTGTCCGTGCGCCGCTGCTCGCCCGCCGCGCCGAGCTGCTTGGCGAGGTTGTCGCCGATGAGCGGCAGGTAGACCTCGTCGATCAGGCGGTTGCGTACGAAGGTCGGCATCACCCGCGGCTTGTACGCGTCGAGGTGCAGTCGCCTGCGCTCGGCGGCGAGGAGCGCGTTGCGGCGCCTGGTGTACGCGCGGTGCGCGGGGACGCGGTGGGTGCGGAAGGTGCGCGTGCGGTCGAGGAACTCGTCGAGCCGCACGTCCAGTTCGCCGCCCGCGAGCCGCGGGTGGGTGCCGAGCAGCTCGGGCACGCGCTCGCGGAGCGGCGCCCGGACTTCGCGGTACTCCAACGTGCCGCCGTCGAGGGCGAGTACGGCCGCCTCCGTCAGATCGCCGGGGAGTTCCGCTCCGGTGCGTTCCTCGCCGCCGCGGGTCTGCGCGTACGAGTGGAGCCAGGCCGTGGCGAGTTGGAGCCGGGCCCGCAGGTCGCCGTCGAGCGCCGCGAGGTCGGCCGCGAACTCCTTCGACGCGGCCGAGTCCTCGCCGCCGAGCGCTGCCCTGAACCCGTCGAGCAGCGTCCGCGCGGGGGCGCCCGTGACGAACCTGGGGCTGCCTGCGGCGAGTTCCTCGAAGAGGTAGCCGCCGAGGTCGCCGTCGGGCAGCTCGCCGAGTTCCGCGGTGAGCGGTCGGAGGAACTCGCCTGCCGCGCCGTCCAGTTCGGCCGCGAGGTCGGCCGCAGCCGGCACCGGTCCGAACGCGCCGCGGGCCCGCGCCAGCGAGGCGGCACGCGTGGTCCACTCGCGCCGGGCCGTCTCCTGCGCCCCGTAGCCCCAGAAAAGTTGGGCCGCGGCGCGCACGTCGGGCCGGAACCGCAGCAGCCCCGCGTCCCTGTGTAGGCGGAGCAGGACGCCGAGGAGGCGCGCGGCGTCCCGGTCGTGGACGCCCCTGTCGTACCCCTCGTCATACGCGGCGTCGCTGAACTCCCGTACGGCGGCGAGGAGTCGGCCCTCCGCCGCGGCCTCGCGCAGCGCGTCGAGGCCGCGTTCCGCTGCCGCGCGCTCCAGGACCGTCGCGGCGAGGTGCTCGGCGCGGTAGACCTCGGGCGACTCGGACGCCAAGGGCTGGCCCCAGAACGCCCGCGTCGCCGCGAACTCCTCGTCGTGCACGGGAGCGCGGTAGTCGGTGCCGGTGACGGCGAAGACGAGCGCGCCGTCCTGCGGGACGAGGGTCAGCTCGACGGGTTGGGAGTCGACGCTGAAGCGGTGGCGGCCGAGGCGTACGGTGCCTTCCTCGTCGCAGAGGTCGGCGCGGTCCCGCAGCGCCCGTGCCGCCTCCTGCTGCGCGGCCTTCAGCCGGCCCTCCAGCTCGTCGGCGCGCACCTGCTCCCCGAGCTGGCGCAACTCCCCCGCCGTGGTGCGCACTTTGGCGACGAGCGGTTCCGAGCCGAAGTAGGCGTGCACCTCGTCGAGGGACGCGAGCGAGGAGGAGCGGCGCGCTACGGTGCCGAGCACCCGCTCCGCCGACGCCGCGAGGCGCTCGGCGTACCGTGCGCGTGCGTCGATGCGGGCCTGCTTGCGCGCGGAGAAGGTTTCGTGGATCTCCTCGCGCCGGTCCACGAGCCGCTCCAGGAAGCCGCCCGCTCCCCCGTCGGCGTCGAGCGCGCCGAAGCGGGACTCCAGGTTCTCCAACTGCATCATGAGCCGCGCGAGTTGGTCGTCGCACTCCTCGGGCGTCCCGGCGGCGGCGAGTCCTCCCGCGACGGCCTGGCCGAGGAGCGCGAACTCCGCCTCGAACTCCGCACGCCCCTCGCTCTCCTGCAACTCGCCCCGCCTGCGCTCCAGTACGGCGCGTGCGCGGTTGACGGCGCCCGTCACCTCACCGACGGCGGCGAGCAGCGCGGTGCGCTGCGTCGCGTCGGAGACGTCGAGGCCGCCGACGACGTCGGTGACCGCGGTGAGGCTCTCCGCGCGCCGGTCGATCTCCTCGGCGAGCGGCGCCGTCTCCGCGACGGTCGCGACGGCCGCGGCTCGTGACTCCAACTCCTCGATCTCGCGGTGCGTTTCGTCGAAGGCACCCGGCGCGGCGAGCCGGTCCACGGCCCTGCGGCCCGTGGCGTCGAGTGCCTCGGCGAGCTCTCCGTCCAGCTCCCCGAGCCGTCCCGTGTCGACGTACCGCAGGTCGCTGAGGGCGGCGACCCGGCCCCTGGCCCTGCGGAGTCCGGTGAGGAGCGCGACCCAGCCGGCCGCGCCGCCCGGCACCTCGCCGCGCGCCCTGCGGACGAGCGCGGTCGCCTCCCGCGCCGCCTCGTCGAGCGCGCTCTCGGCCTGCGCCCGCAGCTCCTCGACCCGGCGCACCTCGTCGATCGCCTGCTCCGCCGTGCCGCGCAGGGTGCCGAGCGGTTCGTCGAGCCGCTCCAGGCCCTCCGACCCCAACCACGGGTGCTGGTCGGCGAGTCGGGTGCAGGCGGCGGTGACGGCGCGGAAGACGGCGGCGTTCGGCTCCATGCCGTCGGCGAGGCGTACCACCGCGTACGCGTCGGAGATGCCGCGCACCAGCTCCGCGTTGCCCACGCGCGCGAGCGGCCCGTCCCCCTCGGGCTGTGCCGTGGCGTGCGTGGCGCTGGTGTACGGCGTCCGCCACAGCTGGACGGGGTGCACCCTCGTCGGGCCGCTCCCGGCGGAGCGGAGCAGGACCAGGGTGCCGTCGGGGAAGAGCGCGTGCCCGTCGGCGGGGAGCGGCGCCGCGACCTCCTCCCGGATGAGGTTGTACGGCAGCAGCAGGGTGCGGCCTCCGGCGGTGCGGAAGACGTGGAGGACGTCCTCGCCGTTGGGCGAGCGGACGGTGGCGTGCCAGCCGAGCGCGCCCCGCTCGGGTCCCGTGTCGAAGGTGCGGGCCGCCGAGCCTGCGGGCGCGTTGGCGAGGTAGTACCCGCCGGCGAAGACGATGCCCTGCTCCTCGGGGAGCAGCCGGCAGCCCGCGCCGATGCCGTCGAGCCGCACGACCTCGCCCGTGCGCTCGTTGTGGACCAGGTAGCGGTAGGCGTCCTCGTTGTACGGGCGCACCCGCAGCAGCGTCAGCGGGCCGACCGCGGCGTGCGCGATCCGCGCGTCGGCGAGCGACTGGAGCGGCTCGTCGACGGGTTCGCGGTGCAGCCCTTCCGCAACCTCGGTGTCCGCGGTGGACTTGACGGTGAGCGCGCCCTCCGCGATGCCGACGTGGAGGCGTCCGGCGAGCGAGACGAGCGGGTAGCGCCCCGGCACGTGGTCCTCGCGGCCGGCCTCCTGCCATGCGAACTCGTACGGCTCGGGGGCGCGCAACTCGCGCTCGCCCTTGGCGTCGACGTACGCCGGACTGCCGTCGGGCGCGATTCGCCAGCGCAGCGCCCGTACGTCGCCGTCGCGGTCGCCGGTGCGGAAGACGGCGAGGAGGAAGGGGCCCGCCGTGTCGAAGCGGGTGAACCGGGCGGAGCGGTAGTAGCGGTGGAGTTCGGCGAAGTCCCTGTGGAACCGCTCGTCGTCGAGGAGCCCGGGGACAGCGGACTCGGCCGCGGGGGCGAGGCGGCCCGCGTCGAGCGCGAAGAGCGCGAAGACGTCGGCGGGTTCGGCCTCGCGGTCGGCCGGGGCCGCCCCGTGGTGGCCGAGGAGGAGGGCGCCGCCGACGTGGACGACGTCGCACGCTGCGGTGTCGGCCGCGGTGCGTAGCTGCTCGGCGCGGAGGAGTTCGAGCCCGGCGGCGCCGAACTCCTCCGTGCGGCGGGCGTTCAACCGCCCCGCGCGTGCGGAGAGTTCGGCGGCGGCCCTGGCGATGCGGTCGCGGAGGACGCCGAAGGTGCCGGCGTCCATGGGGTCCTGCGCCTCGGCGCCCGGCGCGCCGCCCGCGGGCTCGTCCGCTGCGTGCGCCGGCTCGGGTGCGTGTGCCTCGGTCATCGCTCGTCTCCCCATCTCCTCTGCGCCCTCTCTCCTCCACTCCCGGCGGATCGGGCCGCCCGGGGGCGGCCCGTGCCCGTCAGACCGCGGCTTTCGCCCCGTTGACCGCTCCCGTGCCGCCGGCGAGGGCGGAGAGCGGCAGATCGGCCGCCGGGGTGCCGCTCACCGAGTCGAGGAGCGCCCGGAGTTGGGAGGTGTTCGGGCCCTCCTCGGCGATGAGCTTGGTGAGCAGCCCGGTGAGCGTGAGGTCGCGTACGCCCTGCGCGCCGAGGCCGCCGAGGACGGCCCCGAGGTCGCGGGTGAAGGTGGAGTTCTCCTTGTCGAGCCACGGGGCCGCCATCGCCTGCACGGACTCGCTGCGGTCGACGAAGGCGTCCGCGCTCTTGCCCGCGGAGATCGCCCCGACGAGGCGGTCGAAGAAGACGGACTCGCCGCCCACGATGTCGATCCTGGCGTTCTTGAGCCCCTCGGAGACCACGGACGCCTGCGCCTCCGCGACCTGCCGGTGGACGTCGATGCCGGCGATCCGCACGTCCTTCTCCGCCTCCAGGCGCAGCCGGTACTCCTCGTGCTCCCTGCTCGCCTCGTCGAGCGCCGCCATCGCCGACGCCTTCTCGTTGAGCCCCTCGGCCTCGGCGCGCATCCGCTCGCGGAGCGCTTCGGCGGCTGCGAGGCCGCGCTCCTTCTCGGCCGTCGCCTCCGCGAGGCCCATCGCCTTGGCGGCGTCGGCCTCGACCGCGCGGTTGCGCTCCACCGCGTCGGCCATCCGCTCCTGCACCTCGGCCTCGGCGAGCCCCTCCGCCGCGGACTCGGCACGCTTGCCCTCGGCGAGCCGGATCGCGGACTGCGCGTCGAGGTCGGCCTGCTTGCGCCGGGCCTCGGCGAGGGTGAGCTCCTCGGCGGCGCGGTGCTCCGCCGCCTGCTCGGCGGCCTCGGCCGCCTTGATGTCCTTCACGAGGCGCTCCTGGGCCTCCGCCTCGGCCTGGATGATGAGGGCCTGGCGCTCGCGCTCCGCCTCCTCGACGGTGCGCAGCTTCTTGATCTCCTCCTCCTGCTGCGCGACGGTCTTCTCCACCGCGATCCGCTCGCGGACGACGTCGGCGATGTCGCGCTTCTCCGCCTCGACCTCCTTGTCGGCCGCGATCTTCCGCAGCTCGGTCTCGCGGTCGCGGGCGATCACCTCGAGGAGCCGGTCCTTCTCGATCCGCTCGTTCTCGATCGCCACGACGCGCTCCCTGTTGAGCTGCGCGACGGCGACCTCCCGCTCGCGGTTCTCGTTCTGGATGCCGAGCGCCTCCTCGGTCTTGAGGTGCGCCGTCTGTGCGCGCATCCGCTCCTCGGCCTGCACCCGGGCGGTCTCGGCCTCCTCCTTGGCGCGGACGGTCTCGACCTCGCGGCGCTGCTTGATCTCGGCGTCCGCCTGGCGGCGCTCCAACTCCAGCACGGCCTCGCGGGCGTCCACGTTCTGGCGCGTGATCTCCTTCTCCTCCTGCCGCTGGTACTCGTTGGTACGCACGTGCTGTTCGGCGGTGAGTTCGGTGATCTTGCGGATGCCCTGGGCGTCGAGGATGTTGTGCGTGTCGAGCTGCTGGAGCGGGGTCTGCTCCAGGTAGTCGATGGCGGCGTCCTCCAGGCTGTAGCCGTTGAGGTCGGTGCCGATCACGGCGATGATGCGGTCCCGGAACTCGTCGCGCTTGGTGTAGAGGTCGGAGAAGTCGAGCTGCTTGCCGACGGTCTTGAGCGCCTCGGAGAACTTCGCGTTGAAGAGTTCCTGGAGGGTCTCCCGGTCACTCGCGCGCTCGGTGCCGATCGCCTGCGCCACCTTCACGACGTCCTGCACCGTCTTGTTGACGCGGACGAAGAACGAGATCCGGATGTCGGCGCGGATGTTGTCCTTGCAGATGAGGCCCTCACGGCCGGTGCGGTGGATCTCCATCGACTTCACCGAGATGTCCATCATCTCGGCCCTGTGCAGCACGGGCAGCACCACCTGCCCGGTGAAGGTGACGTCCACCTTCCGCATCTTGGAGACGATCAGCACCTTCCCCTGCGGCACTTTGCGGAAGAGTCGGCTGATGGCGAAGAAGGCGACGACGAGGAGGAGCAGGCCGACGGCGAGGAGTACGCCGAGGCCGAGGGAGATGGCGTTCATGCAGATCAGTTCCCCTGTGGTTTCCGGGGACGGGCTCGCCGTCCCCCTGCGTTTCCGGGTGCGGTTCTCGGCCCGGGTGGGGGCGCCGGGTCGGTGGGCCGCGGGCTGCCGCCCGCCGTGTGTGTGCCGGTCGCGTCACGTCGGCGCGGCGGCGCGCGGCGTGAACGGCCGTGGTCAGCGGGGCGGTTGGTACGGATCGAGCGCGCCGTCGTACGGCGTGACGTGGAAGAAGGAGCCGTCCGCGTCGTAGTCGAAGATCAACGCCGTGCTGCCCGCGCGGAGTTCGGCGTCCGGCTCGGTGCAGCGGACCTGCACGAGCGCCGTCGACGCGTCGGCCGCAACGACCTCGGCCTGTCCGAAGGAGGCGTCGACGCGGCCGGTGCGCACCGTGCACACCCGGCCGACGAAGTCCTGGTGGCTCACGAGGCGTTCGGTGCGGAAGAAGGGACGCAGCAGTCGGCAGCAACCCCGCGTGACGAGCCACGCCACGAGGAGCACGCCGAGGAGCACCAGCGCCGACCAGGGAAGGCCCGATGGCGCATACACCGAACCCGCGAGCGACACGAACCAGGCAACAACGGTGAGCAGCGAGAGCACGACGACGAGCGGCACGCCGCCCAACCCGAGCCCGGCGAGGCCCCCTTGGGAGCCGGCGGCCGAGGGGTCGGAATCGATGCCCCCACCCCCGTCGGGGGCATCGACCCCGGCCAGGCCCACCAGGACAAGCAGCCAGTAGGCCACGACCACAACCAGCGGAAATCCGAACAGGACGGTCGGAAACGCCAACGCGTACGAGATGAAGTCTCCCAACGCCCTCTCCCCCGTTCCGGTTGCGGTGTGCATCCATTGTGGCGCGGAGCGTCGCCTTCGCACATTGCCAGATCCCGGCAATCTTTATGGCTTTTTTACGTCCGGCTCCGCGCGAAACACTGCTGTAACACGGGGGCCATCCTGCCGACGGAGCGTCACCGCACGGCCTTCTGCGTGTCACAGTCGTGTGCCGTTGGTGCGGCCGGCTCAACCCCCGTGCGGCGCAGGGTGGTTCGTACGGGCGCGCCTCACAGCTCCGTGTCGGGCCAGCCGAGGAGCCGCGCGCCCATGGCCGCGGTCTCCAGCGTGTAGCGGTGGAGCGAGTTCGAGGGGTCGTACCCCGTGAGGGACTTGATGCGCTCCAGGCGGTACGAGAGCGTCCGCACGCTCACCCCCAGCCGCCGCGCCGCCGCCGCGTTGACGTACCCGGCGGCCGAGCACTCCAGCACCGTCCCCAGCAGCGGCTCCGCTCCCCCGCGCGCCTGCGTGAGCGGGCCGAGGACGGTGCGTACGAGGTCGGCGATGGCGGCCCTGTCCCGCAACAGGACGGGGAAGACGAGGAGTTCGGCCGCGCTCAGCCGCACCTGCTCCAGCACGAGGTGCTCCGCGAGATCGAGCGCCCCCACCGCCTCCTCGTAGCTGCGCACCACCCCGCTGGCGCCGACGTGCTCCCGCCCGATCGCCACCCGCCGCGCCGCCCGGTAGCCGGGGCCCGGCCGCTCCGCCAGCTCCGCGAACGCCTCCAGGACCGCCGCGTTGCTGGAGCCGACGACGCAGACGAGCCGCCCGTCCTTCGTGGTGAGCAGGACGTCCCGCTCCTCGAAGCGCCCGAAGAGCTCCCGCTCGATCCGGCGCACCACCGGGTTGGCGTCCTCGTACTTCTCGACGCCCTCCACGACGGCTACCGCGTGCCGGTCCGCGAGGTGGAGGCCGAACCACTGGGCACGCTCGGCGAGCCTGCCGAGGTTGCTCCGCCCGTGGAGCAGGTCGTCGACGAACTCCCGCCGCGCCGCCTCCTCTTGGCGCACGGCCATCCGCTGCGCCCGCTCGTACCCCTCGCCCACGGCCGACACCGCGGCCTCGACGGCGCCGAGCACCGCGTCCCCCGTGCGCCCGCGCTCGCTCGCGCCCGCCACCCTGGCGACACCGGGGAGCGCCGCCCAGACCCTGCGGGTCTCGGCGAGGTAGAGGCCGACGAGCTGCCGCATGCTGTGCCCCTCCTCGGCGGCGCGCTCACCGAGGTCCCGGAAGGAGTCGAGTTCGGGACGGCGCAGCAGCCGCCCCGTGTCGCTCACCTCGGCGAGGACCTCCGCGTACGTTCCGAGGTACTCCTCGGGTATCGCGCCGCGCTTCACCTCTCCACCGACCTCGCCCCCTGCCCCGCTCCGGCGCCCACCGCCGGGTCCGACCCCGGCAGCATAGGCCCCCGCGCCGCTCCGCGGGACCGCTCCGGGCACCGCGCCCGGTCCCGTAGTCGCCGGTCAGCGCGGTGACCTCATTGCGGGAGGCTCCACGCGTGTGGTTACGGTGGAGGTGTCCGTGCCTGCTGAGCACGACTAGGTGTGCCGGGAAGACTGGTCGGCGACGAAGCGCCCCCTGTCCGCCACCACCCCGGAGCCAGCAGATGACCACGCCCGAACACCAGACGCCCGAGCTCTTCCGGCGCCCTCCGGCGAGAGAGCGCAGACTCCTCACGGACGCCCTCCGCACCGAGACGATCAGCGGCGTGGTGCTCCTCGTCGCGGCCCTGGTCGCCGTCGTGTGGGCCAACACTCCGCTGAGCGAGGCGTACGAGAACATCCGGAGCTTCCACTTCGGCATCGACGCGCTGGGCCTCGACCTCTCCGTCGAGCACTGGGCCTCCGACGGACTGTTGACGATCTTCTTCTTCATCGCCGGCATCGAACTGAAGCGCGAGCTGACCGGCGGCGAGCTGAGCCGCCCCGCCGCCGCCGCGCTGCCGATCGTCGCGGCCGCCTGCGGCATGGCCGTCCCCGCGCTCTTCTACTTCGCCGTCAACGCACCCTCCGGCGGCCAACTCCACGGCTGGGCGGTGCCGATGGCGACCGACATCGCCTTCGCGCTCGGCGTCCTCGCCGTCATCGGGACCCACCTCCCGTCCGGCATCCGCGCCTTCCTGCTCACCCTCGCGATCGTCGACGACCTCGGCGCGATCCTCGTCATCGCCGTCTTCTACACCTCCAGCCTCAACTTCCTCGCGCTCGCGGGCGCCCTCGCGGGGCTGGTGCTCTTCCGCGTCCTCCACGCCAACCTGCGGGTGCGCGGCTGGTACGTCTACGTCCCGCTGGGCCTCGCGATCTGGGGGCTGATGTACAACAGCGGCGTCCACGCGACGATCTCCGGCGTGGCGATGGGCATGCTGCTGATCGCGAAGCCCTCGGCGAAGGACACGCACGGCGACGAGGCGGAAGCGGCGTGGCTCGGCGAGCGCACGACCCCCGCCGAGCGCATCGAGCACCGCGTACGCCCGCTCTCGGCGGGCCTCGCCGTCCCCGTCTTCGCGCTCTTCTCCGCCGGCGTCAGCGTCTCGGGTTCCGCGCTCTCCGAGGTCTTCCGGCAGCCCGAGTCGCTCGGCGTGATGCTCGGACTCTTCGCCGGCAAGATCGTCGGCATCTTCGGCGGCACCTGGCTCGCGGCGCGGTTCACCAAGGCGCGGCTCAGCAGCGACCTGTCCTGGTGGGACCTGCTCGGCGTCGCCATGCTCGGCGGCATCGGGTTCACCGTCTCGCTCCTCGTCACCGAACTCGCCTTCACCGACGACGCGACGACGGAGCACGTCAAGGCGGCGGTGCTGATCGCCTCGCTCGTCGCGGCGATCGCTGCCTCGGTACTGCTGAAGTTCCGCAACGCCAAGTACAAGAGCCTGTGGGAGGCGGAGACGCGCGACGAGGACCGCGACCGCATCCCCGACCTGGACCAGCCCGAGGACGCCGCCCTCCGCCCGGCCGAGGCCGCACGCCGCGCCGCCGAGGCGAAGCGCCGCGCCGAGCAGGAGGACGGGCGGCACCCCGAGGGCTGACGCGTCAGGCGCGCGGCTGCACCGCGTCCGCGAGGTCGTCGAGCCCCTCGACGACGAGCTGCGCGGTGCGCAGCGCCACGGAGTGCGGGTGGGACTCGCGCGCCTCCCAGGACGCCAACTCCGCGTGCACCGCGCTCCAGTCGAGCGGTTCGCTCTCCCGCACCGCCCGCGCCGCGGACTCCACCGCCGGACGCAGCACCGCGGTGAACCCGGCGGCGCCCTCCTCCGAGGGCTTCGAAGGCTTCCGTACCGTCCCCTCGGCCGACTTGGCGACCGGCCCCTGCGCCCCCTCGGCCCCCCGCCCCGACGTCGTCGAGCGCGCCTCCGCCGGTACGTGCGCCTCCAGCAGCATCACCGCACGCCCCCACGTCACGAGCGCGGACTGCGCCTGCGTCGCGGAGCGCTGCGAGATCCGGCCGCGGTCGCGCACCGGTTCGGCCTCCGCGCGCGCGACGGTCTGCTCCCACTCCTGGCGCGCGGACCGGGCGTCGAGGAGGCTGTCGCGCACCTGACGGGGGCGGCGCTCCGCCGGGTGAGCGAGCGCGTCGAAGACGGCGCACGCGTAACTCCCCGTCGCGGCGAGCCAGTCGGCGAGGCGGTCGCGGAGGTGCGGCGTCTCCCAGGCGGGGAAGAACGCGTAGCTCAGCATCGCCAGCACCCCGCCGAAGGCCGTGAGCAGGACCCGTTCGGAGACGGTCTGCGACCACTCGTTGCCGGCGATCCCGAGCAGGAAGACGACGTAGGCGCTCACACATCCCTGGGAGATGGCGTACCCCGTGTGCATCAGCAGGTACATGCCCGCGACGAAGAGGACCGCGAGCCCCGCGCAGGCGTAAGGACCGGGGTTGAGGAGCGCCGTGATCGTCCCGGCGAGGCCGACACCGACGAGGGTGCCGACGAACCGTCCGAACCCCCGCTCGTACGTGCGCGAGAAGTCGGGGCGGAGCACCATCACCGCGGTGAGCGGCGCCCAGTAGCCGTGGACGGGCGGGAGCGCGGTACCGATCAGGTAGCCGGCGGAGGCGACGCCGGAGACGCGCAGCGCGTGCCGGCAGATCTGGGACGAGAAGTGCAGCTCGCGCCGGATCGTCCGCGCCACGACCGGGATCCTCCCGCCGATCGACGTCCGCGGGAGGTGGCGCTCCCGCGCGCTCTGCTCCTCTCTTCGGGCCTCGACGGCCGGGAGTTCGGCGGACTCGTCGGCCGCGTAGTTGCGCCACTCGTCCTCCAGGCGGCCCCCCTCGCGCGGCTCGGGCGTGAACACCGCCTCGGCGTCGCGCGGCCCGGGGCCCTCGGGCGCCGTGTACCAGGTGACCCGCGGCAGCAGCGCGGGGCGCGTCACCTCGACCGGCTCCTGCGCCGCCTCGACCGCGTCGTCGGTGAGCGCGGCGAGCCGTATCGCGGCGCGCTCGGCAGGGCCCGTGAGTACCTCGTCGTCCTCCGGCGTGCGCAGCACTTGGAGCGCCTCGGCGGGGACGCGGATGCGCTCGCTGCGGCGGATGGCGCGGGCCGTGGCGTCGAGGACGGTGGCGGCGGCGCTGAGGAGTTCGCGCACCCGGTCGCGCTCGGGGCCCTCGTCGGGTACGCCGCCGACGATCGGGTCGGCGAGTGAGGCGAGGACGGGGCGGAAGCGCTCGGCGAGCGCCCGGTAACCGTGGAGTTGGCGCGGGCGGCGGCGGGCCTGGCGGGCCGTCACGGCCGCGGCGTTGCGCGCCTCGATGAGCGGTTCGGGGTCGAAGGGGGCGACGGGGTCGTGGCGAAGCCTGCGGGCGTAGTCGGCGACGCCGGCGAGCGCGTCGGCGAGCGCGTCGCGGCGCTCGGCCCACGGCCGCAGTGGAAAGAGGACGATCAGCAGCGCCTGGACGACGCCGCCCATCGCGATCAGCGCCGCGTGGAAGAGCGCCCCCATGACGCTCGTCGGCAGGGTGACCGCCACCAGCATCACGCCGACGGTGAGCGCGGCCACGACGCCCGCCGTCGGCCCCGCGGCCCACGCCATCCCCGCACCGAACGCCCAGACGGCGACGAGCAGGACGAACGCCTCCGGGTACCCGACGAGCAGGTACCCGAGGAACGTCGAGACGGCGAGCCCCCCGGCGGCCGAGAGCGCGAGGATCGGCCGCGGCCGCCAACTGCGCTGGAACGTCGCCACCCCGGAGGCGAAGGCCCCGAAGGCGGAGGAGACGGCGAGCTTCGGGTCGGCGAAGACGAGCAGCAGCCCGACGACGACGGCCACCCCGCACGCACCGCGGATCGCGATATACGGCGTCAGGGAGCTGCGCTCCACACTCAGTCCGGACCGCGCGGTGCCCGCGATCGCACGGAGCCACGGCGTCACCTTCATGCCCCGAGAATAGGCAGACGACCAGGTCCTCCGGGGCAGCGGCCCGCGCCGGGAGCCGTACTGCCGGATGGCGTCCGGAGCACAGACGCCTACGGGGCCGGGCACGGCGCCCGCAGTTCGGGCGGGCGCTGCCGCGCGGCAGGGCACACGTGTGCCTGAGCGGTCCCGGGCGCGGGTCGGGGGTCCGGGGTAGGCGGTGCCTGGCGGTTACGACGTGATGGGCCGTGTCCGCCCACCGGAGTCGAGGTCGTGGCGTCCTTTCGGCAGAGGCTGCGGACGGGCGCCGTGTTCGCGACTACCGGCACGGGCACCGCCGGGGACCGGTTGTCGTCCCCTGCCCTGACTCTTTCAGGGCTCGCCCTCAATGCGGCTCGTTCCTGGAGGTACACGCTGTAATCGATACATGTGAGGAAACCGCCAGTCAGTACACTGCCACTCGCAGGGGCTCGCCAGCCAACACCTCGACGGTCTCCTCCCTGTAACGGATTCGCTTCCCTACAATTTCGCCCACCTCGTTCGAGACGTCATCGACGGCGAGGCACATCCCTAGAAGTAGTCTCCCCTCAGCGGGAAGTCTATCCACCGCCCAATTCTCCGGCGGATAACACCATGACGGAATCTCAGAGTCTGAACATCTATCCACCATGAGAGTCCAGTCTGTTGCCGAACTGTAAAAGATTCTTCCACCTCCTTCCAGGGATACGCAGACGGCTTCCAGACTCGCATCCGAGGAAACACCTTCGTGGTGGTAGTAGAGTCCCTGCAAGGATTCGGTCCGGTGCTGTAGCAGCACCTCAGAAGAAGTCACGTTTTATCACTTTCGGGTGTGGATTACTTTGGCCTCAGCGAACCAGCCACGGGGAGTCTCCTGCGGAAACATGGTAACGAACTCTCCATCCGGCCTTGTTACCATCAGGTCGCCCCCCTTCCGGAAGAATAGGTAATCCGCTCCTCCGCCTCCATCCGGGTTCCATGCTCCTCGCCGTACTTCGTCGGGTGATCCATGGACCGCATGCATTCGACTCCTGAACCACTCTCTGCTCGCAGAGTCACCGGGATCCAAGCCGTAGTCTTGTGCATGCTTACCCCATTTTTTACCGAATTGTTTTTCGTTGATGGATACATCGGGTTGATTCCCATTCCCGCCGCCGGGACCGCACCCTTTGAGTCCGAACGGATCCAACCAAAGGTGAGGATTTTTAACGTAGGCGTGCTCGTTCATCCCTCCTGTTAGACCCAGTGGGTCGGGAGAGATGTACCCTGCACTTTCCGGGTCATAATATCGGTAATAGTTGTAGACAAGCCCTGTTTCCGTGTCTGCGTATTGCCCGGGGAAGCGGAGTTGGCAAGTGACGTTGTTCTCTCGGAGAACGAAGTCTGTTCCCCAAAGACTGGTACGACATTGCCACCTCACTTCTCCGTTCACAGTTACGATTTCGGTGGGGGCGCCTACGAGATCTGTTTGCACAGCACAGAACTGCGGTCGTCCTGCGATGGGTTCGAGTTTTTCGAGAAGCGACGCGCCCGACGCGCGGGCCAGTTGCGTGTGGTCGGTCTGGGCCAGCGGCCGGTGGGTGCCGGGTTCGTAGTCCCAGGTGGTGACCTTGCCTGCGCCTGTGGATTGTTCCGCGAGCCGTGTCCCGTCCCATGCGAACGTCAATGTGTCGCCGTCGGGTCCGGTTTTGGATATGCGTCGTCCGAGGGGGTCGTAGGTGTAGGTCCAGGTGCCGTTGGGGGTTTCGGCGGTCTGGAGGCGGTCTTCGGCGTTCCAGGTGTAAGTCCACTGTTTGCGTTGGCCGTTGAGGAGTCGCCGGGTGGTGGTGGTGCGGCGTCCTGCGGTGTCGTGGGTGTAGTGGGTGTGGCCGGCGCGGTGGATGAGGGTGCCGGTGAGGTGGCGGTCGCCGGGGGAGGGGTGGTCGGGGGCTTCGGCGTGGGATTGGTTGCCTGCGGGGTCGTAGGTGTAGGTCTCGCGCCAGCCGGTGGCTTGGACCTGGGTTATGCGGCCCATGGGGTCGAGGGTGAAGTGGCGGGTGCCGGCGGTGAGTTCGCGGATGTGGGTGAGGTGGCCGTCGGGGCGGTAGGTGTAGGCGCGGTGTTGGAGGAGTTCGTCGCCGGTGCGGGCGGTTTGGGTGGTGAGGCGGTCGGCGGTGTCCCAGGTGTGGGTGAACATCACCTCGCCCGTGCGGCGTTCGACCTCGCGGCCGGCTGCGTCGTGGGTGAAGGACAGGGTGCCGTGGTCGTTGGCGAGGCGGGTGTGGCGGCCCTCGGCGTCGTAGGTCCAGTGGGAGGTGAGGCCGGAGGGGGTGGTGCGGGTGAGTGTTCGGCCAAGAGCGTCGTAGGTGTAGGAGGTGGTGCGGCCGTTGGTTGTCTCTGTCAGTACGCGGCTCAACGCGTCGCGTTGGTAGTGGAGTTCGGCGTGCGGGTTGGTGGCGGAGGTGAGCGCGCCGGCGGCGTCGTAGGTGAAGGTGGTGCGCTCGTCGGTGGAGGTGTCGAGTTGCTCGACGATGCGGCCCAAGGCGTCGCGGGTGTAGTGGAGGGTCTGGCCTTCGGCGTTGGTGCGGGTGAGGAGTTGGCCTGCCGCGTCGAGTTTGTACGTCAACGTGGCGCCGTTGAAGTCCGATTCGGCTATGAGGCGTCCGGCGGCGTCGTAGGTGTAGTCCCAGTGCAGGCCTTGGGGGTTGGTCACCCGCGTCAGGCGCAGTTCGGTGTCGTGGGTGAAGGTGTACTCGGCGCCGTCGGGATCGGTGCGCGTCGCCGGAACGTCGAACGGTCCAGGGGTGTGGCGGGTGGTGTTGCCGGCTGCGTCGGTGTGGCTGAGGAGGTTGCCCTCGCCGTCCCAGCTCCACCGCTCCTGGCCCCCTTCGGCGTCCTGGCGCCACAGCGGTTTGCCTTCGACCGTCCACGCCATGCGTGTGGTGTGTCCCAGGGGGTCGGTGACCTGTGTGACCCGCCCGAAAGCGTCCCGTTCCACCGCCGTCACGTGTCCGAGCGCGTCGGTGATGCTGACCGGCAGTCCGGCCGTGTTGTTCTCGACGGTGCGGGTGTGGCCCAACGCGTCGGTGACGGCGACGAGGTGACCGCCCGTGTCGTAGGTGTGGGTGGTGGATGCGCCGGTGGGGTCCGTCGTGGCCGTGAGGTTGCCGGCCGGGTCGTAGGAGTGTCTCCAGCGTGCGCCGGACGGGTCGGTCACCGTCAACGGCTGGTGGAGGGCGTTGTACGTCGCCTCTGCTTCGGAACCGTCGGGCAGCGTGACGTGGGTGAGGTTGCCGTTCTTGTCGTACTCGTACCGGGTGGTGCGGCCCAACGGGTCGGTGACGGCGACGGGTTCGGTGCCGCGGTCGTTCCACTCGGTGCGGGTGGTGTTGCCCAACGGGTCGGTTCTGGCAGTGAGTTGGCCGTGCTTGTTGTACACACACGTGGTCGTGCCACCGTGCGAGTCGGTGTAGGTGGTCGTGTGCGCGGGCTCGTCGTAGGTGAAGTGGCCCGTGTAGATACCGTCGATGCCGGAGGTGCGGATGACGCGGCCGTGCTCGTCGTACTCGTAGCTGAACCAGGTGCCGTTGCGGTCAGTCCAGGAGAGCATTCGGCCGGCGTCGTCGTAGGTGAACCGCATCGGCTCACCGCTGGAGTTGACGACCTCCGCGAGGTTCCCGGCCTCGTCGTATCCGTAGCGGACGAGCAGTTTGCCGGTCTGCCCTCCCGCGGGCCACTCGCCGTAGGCCGTACCCTCGTCCAACAGCCGCAGCGCGGTGACGCGTTGACCCTCCGTCTCGACCGCGACGGTGTATCCGCCGGAGTGACACAAAGCCGCGGGCGCGCCGTTCGCGGTGCGCACCACCTCGATGCGCTCGCCGTTGCGGTCCTGCCAGGAGTCGATCGGCAACCGGACCGTCGCGTCCGCGTCCGTGGGCCGTGCATGGGTGAACGTGCGCACCACGCCGGTGTCCGGGTCAGTGATCCAGAATTCGCCGTCGGGTTTTCCGTCCCATTCCAACGGCCAGCGCGGTCCGCTCACCGGCAATGTGGCCACTCCCGGCCGGGGCACCGGATACACCAACCGCATCCCGTCCGCGGCTGCGAAGACTGCACCCTGATCGTCGAGTTGGATTTGCTCGTCCAACGTCGACACCCAGGTGGGCCCGAAACACACCCCTGCCTGGTAGGAAGAGAGATAGGTGCGGGAGAAGACCAGAGGAAACGACCCAGGCAGCTCCAGGTCGGTGTGCTCCATGAACATCGCGCCGGTCGCCACATCGACCGGTTCGCCCTCGGACGGTGTCTTACCGGGCTGGCGGTGGAAGAAATCCCCGAGCAGGTTCGGGCGTACCGCGGGCACGATGGTCTGGTGCGGCACCATCGTCTCCGGGCCGCCGATCGCCCCGTGGACGGCACCGGCCTGAGCGGCGCGCTTGACGTCGTCCAAGCTCAATGACGGTTGCTTGCCCAACGCCACCCGCATCGGCTGGGCCACCGCCAACTCCAACGTGGCATTCGCGATCGCCCCGACCGCGGCGTTCATCAAAGCCCCGGACAGAATCCTGACCGCCGACGCAGCAATACCCTTCCCGAGCCTCTCGCTGAGCCTGATGACGTCGTGGGCGACCTTCCCGCCACCGACCGCCATCGAGATCCCGCCGGTCTCCGGAGCGAGAGCCATACAGGCCGCCAGCAAGGCGAGATTCCCCGTAACCTCGGAGCGAATCTGCGCCTTGACGTCGTCGATCTGATCCGCCAAGCCATCCAGCGACTTGGCCATCTCCCGCGCGGCACGCTCCAACTCGGGTAACCACCCGTGCTCGCCCGAGCGGACGTACTGAGCCCAAAACAGCTCGAACTGGTCCGCAGCCTCACCGCTGTTGACCGAGGTGATCCGATGGGCCGAGTGGTTCGTCTCGTGCCAGATGTCGTCCACATGCCCGGCAAAGGTCCGCCACGCCGTCGCCGCCTGGCGCAACTTCTCCGCATCGCCGTCCGGCCAGACCAGACCCGCACTCTCCAACCAGGACAGAACCTCGTCCAAGACACCCATCAGTCCGACTCCCGATCGGACTTCTTCCATTCCTTCAGGTCGTTCTCGTCCACGGGCACGTCCTGGAATATGCCCTTCACATGGTCGTCGTTGTCCAGGTGGCCGTCCTTCATGTCGTCCAAAGCCTCATGGATACTCACCAGCCCCAGCACCAGGACACCAGCCGCCGCCTCGATCTTCTTCTGGTTCGGCAGGTACTGATCCTCGAAGTCGCGCCCGGTGTGGTCCTCGCCCCACGGCTTCCCCAGACCGTCCAACGTCTCCACGAGATCCGACAAGGCGGTACTCAGCTTCTTCCCCTTCGCCCCGAAAACCGGTGCCGCCAACCTCAACTCCGGCACCGAGATACCGAGAACCTCACCGCCCTTGCCCGCCCCGGCACCGTAATCCGACGTCGTCTCCTGATTGAGCCGCACGTGCGTGGACTCGTCCGACATCCCGTCCCCTCACGATCGGAAGCGATCACACACCGGCGCCAAGACCGGAACGCCCGCGGAGCGGCAACAGTTCACAGGGCACGAGTTCGGCGCCCCCGAAAGAGTAGTCGGCGCACCGCCGCTTGTGACGCGCACAGCTCAACTCGCCCCGGCATCCCAGGCGTCGTCCCGGTATGTGACCGCGGGCCCCCTCGTGACTCTCTCGGCGAGCGGGTGGTCAGCGTTCGGCTCGCGCGTGCAGCACCCGACCGTGACGTCCCGACCAAGCGGAGACGCACGAGAGCGAACCCTCGCTCCGGCGCACAGAGGCGGCCCGGGTCTCCGACCCACTTGCTCAACCAGCCCCATCCCGGGTGCCTCCATGGTGTGCGCAGGATGAGCAATCCCGCGCAACACAACCGCCGTTCGACGCCCCGCGTTCGCTAGCTGGAGCGCGGGAAGCCGAGGTCGACGCCGCCGGCCGCGGCCGGGTCCGGCCAGCGTGTGGTGACGACCTTGCCCCTGGTGTAGAAGCGCACGCCGTCCTTGCCGTAGATGTGCAGGTCGCCGAAGAGGGAGTCCTTCCAGCCGCCGAAGGAATGGTGTGCGACGGGCACGGGGATCGGGACGTTGACGCCGACCATCCCGGCTTCCACCTCGAGCTGGAAGCGCCGGGCGGCTCCCCCGTCGCGGGTGAAGACCGCGGCGCCGTTCCCCCACGGGCTGGCGTTGACGAGCGAGAGCGCCTCGTCGAAGGTGTCTGCGCGGACCACGGAGAGGACGGGTCCGAAGATCTCGTCCCGGTACGCGTCGGCCTGCGGCGGCACCCGGTCGAGGAGCGAGGCGCCGAGGAAGAAGCCGTTCTCGTGCCCGGGGACGGCGAGCCGCGTCCCGTCGACGACGACCTCGGCGCCCTGTCCCGCGGCGCCGGTGACGTAGGACGCGACCTTCTCCCGGTGCTCGGGGGTGATCAACGGGCCCATCTGCGAGGACGGATCGGTGCCGGGGCCGACCCGCAGCGCCCGCGCCCGCTCGGCGACGCGCTCCACCAGCGCGTCGCCCGCCTGTCCCACGGCGACGACGGCGGAGACGGCCATGCACCGCTCCCCCGCCGAGCCGTAGCCCGCGCTGACCGCCGCGTCGGCCGCCGCGTCGAGGTCCGCGTCGGGGAGGACGACGAGGTGGTTCTTGGCGCCGCCGAGCGCCTGCACCCGCTTGCCGTGCGCGACGGCGCGGGACTGCACCTGCCGGGCGATCGGCGTGGAGCCGACGAACGAGACGGCTGCGACGTCGGAGTGGGCGAGGAGGCGCTCGACGGCGGCGCGGTCCCCGTTGACGACGTTGAGGACGCCGTCCGGCAGGCCCGCCTCGGCGGCGAGCTCGGCGAGGCGGAGGGAGGCCGACGGGTCCTTCTCGCTCGGTTTGAGCACGAAGGTGTTGCCGCACGCGAGGGCGAGCGGGAACATCCACAGCGGCACCATCGCGGGGAAGTTGAACGGTGTGATCCCGGCGACGACGCCGAGTGGACGCCGGAGCGAGGCGACGTCGATCCCGCCCGACGCCTCCGTAGTCAGCTCGCCCTTGAGCAGCTCCGGGGCGTTGCAGGCGAGTTCGACGACCTCGATGCCGCGTGCCAGTTCCCCGAGAGCGTCCGAGTGCACCTTTCCGTGTTCGGCCGTGACGAGCGCGGCGAGCTCCTCGCGGTGCGCGGCGAGGAGCTCGCGGTAGGCGAAGAGGAACGACGTGCGCCGGGTGACGGAGCTGCGGGACCACTCCGGATAGGCGGTGGACGCCGCCGCCACGGCGGCGTCCACCTCGGCTTCGTCGGCGAGCCCCAACTGCGCGCGGCGCTCACCGGTCGCAGGGTCGAAGACGGGTCCGAAGGCGCCGGAGGCCGCCTCGGTGTGCTGTCCGCCGATCCAGTGGCCGAGGGTCTTCATCCATCTCTCCTTGCGGTGGGGCGGGTTGCGGTACGGCGGTGGCCGTACGCCGAAGGGAGGCATGGCCCGCTAGAGGTGACGCCGGCGCCGCACGGCCGAACTCTCGTACCGCTCCCGTGCGTTGCGCGCCGCCGGGCGTTCCGACACCTCTGCGACGGCGACGTCCCACCACGCCTGCGCGGGCGGCGCCGAGGGCCGCGGGTCCGTCTCGACGTGCACGCAGCTCGGGCCCGGCTCCTCGGCCGCCGCCCGTAGCGCGTCGGGGAGTTGGGCCGCGGTGGAGACGCGGTGTACGGAGGCGCCGAGCGACGCGGCGTTCGCGGCGAGGTCGACGGGGAGGACGTCGCCGCCGTAGGTGCCGTCCGGGCTCGGATAGCGGTAGGCGGTGCCGAACCCTTCCGCGCCGGTCTCCTCGGAGAGGCCGCCGATCGAGGCGTAGCCGTGGTTCTGGACGAGCACCACGGTGAGCGGCAGGCGCAGTTGGACGGCGGTGACGAGTTCGCCCGGCAGCATCAGGTAGCTGCCGTCACCGACGAGGGCCCACACGCGCCGCTGCGGCGCCGCGAGTTGGACGCCGATCGCTGCCGGGATCTCGTACCCCATGCAGGAGTAGCCGTACTCCAGGTGGTACTGCCGGGGCGATCCCGCGCGCCACAGCTTGTGGAGGTCGCCGGGGAGCGAGCCCGCGGCGTTGAGGACGACGTCCTCGTCGTCCGCGACCTGCTGGAGCGCGCCGATGAGCTGCGCCTGCGTCGGCGGCGCGCCGTCGCCGGAGGCGCGGTGCGCCGCGTCCACCTCGCGTTCCCAACCCTCCTTCGCCGCGCGGTACTCGGAGAGGTACCCGGAGGCGACGCGGTGCCCGGCGAGCGCGGTGCGGAGCGCGCGGAGTCCGGTCTCCGCGTCGGCGACGAGCGGCAGCGCCGACTGCTTGTACGCGTCGAAGGAGGCGAGGTTGAGGTTGACGAACCGCACGCCGTCGGCGGCGAACAGGGTGCCGGAGGCGGTGGTGAAGTCGGTGTACCGGGTGCCGACGCCGAGGACCAGGTCGGCCGTGGCGGCGAGCCGGTCGGCCGTCGCCGTACCGGTGTGCCCGATGCCGCCCACGTCGCACGGGTGGTCGTGGCGGAGCGCCCCCTTGCCCGCCTGCGTCGAGGCGACGGGGATGCCCGTGGCGTCGGCGAGTTCGGCGAGCGCGCCCTCCGCCTCCGCGTGGTGCACCCCGCCACCGGCGACGAGCAGCGGGCGCCGCGCCGCTCTCACCGCGGCCATGGCCGCGTCGAGGACCTCGGGCTCCGGCGCGGGCCGCGGCACCCGCCACACCCGCTCGGCGAAGAACTCCCGCGGCCAGTCGTACGCCTCCGTCTGCACGTCCTGCGGGAGCGCCAGCGTGACGGCGCCGGTCTCGACGGGGTCGGCGAGGACGCGCATCGCGGCGAGGGCCGCGGGGACGAGGGCCTCGGGGCGGGTGACGCGGTCGAAGTAGCGGGAGACGGGACGCAGTACGTCGTTGACCGAGACGTCGCCTGCGCCGGGGAGTTCGAGCTGCTGGAGAACGGGCTCCGCACGGCGGGCCGCGAAGGTGTCGCCGGGGAGCAGGAGCACGGGCAGCCGGTTGACGGTGGCGAGGGCCGCGCCCGTCGCCAGGTTGGTGGCGCCGGGGCCGATCGAGGTGGTGACCGCCTGCGCGCTGAGGCGGTTGCGCTGCCGCGCGAATCCGACGGCCGCGTGCACCATCCCCTGCTCGTTCCGGCCCTGGAGGAACGGCAGCGGCGCACCGGGGCCCTGCCCCGACTCGACGAGCGCCTGCCCGAGACCGGCGACGTTCCCGTGCCCGAAGATGCCCCAACACGCCTCCACGAGACGGTGCTTGGCGCCGTCCCGCTCGGTGTGCTGCGCCGCGAGGAAGCGCACGAGCGCCTGCGCGACGGTGAGCCGCACCGTGTTCATACCGGCCTCCGATCGGCTGTCCCCTCCGCCGGGTCTGCCGGTGGCGGGCCGTAGAGCGGGAGCCGCCCGTCGACCGGGGTGTGCGGCCATCTCCCGCGGATCCAGGTGTGGTCCGGGTGGTCGCGGATCAGCCATTCGCGCTCGCCCGAGGGACCCGCCATCACGTTGAGGTAGTACATGTGGTGCCCCGGCGCCGCCACGGAGGGACCGTGCCAGCCGTCGGGGATCAACACGGCGTCGCCGTCGCGGACTTCGGCGAGGATGTCGGTGGACTCGCCGCGGCCGCTGGGGGTGACGCGCTGGAACCCGTAGCCGTCGGTGGCGCCGTGCGGCGCGAACTCGTAGTAGTAGACCTCCTCCAACTCGGCTTCCACGCCCGGCTCGTGGAGGTCGTGCTTGTGCGGCGGGTAGGAGGACCAGTTGCCGCCAGGGGTGAGCACCTCGACGGCGATGAGGCGGTCGGCGGGGAAGACCCCGGCCGCCGCGAAGTTGTTGACCTGGCGGGAGCAGGTGCCGGCGCCGCGCAGCTCGACGGGTACGCCCGAGGCCGGGCCGTACCGCGCGGGCAGCCGGTTCTCGCAGACGGCGCCCGCGCAGGCGAACCGGCCGCCCGCGGCGGTGGTCAGGCGGGCCTCGGCCGCGCGGGGCAGATAGGCGAAGTCGCTCACCGCCTCGAACACCGAGGCGCGGCCCGCGAGGTCGAAGGTGTAGCCATCCACCTCGACCGTGCAGGCCCCGGCGAGCGGCAGCACGATCCATTCACTGCCGCCCGTGCTCAGCGTGTGCTCCCCGCCCGGCGGCACGTCGACGACGTGGAGCGACGAGTGGCTCCACCCGGCGGTACGCGGATCGATCCGCTGCACGTACGGCTCCTGCGCGGCCCGGCCCCGCAGGTGGCGCTCGCGTCGGCTGTGGGTGGTCATCGGCTCGCTCCTCCGCCTCGTCTCTGCGTTCTGCCGTCGGCGCCCTCCGGCGGGGCTCAGCCGTGCACCAGCTCCGCCGCCCGGTCGACGGCCGAGGCCACGGCGTCGAGGCCGGCGCCCGCTGCCGGGTAGAGCAGCGGGCGTCCCGCGACGAGCCCGCGGACCGTCGGCAACCGCAGCGCCTCCCGCCATCTTTCGTACGTGCGGGACAGGTCGCCGTGCGCCTCGCCGCCGAGGACCACCATCGGCAGCGTGGCGGCCGCGTACGCGCGCGCCGCCTCTCCGTCGGCCGGGAGCGGCAGCTTCAGCCAGGTGTACGCCGACGTCCCGCCGAGCCCCGCGGCTATCGCGACGGACCGTGCGACCGCCGTGGACCGCAGGTCGGCGCGGACGCCGGCCGCGGTGCGCCCCACGAGGAACGGCTCGACGAAGACGGGAAGCCGCAGCGAGGCCAGCGCGTCGACGGTGCGGGCCGCGGCGTGCAGGGTGCGGCCCGTGCCCGGGTCGCGGTGGTCGATCCGCAGCAGCAGCTTGCCGCCGTCGAAGCGGAGCGCCGCGAGGTCCTCGGCGCGGTGGCCCGTGAACCTGTCGTCCAACTCGAAGGCGGCGCCCGCGAGTCCGCCCCTGTTCATCGAGCCGAGGACCACCTTCCGCTCCAGCGCGCCGAGGAGGAGCAGGTCCTCCAGGACGTCGGCCGTCCCGAGGACGCCGTCGACGCCGGGCCGCGAGAGCGCGGTGACCAGTCGCTCCAGGAGCGCGGCGCGGTCCGCCATCGCGAGCGGATCGCCGCCGGCCGCGAGGCTCCCGCGGGCCGGATGGTCGGCGGCGACGATGAGCAGCCGACCCGAACTCCCGAGCAGCGGGCGGCGGTCGCGTGCCTCGGCTGCCTCCGCTATCGCCTCCGGGCGGCGGCTGCGCACCTCGACGAGCTCGCGCACGTCGACCCGCGGCGGCCGTCGCGCCGCGTCTTCCGCTCCGAGCACACCGAGCCTCCCTGTGTCGACGACGGCCGATCCGGCACCGCACGCCCGCCGTTGCAGCCCTACCCGTGCACACCCGCGCTCACGTGCCGGTTCCGGGACTAGCTCAACAGCTCCTCGACCTCCTCGGGCCGCGGCATCGCGGACGAGCAGGCGAGCCGTCCGGCGACGAGCGCGCCCGCCGCGTTGGCGTACCGCACGGTGCGCTCCAACTCCCAGCCGGCGAGCAGCCCGTGGCAGAGCGCGCCTCCGAACGCGTCGCCCGCGCCGAGGCCGTTGACGACGTCGATCGGGTGCGGCGGCACCTCCACCCCCGAGCCGTCGGCCCGCACCGCGAGGACCCCTTTCGGCCCCTGCTTGACGACCGCGAGCTCGGCCCCGGCCTCCAACAGCCCCTCGGCGCAGGCCGCCGGCTTGCGCGTGCCCGTCGCGACCTCGCACTCGTCCAGGTTCCCCACGGCGACCGTGGCGTGCGCGAGCGCCCGGCGGTAGTACGTGCGCGCCTCTTCGACGGCCTCCTCGTCGGGGCGCACCGGCTCGGGCGCGCCCGCCGCCGACTCGGCGCCCCAGAAGACGGGGCGCCAGTCGAGATCGAAGACGGTGAAGCCGTCGGTCCGCTCGTCCCGCGAGGCGAGCGCCGCGAGGGTGGCGCCGCGGCTCGGCTCGGCGCACAGGCCCGTGCCCGTCGCCCAGAAGACGCGGGCGGCCGCGGCCCGGGCCAACTCGTGTGCGTCGGCCTCGATTTCGAGGTCGGGCGCCTTGGGCCAGCGGTAGAAGTAGAGCGGGAAGTCGTCGGGCGGGAAGACCTCGCAGAAGGTGACGGGTGTGGGGCGGCGCCGGATGGCGCGCACCAGCTCGTCGTCGACGCCGAAAGCGCGGAGCTGCTGGCGGCAGTACTCGCCGAAGGGGTCGTCGCCCGTCCGGCTGAGGACGGCGCTGCGTCTGCCGAGCCGCGCGGCGGCGACGGCCACGTTGGTCGCCGAGCCGCCGAGGAACTTGGCGAACGAGGACACCTCGGGCAGCGGCACGCCCGTCTGCTCCGGATAGAGGTCGACGCCGATGCGCCCCATGGTGAGCAGCTCGTGCGGCGCTGTCATACGCACCCTCCCAGCGTCGGACGGCCCCGGTACGCGCGGCGGCGCCGCCTCGGTGCGTCCGGGCAGGCCGCCCGCTCATACTCAGCCGCGTGCAGGGGGGTGTCAATGATCGGTCGCGACATGCGGGCGAGGCTCAGCGAGCAGGAGGACAACGGCGAACATCCGTACAGGCAAGCGCTGTTGATTTCCCGACACAGCACTTGGGACCCGGCGCCCCCGCACGTCGGCCGCACTCCCCCGGCGGTCCGCCGCCGCACGGACGAACTCGCCGACGACCGGCACCTCGACGCCGCTCGCCTCCGGCACCGAGCAGCGCGGACACCGCGTCGCCGAGCAGGGCGACGTCGTGCGCCCGCTGGGGCGACCGAGGCGGACCTCAGCCCGCCCACCTCGACACTGCGCCGCTACGGCGAGCGCGTCGGCCACCTCCAGCTCGAGCAGTCACCCCGGAGGTCCTGACGCAGGCGGGGAGCGAGCCGCCCTTCGGCCCCGCGGTGCAGCGCGCGAACCCGCAAGCGGAGTACGGGGTTCGCCCCGTACCGGCAGCGGCGGGGGCTCGGGCGTGGCCTCTCAGCCGTCGTCGAGCAGGACATGTACCGCCCGGCGGAGCGGACGCGGCCGCTTCCTGCGGTTCCGCGGAGCCCGAGCGGCGCCCGCCCCGCCGGGGTGCCCGTGCGTGGCGCTCATACCCTAGGGGGGTATACACTCGTCGGCGGACGAACCGCCACCCGAGAGCGCGAGGGGACCACCATGACCACCACCACCTTCAAGGTCACCGGCATGAGCTGCGGCCACTGCGAGAGCGCCGTCTCCGAGGAGCTCTCCGGGATCGAGGGGGTCTCCGAGGTGCGGGCGAGCGCCGCGAGCGGCGAGGTCACCGTCGTCTCCGAGGGCCCCGTCGACGAGGAGGCCCTCGCAGCAGCCGTCGACGAGGCCGGCTACGAACTCGTCGCCGGCAGCACGACCCGGAGCTGACCGAACGCCTCAGGACAGCGAAAAGCGCCCCGCCTCCCAGGTCCCCCCACGGGCCTGTTCGGCAGGGCGCTTCCGTATCCCGGTCATGGATTCCCCCCACGGGACCCCTGGCCGGGCGCTTTCGGGACGTACGCACGGGCGGCCGCTCAAGCTCCCGTGCTACGTGCACCCCATGTTCACTTTGTGATCCTTCTGTGGCGAGGGCATCCCCCAAGATGCACCTCACGGGCGCCGAAGGCTCCGCCGGGAGTCCTTCGACACAGGGTTAGACACCCGGAACCCCGCAATGGTTACCCCCCAATTTCTGTGACCTACGTCTCCCTCCGGACCTCCGGCGCCGCCACATACGGAAGGCCCCGTTCCGGCCGGCGGAGCGGGGCCTTCGGCGCGGGGAGCACCGCCGCCGCAGGGCGGAGGGACCTCGCTTCACACGGGGGTCAGCGCTGCTCGACCGGAAGGTAGTCCCGCTCGACGACGCCGGTGTAGACCTGGCGCGGACGCCCGATCCGGGAGCTGGGCTCCTGGATCATCTCGGTCCACTGGGCGATCCAGCCGGGCAGCCTGCCGAGCGCGAAGAGCACGGTGAACATGCTCGTCGGGAAGCCCATGGCCCGGTAGATGAGACCGGTGTAGAAGTCGACGTTCGGGTAGAGCTTCCGCTCCACGAAGTAGTCGTCGCTGAGCGCGTGCTCCTCCAGGCGGAGCGCGATGTCGAGGAGCTCGTCGCTCTTGCCGAGCGCCGAGAGGACGTCGTGCGCGGCGGCCTTGATGATCTTCGCCCGGGGGTCGAAGTTCTTGTAGACGCGGTGCCCGAAGCCCATGAGCTTCACGCCGTCTTCCTTGTTCTTCACCTTGCGGATGAAGGTGTCGACGTCGCCGCCGCTGGCCTGGATCGACTCCAGCATCTCCAGCACGCTCTGGTTGGCACCGCCGTGGAGCGGGCCCCAGAGCGCGTTGATGCCCGCCGAGATCGAGGCGAACATGTTCGCCTGCGACGAGCCGACGAGGCGGACGGTCGAGGTGGAGCAGTTCTGCTCGTGGTCCGCGTGGAGGATGAGCAGCTTGTCGAGCGCGTTGACCACGGTCGGGTCGAGGTCGTACTCGGCCGCCGGGACCGAGAAGGTCATCCGGAGGAAGTTCTCGACGTAGCCGAGGTTGTTGCTCGGGTAGACGACCGGGTGGCCGACGGCCTTCTTGTAGGCGTAGGCGGCGATCGTCGGCAGCTTCGCCAGGAGCCTTATCGTCGAGAGGTGGCGCTGCTCCTCGTCGAAGGGGTTGTGGCTGTCCTGGTAGAAGGTGGACAGGGCGCTCGTCACGGAGGAGAGCATCGCCATCGGGTGGGCATCGCTGGGGAAGCCGTCGTAGAACCGTTTGACGTCCTCGTGGAGCAGGGTGTGCTGGGTGATCTCGTTCTTGAACGAGGCCAGCTCGTCGACGGTCGGCAGTTCACCGTGGATGAGCAGGTACGCGGTCTCGATGAAGGAGCCGCGCTCGGCGAGCTGCTCGATCGGGTACCCCCGGTAGCGCAGGATGCCCTGCTCGCCGTCGAGGTAGGTGATGGCCGACTTGTACGCGGCGGTGTTGCCGTAGCCCGAGTCCAGGGTCACCAGACCGGTCTGGGCGCGCAGCTTGCCGATGTCGAAGCCACGGTCGCCCACCGTGCTGTCCACGGTGGGGAAGGTGTAGTCACTGTCCCCGTACCGCAGTACTACCGAATCGCTGTCGCGGTGTTCGCTCACGTCATCCCTCACCGACGTAGTGCCTCTTCTTCGAGGTGCCCTGACTCGTTCCACTCTCCCCCATTCCGTGCCGTGCGGTGCACTCGGGGTCAGCCAGTGGGCTCCTTGGTGGCACGCAGTGCCGCCAGGGAACATCCTGCACCCTCGGGGCCGCCCGGGTCATCCCCCGGGACCGCGAACGATCGATCAAATTTCCCGCGATCCGGCGCAGAGACCGCACGCGGACCCCGTACACCGGGCGCGGCCCCGTACAACCCGCGGTTACCGCGGCCACACGGTCCGCACCCGTTCCCGTTCTGCACTTCTCCCCCGAACGAGTGCCTTGGCACCCACGGGGAAAACGCGGAGGGGCCGCGCGTTTTTCTCGCCCCGGTGCCCGCGCACACGGACGAGCGGCGCCTGTTATGACCGATACGTCCGCGCGACCATGACCCGCGGTCAACGGTTCCTGCACCCACCGCAATTGGGGGTCTGGACGCTGGTCACGATGTGGTGTACGAACTTGCGCCCGAGGTTCCGGATCGCTTCTCATAAGGCGATGTAATCGTTTCCACGCGTCGCACGAAGGAGTGTGTCGAGACGCCGATGGCAAGTATCAAAGACGTCGCCGCACTTGCCGGCGTCTCGGTCGCCACCGTCTCGCGCGTACTCAACGCGCACCCGGGGGTGCGCCCCGGGACGCGGACCAAAGTGCTGCACGCCGTCTCCGAGTTGGGGTACCGCCCCAACGGCGTGGCCAGGTCGCTGCGTACGCACCAGACGCGGACGCTCGGCCTCGTCATAGGCGACGTGCTCAACCCCTTCTTCACCGAACTCGCCCGCTCCGTCGAGGACGCGGCACGCAGCCGCGGGTACAGCGTCATCATCGGCAACGCGGACGAGCAGCCCGCACTCCAGGACCACCACGTGCGCACCCTCCTCGACCGGCGGATAGACGGCCTGCTCGTCTCCCCCACCGACGGGGACGTGGGCGCGCTGCGGGACGCCGTGGAGACGGGGATACCCGTGGTCTTCGTCGACCGCTGGCTGCACGGCGTCGACGTGCCCGTGGTACGGGCCGACGGGCGCCGCGCCGTCCACCGACTCGTCGCGCACCTGCATGCGTTGGGCCACAGGCGGCTCGCCATCATCACCGGGCCCGCGGCCACGAGCACCAGCACGGAGCGCGTCGGCGCCTTCCGCGAGGCGCTGCGCGCGTTCGGCCTGGCGCTCCCCGCCGAGTACGTCGCGCAGGGCGACTTCCAGACGGCGAGCGGACGCCAGGCGGCCGCCGCCTTCCTCGACCTGCCCGAGCCGCCCGAGGTCGTCTTCGCGACGGACAACCTCATGGCGCTCGGCGTCATGGAGGAACTCCGCTCGCGCGGACTGCGGGTGCCGCGGGACATGGCGCTCGCCGCGTTCGACGACATCCCGTGGTTCCTCCACACCGACCCGCCCCTGACCGCCATCGCCCAACCCACCGCGGATCTGGGCCACTCGGCGGTGCAGGTTCTCACCGACCTCGCGGAGGGCAGGGGCGCGGGCTCCGTCACGCTCTCCGCACGACTCACCGCGCGCCGCTCCTGCGGCGAAGACGAAGGGAGCCGCCGTTGACCACCCCCCAGGACCGCCCCCCGGGGCGTACGCCCCAGGGCCGTCCCCCGGGCGCGGGTTCCCGACCAGCGCCAGACGCACAGGAGTTGCTGCGCACCGAGCAGATCGGCAAGGTCTTCCCCGGTGTCGTCGCGCTCGACGGCGTCGACTTCGACCTGCGCCAGGGCGAGGTCCACGTCCTGCTCGGCGAGAACGGCGCCGGCAAGAGCACGCTCATCAAGGTGCTCTCCGGCGTCCACCAGCCCGACAGCGGCCGTGTGCTGCACCGCGGCTCGCCCGTGCGGATCGGGGGCGCCGAGGACGCCGAGCGGCTCGGGATCGCCACCATCCACCAGGAGTTCAACCTCGTCCCCGAGCTGTCGATCGCCGAGAACATCTTCCTCGGAAGGCAGCCCCGCCGCTTCGGCCTCGTCGACCGCAAGCGCATGGAGCGCGACGCCGCTCCCCTGCTGCAGCGCGTCGGCGTCCGGGCGGGCCCGGAGACGCCGGTGCGCGAACTCGGCATCGCCGGACGGCAGATGGTGGAGATCGCGAAGGCGCTCAGCCTCGACGCCAAGGTCCTCATCATGGACGAGCCGACGGCCGTCCTCACCGCGAGCGAGGTCGACCGGCTCTTCGCCATCGTCCGCAGGCTGCGGAACGAGGGCGTCGGCATCGTCTTCATCACCCACCACCTGGAGGAGATCCCCGCCCTCGGGGACCGGGTGACGGTGCTGCGCGACGGCCGCAGCGTCGGCCAGGTGCCGGCGAGCACGCACCACGACGAGCTGGTGCGGCTCATGGTCGGCCGCAGCATCGAGCAGCAGTACCCGCGGCAGACGTCGGGCGACGCGAGCCGGGGCAAGCCGCTCCTCCGCGTCGCGGGGCTGAGCCGCGGCGGGGTCTTCCACGACGTCGGGTTCGAGGTGCACGCGGGCGAAGTCGTCGGTGTGGCGGGGCTCGTGGGCGCCGGCCGCACCGAGGTCGCACGCGCTGTCTTCGGCGTCGACAGGTACGAGGCGGGGACCGTCGAGGTCGACGGCAGGCGCCTGCCCGGCTTCGACGTCACGGCCGCGATGGCGGCCGGGCTCGGCCTCGTCCCCGAGGACCGCAAGGGGCAGGGTCTCCTCCCCGAGGGCTCCGTCGCGGACAACCTCGGCCTGGTGACGCTGCGCAACGCGAGCCGCGGCGGCTGGGTCGACCGCTCGGGGCAGCGTGCGGCGGCGGGCGAGATGGCGAATCGGCTCGCGGTGCGCATGGCCGGGCTCGACCAGCAGGCGCGGACGCTCTCCGGCGGCAACCAGCAGAAGGTCGTCATCGGCAAGTGGCTCCTCGCCGAGACGCGGGTGCTGATCCTCGACGAGCCGACGCGCGGCGTCGACGTCGGCGCCAAGGTCGAGATCTACCAGCTCGTCAACGAACTCACCGCGCAGGGCCACGCGGTGCTGATGATCTCCAGCGACCTCCCCGAGGTGCTCGGTATGAGCGACCGGGTGCTGGTGATGTCGCAGGGCCGGATAGCCGGCGAACTCTCCGCGGAGGACGCGACGCAGGACGCCGTCATGGCGCTCGCCGTCGGCACCTCCGCCCCAGGACAAGGCACGACGACGGAGGACTTCCCCCATGGCCACTGAGATGCAGCCGGGCTCCCGGATGGCTGCGAAGCACACCGGCGGCTCGGGCGGGCCGCCGCCCTGGGTGCGGCGGGTCCTCCTCGACAACGGGGCGCTCTCCGCGCTCGTCGTGATGGTCGTGCTGATGGCGATCCTCTCGGGGGACTTCTTCAGCACCCAGAACCTGCTCAACGTCGGTGTCCAGGCTGCCGTGACGGCGATCCTGGCGTTCGGCGTCACCTTCGTGATCGTCTCCGGCGGGATCGACCTCTCCGTCGGCTCGGTCGCCGCCTTCTCCGCGATCACGCTCGGGTGGCTCGCGACGGAGGGCGTCCCCACCTTCCTCGCCGTGGTGCTGGCGCTCGCCGCGGGCATGGCGTGCGGGTTCGTCAACGGCATGCTCATCGCGTACGGCAAACTCCCGCCGTTCGTCGCGACGTTGGCGATGCTCTCGGTCGCGCGCGGCCTCGCGCTCGTCGTCTCGCAGGGCAGCCCGATCCTGCTGCCCGACTCCATCTCCTGGCTCGGCCAGACGCTCGGCGAGTGGCTGCCGGTGCCGGTGCTCGTCATGGTCCTGATCGGCGTCGTCACCGCCGTGGTCCTGCAACGCACCTACAGCGGGCGGGTGATGTACGCGATCGGCGGCAACGAGGAGGCCGCGCGCCTCTCGGGCATCCGCGTCAAGCGGCAGAAGCTCGTCATCTACACGCTCGCCGGGCTCTTCGCCGCGGTGGCGGGCATCGTCCTCGCCTCCCGGCTCGCCTCGGCGCAGCCGCAGGCGGCCTCCGGCT
>NZ_AJTQ01000229.1 GCF_000262345.1 Streptomyces xiaopingdaonensis | reverse complement strand
GAACTCGACGCGATCGCCGCCGTGGTGATCGGCGGGGCGAGCCTCGCCGGCGGCGTCGGCAAGGCGTCGGGGACGCTCATCGGGGCGCTCATCCTCGCCGTGTTGCGGAACGGTCTCAACCTGCTGGACGTGTCGGCCTTCTGGCAGCAAGTCGTCATCGGGGCAGTGATTGCCCTGGCGGTGCTTCTGGATACACTGCGTCGCCGTACATGATCGTTGTGCGAAGAGAAAGTGCCGGTTCGTTCACTTCCTAACTCAGGGAATGCAGAAATGAACAAGAGACAGAGCAGCACTGCGGCCGTCGCAGCCGTCGCCACCCTCGCGCTCACCGCCACCGCATGCGGGAGCGACTCCTCCTCGGACGAGGGCGGCGAGACCGTGAAGCTCGGCCTTGCGATATCCACCCTCAACAACCCCTTCTTCGTGCAGATGAAGAAGGGCGCCGAGGCCGAGGCGAAGACGCAGAACGCCGAACTCAGCGTGCAGGACGCCCAGGACGACGCGTCGCAGCAGGCCAACCAGGTGCAGAACTTCACCTCCCAGAACGTCAAGTCGATCATCATCAACCCGGTCGACTCCGACGCCGCCGGCGCCTCCGTCAAGGGCGCCAACAACGCCGACATCCCCGTGATCGCGGCCGACCGCGGCGTCAACAAGGCCGACACCGAGGCCACCGTCGCCTCCGACAACGTCGACGGCGGCCGCCAGGCGGCCAAGGAACTCGCCGAGATGCTCGACGGCAAGGGCGAGATCCTCTTCCTCCGCGGGCAGGCGGGCACCTCCGCCTCGCGCGAGCGCGGGCAGGGCTTCACCGAGGGCCTGAAGAAGTTCCCCGGCGTCAATGTCGTCGCCAAGCAGACGGCCGACTTCGACCGGACGAAGGGCCTCGACGTCACCACCAACATGCTCCAGGCCCACCCGAACGTCGACGGCGTCTTCGCGGAGAACGACGAGATGGCCCTCGGCGCCATCAAGGCGCTCGGCGACAAGGCGGGCGACGACGTCAAGGTGGTCGGCTTCGACGGCACCCCCGAGGGGCTCAAGGCCGTGAAGAACGGATCGCTCACCATGACCATCGCCCAACAGCCGGAGGAGCTCGGCAAGATGGCCGTGCGCAACGCCCTCCGCGTCGTCGACGACACCAAGGTCGACAAGCAGATCAAGGTGCCGGTGAAGGTCGTCACCTCGAAGAACGTCGACCAGTACTCCTGATCGGCGACGGACAGCGCGGGCCTCGCCCGCAGCTCCGGGGCGCACGGCCGCCCGCGGGGCACGAGCACAGGGGAGAAGCCGGATGCACAGGTTGGACCTGCTGGTGGTGGGGTCGGCCAACGCGGACCTGGTGATCGGCGTCGAGCGCCGGCCGGCGGCCGGCGAGACGGTCCTGGGGTCCGATCTCGCCGTCCATCCCGGCGGCAAGGGCGCCAACCAGGCCGCGGCAGCGGCCCGGCTCGGCGCCCGCACCGCCCTCCTCGCCCGTGTCGGTGACGACGCCCACGGCAGACTGCTGCACGACGCGCAACGGGCCGTGGGCGCCGACACCACCGGGTTGCTGCACGGCGGCCCCTCCCCCACGGGCGTCGCCCTCATCACCGTCGACGCGGCGGGGGACAACAGCATCGTCGTCTCCCCCGGCGCCAACAACCACCTCACACCCGACGACGTGGCGCACGCGGAACCGCTCTTCGACGCGGCGGCGGTCGTCTCGCTCCAGTTGGAGATCCCGCTCGAGACGGTGGCGGCCGCGGTCCGCGCCGCCACCGCCGCGGGCTCCCGGGTGGTGCTCAACCCCTCGCCGCCCGCGGCGCTTCCGGACGACGTGCTCGCCGTCTGCGATCCGCTCGTCGTCAACGAGCACGAGGCGCGGCGCCTGTTGGGCGACGACGCGCCCGAAGGCATGGACGGCGGCCCCGAGGTGTGGGCCAGGGCGCTGAGCGCGCGCGGCCCCCGCAGCGTGGTCGTCACCCTCGGCGCCGGGGGCGCGCTGGTGTGGGACGGGGAAGCGGTGACGGTGCCGAGCCCCGAGGTCGCGGCCGTGGACACCACGGGCGCGGGCGACGCTTTCACAGGGGCACTCGGATGGCGCCTCGGCCTCGGGGACACGCTCGTCGAGGCGGTCGGGTACGCGGTGCGCGTCGGCGCCGCCGCGGTGACGAAGGCCGGGGCGCAGGAGTCGTATCCGGGCCCCGGCGAGGTGGCGGAGCTGACGGCGGAGGAAGGTGCGGGCCGATGAAGAAGGCCGGCGTACTCAACCGTCGACTCAGCGGCGCACTCGCGCGGTTGGGCCACACGGACCTGGTGGTCGTCTGCGACGCCGGGCTGCCGATCCCGGAGGGCCCCGGGGCGCCGCGCCTCGTCGACCTCGCGTTCCGGGCCGGCGTGCCGAGCTTCGCCGAGGTGCTCGACGGGCTCCTCGGCGAACTCGTCGTGGAGGGCGCCACCGTCGCCGAAGAGGTGGAAAGCGCCAACCCGGAAGCCGCCGCGCGGCTCCACCGACTCTTCGACGGCGTCGGGGCGGGCCTCGTCTCCCTCTCCCACGAGGAGCTGAAGGCGCTCACGCCGCGCGCGAAGCTCGTCGTGCGCACCGGGGAGACGCGCCCGTACGCGAACGTGGTGCTGCGGTGCGGGGTGCCGTTCTGAGGCGTCGGCGCGGCCGCTCAACGCGGCTTTGCGCGCCGTAGGTCGAGCACGACGCGTCCGCTCCCGTCCCGATACCCGGTCGGTTGGCCGGACTTGGCGGACCCGCAGGTGCGCCGCCTCATTCCTGGCGCCCGAACGCCATCGCCAGGAACGGATTGCGCCGGATGTTGTCCTTTCGGAGATAGAGGCGCCCGTAGACGTACTGCACATGTCCCGACGACTCCGCCTCGGGCACGAACCGTTGCTGCTGCTTGGCACTCCGCGCGGGCAACCGCAGCAGCACCTGCGCCCGGCCGCTCCGCCCCGTCAGCCGCACGACCTGCGCACCACGCTTCGCCGTCGGCGCCCGAAGGGCGATGACGTCCTCCCCCGCACCCCGAATCGGAAGCAGCCGTTCACCGCTGCCGGCCGTCACCTCCCACAGCTTCTCTCCCGAGCGCAGATCGAAGGCCGCGATGCCGCCGTGCCCTGCCGATGCCTCCGCGTCCTGCGGCCGAGTGGCTGTGAAGACCTTCCCACCGGCTACAGCAAGCAAGGAGCACATGGGCCCGACCAGGCTGCCGCAACCGGGGTCGTACTCCTCGGAGAGCCGGATGCGAGCCGTCAACTCGCCCCGCTCGGAGACGTGGAGCAGATCGGGGTTGCGGCTTCCCTTCCGGGCGGCGGCGAGCACCAGGGGGTCGGTGGAGAGGAAGCCGACGGCCTCGGCGCCGCCGAGCCGGTAGGTCCACCTGGACGTGCCGGTGGACGGCTCGAGGTCGTGCAGTGCGAGCCCGTCGCCGCAGTCGCGCACGGCCACGAGCGCACGGCCGCCGGTGTACCCCCCATGTCGGCAGCCCTTCCGGAACCGCTCCCGCCAGCGCTCGTTCCCGGTGGCGAGTTCGTACGCCATGTGTCCCCGTTCCCAGGCGACCGCCAATGTGTCGCCCACCGTCCCGAGAATCACCTCTTGCGACAGCTTTTCCGGAAGCCGGGTACGCCAACTCTCCTGGCCCGTATCGAGGTCGAGCACGACGAGGTGCTCGCAGCCGCCCGAACTCCCCTGGTACGCCACCGCGATGACCCCGCCGGAGCCGACCGCGGGCGTCATTCCGCACGCCGGCCCCGAAAGCGGCATGCTCCACTTCTTATTGCCCTTCGTCGCGGAGTATCCCTCGATCGCCACGCCTACGATCACCACGTAGGTCCGCTTCGTCACCCAGCCGCCGCTGACACCCCCGGCGTGGCCGTGCGCTTTGAGGCGGAAGAGCCGTTCGGCGGCGGTCGGTTCCTCGGGAGCGGCGTCCTTCGGTGCCGAATCCTTCTCGCCGAGACCGGTGACGAACCATGCCCCGCCCCCGAGGACCAGCAGGAAGGCGGTGACCAGGGCAGCGAGGAGGACGGCGCGGCCACGTCCGCCCGAGCGCCGCGGCGGCCCGGGCGGCGCGCCTCCGGGCGGACCGAACCCGGCGTACCCGGACGGGTGTTGGGCGTACGGGAACGGGCCTCGCTGCGGCCACGGGGGCGGCGACGGCGGGTGCGGAGGCACACCGTGGGGCGTCGGGTTCCCCTGCGGCGACTGGGCCGGGTACGGGCCGAAGCCGTATCCGCCGGAGTGGTGTCCGCCCCATGCCCCACCGTCCGGGGCGGGATTGCGGCGGCTGCGACATGGGCCCCCTCACTGGCCGAACCCTTCAGAGCCTGCGTCGCACGGTGCGCAGCAGGATGGCCGTCGACGACTCGGCGGCTGCTGTCCGAGGAGCCCGCGAACCGTAGCAGGAACTTACCGTGGTCGCTCAACTACCCCCGCATCGCACCCGGTTCGCGGCATGCCGTCACTCCGTCGACTCGTCGTGGGCGACGTACACCTCGAGCACCCCTTCCAACTCACTGATCTGCGTTACGAGTTCGGGAACCTCCCCGGCGCCCTCGAGCCCCACCTGTACCGTGACGGCCTCGGTGGCCGTCCCGTCCCCGGCCGACGGTTCGCCCGGCCGGCGTGCCACCCGCGAGGTGGAGACGTCCGCGACGACGAAGCCCGCGTCGGTGATCCGGGAGAGCACCTCGCGGAGGAGCCCCCTGCCCTCCAGGTAGTGGACGTTGAGGGTCGGTGCCGGCGACGTCCAGCGGTCCGTGGCCCAGCGGGTGGCGTACGGCAGGAGGAGGATCGCGACGAAGTACCCGGCGGTGGCGAGGAGGGCGAGCAGCAGCAGGCCGGCTCCCGCGGCGGCGCCGACGGCCGCCGTGAGCCAGATGCTCGCGGCCGTGGTCAGCCCGCGCACCGCGTCGCGCTTGACGAAGATGATCCCGCCGCCGATGAACCCGAGCCCGGAGACGATCTGCGCCGCCACCCGCGACGGGTCGAGCACCACATCGTCCTGGGAGAGCACGTCGCCGAAGCCGTACTTGCTCACCAGCATGAAGAGCGCGGAGGCGAATCCGACGACGGTGTAGGTCCGCAGGCCCGCCGCCTTCTGCTTGACCTCCCTCTCCAGCCCGATCAGCGCGGAGAGCACGAACGCGGTGCCGAACTCCCCGACCTGCTTCCAGCCCTGCCCGTCGAGCGAGGTGAGGGCGTACTGCGTGAGGCTCCCTTGGTCCGTCATGGCCGCACCCTAGGACGCGGGCCGGCGCCGCGCCCCGAGGCCCGCGGGGACGCGGAATCGGAGGCGGTCGCCGGTGAGGCCCGGGGAGGGCTCCGTGGACGGAAGGGCGGGCACGGGGCCAACTCGCGCCGGGCGCGTCGAGTTCGGACTGTTCCGTTCGCCGCCCGTCCCTTCCCCGCGTGCGAGGTTCGGCGCGAGTGCGGGACCCGTCGCAGGGCATCAACCGCTCGGCGACGGCGCCCGGTTCGGCGGTGCGTCCGACGCGGCCCGGGCCCCCGGGAGTGGCTCAGTGCCCCAGTCGGCTGAAGGAGAGGGTGCGCCAGGGGCTCTGGGGATGCGTCGTCAGCACCTGGTGGGCCTTGCGCATCTCGTGGTACCAGTCGCCGAACTCTTCCTCGTCGAAGTGGAGGCAGCGGCCGAGGACATGGCCGGCGGCGAGCTGCTCCCAGGAGTTGTAGGCGACGCGGCAGAGTTCCCCTGCCCGCCGGACGAGGTGCCCGGCCTCGTCCTGACCGCAGTAGCGGGCGCCGACGCCCCAGCGCGCCACGTGCACGGCCCGCCCGTAGTTCCACGCCTCCACGTTCCGCACCCAACCGCCCTCGGGGAGCAGGCCGTCGGCGCGGAACCGCGCCTCGTAGCGGGAGATCCGCTCGACGAGCCGGCGCGCCCCCGCCACCTCGGCGTCGAGCACCTCGGTGTCGACCGGTTCGGGTGCGGTGACGCCCTCCGCCGTGAGCACGTACGACGACGCCTCCTCCGCGGCCCCCGCGCGCAGCGCGTTCTCCACTCCGCGGCGCCACACACCGGTGTCGACGTCTCCCCCGCGCTCCTGCGCGAGCGAGCGCCGCACGTCGAGCACGAAGGTCCAGGCGCGGCTGCCGGACCCGGGCTCCAGCAGGTGAGCGGTGGTCGTCCGCCAACTCTCCCGGTCGGTGACGTCCCACCAGTCGGCCAACCGCCGCTTCTCCGCGTCGTACCCGTCGCCGTGCCAGGCGAGGGAGTTCCACACCTCGCCGTTGACGACGCTGAGCAGAGCGCCGCAGGCGAGCCCGTGCGCCGTCCGGCCGTGCTGCTCGCCTCCCGCGGTGGCCCAACGCAACCTGCCCCGGCGGGCGTCGACGTCCACCTCCCCGGCGAGCGCGCGCCAGAACCGGCGGTCGAACGCACGGGCCGGCAGGAACGCCTCGCAGGGAGAGCCGGGGTTCACCACCAGACAGGTGGCGCGATAGCCGTCCAGCAGGTCGGCCCAGCCGCCCAGTCCTTCGGCGAAGTACACGGACCGGTTGCCGGGAGCGGACAGCCTGCCCTCCGTGCGGACCGGCACGGCCCGCCCGCGTCCGACGGGGTTCTCGACCGGACGGATGTAGTACCGGCCGGCGTCGGCCTCCGCCCGGTCGTTGGGGTGGTACAGGTCGGCTTGCGCCAGGGCGCGCACGTACACGGCGCGGTCGCCGCGCAACTTCGCTTCGTACAACGCGCGTTCGACCTCGGTCGGTGCGGTCCATCCCTCCGGGGGACGCGAGAGGAACCGGACGGCTCGCCTGGCACGCAGCTCCGAGAGTCGCAGCCGGCGGAGGAGCTGCCTGCCGCGTCCTGGGGCCTCGGTGGTTGTGCCCACGCCTTCCAGTCCTCCTTTCGTGGTCAACTACCGTCCGCGGGTGCGCGGTTGGGAAAGGTTATCGGCAACACCGGGGCGTGTGCGGGGCGTCCGGTCGGCAGGGGCGCGCGGACGCGGCGGAGTCGGACTCGTCCCGGCCGGGTGCGGCTCGTCGGCCCGTGGATCGAGCGGTGCGGCACGAGCGGCGGCACGGCATCGGCGAGGGCGGTCCGCGCCGAGCACGTCGTACGGCCGGCTCGCCTCACCGGGGCCGGCGGCATGGTCGCCCAACTCTGTGCAGGTCCCGTTTTGCGATGCCTGTCGTCGGTCCGGGGTTGGCCGCCGAATGATGTTACCGAAGACATCGGGGGCATCACTGCTGTCCCAGACGTGTGTGTCTCAATGATGAAAGAGGACGGTATGGAGCCATCAGAACTGCACCGCGCAGTTGAGGCAGGGCGGGCGACTGCTGCGAGGCCGGGTCTTCAGGTCGACGATGCGATCGTCATCCACAACTCGGACCGCGTCGCGCTGCGCATGGTCCCCTGCGATGTTCTGGCCCGGGTCGCACCGTTGGGGCATCTGAGTGATTCCGAGTTCGAAGTAGAGGTTGCTCGCCGTCTCGCCGACGTTGACGCGCCGGTGGCTGAGCTCGATCCTCGGGTCGAGCCGCGGGTGCATGTGCGTGATGCCTTCGCCATCTCGCTATGGACCTACTACGAACCGGTGGGATCGGAGATCGCGCCGGCCGACTGCGCAGACGTGTTCTTGCGGCACCACGCCGCCCTGCGGCAGATCGATCCGGACGCACCGCATTTCACCGACCGAGTCGCCGTGGCGCTGAGAGAGGTGAACGACCGGGAGCAGTCTCCCGAGCTGCCCGATTTCGACCGGGCACTCCTCAGCGACACACTCAGTGGACTGAGCGCCGCGATCAGCAGCGACAAAGCCGACGACCAGTTGTTGCACGGCGAGCCTCACCCGGGCAACCTCCTGAACACGAGAAGAGGCCCGCTTTTCGTGGACCTCGCGACCTGCTGCCGTGGGCCGATCGAATTCGACCTCGCCCATGCGCCCGAAGACGTGGGAAAGCACTATGCGGGGGCTGACCACGACCTGATCGACCTGTGCCGCGCCCTGAACTGGGCGATGTTCTCCGCCTGGCGTTGGCGCCGAGACGACCAAATGCCCGACCGGGACCACTGGAGAGCGGAGGGCCTCGACCAGGTTCGTGCTGCACTCGCTCGCTGCGGACTGGGCTGACTCGAGGGACCGCTGCGTCCTGATCCGCTGCGCCGTGCGCGGCATCCCGTCAGTGCAGCGGTCGGCCGGCCTGAGAGACCCCTCGCCCCGTGCCCACGTCAGCGTCCCCTGGCGGACTAGTCACATGATCGACCGGACAGTGCTCAGTTTCCCGGCACCTGCTGGAGGCCAGCGCTCCAGCAGGGTGTGCTCGGTGCGGACGCGGGGGCGGGATCGCGCTCTTCGTCGTCGCGCAGTGGGCCGCGCCGTTCGCACCGACCAACGCTTCCGCGCTGCGAGGGAAGGTCTCAAGCAGCTTCAGCGGCTCGCCCCCGACCGCTCCGAGCGGCCTGCGCGGCGACTTCGGACGCGCAACAACCGAACCCTGCCTACGCACCTCGCCGTTCACCCCGCCGCGTACCGCAGGTACCGCTCGACGGTCTCCCGGAGCACCTCGGCCCCGTCGCGCGTCCGCAGCGACTCGTTGAAGAGTTCCACTTCCACGGGCCCCGTGTATCCCGCCGCCTCGGCAGCACGTCGCAGGCCGCGCAAGTCCACGCAGCCGTCGCCGAGTTGGCCCCTCCCCAGGAGGACGCCAGCGGGGAGCGGCACCGTCCAGTCGGCGAGCTGGAAGGCGGCGATCCTGCCCGCTTCGCCCGCCCGCGCGAGCAGTTGCGGGGTCCGTTCGTCCCACCAGACGTGGTAAGTGTCCACGACGACGCCGACCTCCTCCGCGGGGAACGGCTCGGCGAGTTCGAGCGCCTGTCCCAGAGTCGAGACGACGCACC
>NZ_AJTQ01000228.1 GCF_000262345.1 Streptomyces xiaopingdaonensis | reverse complement strand
CGGAGGCGAACATGGGATGGAGCGGCTCGACGCCGAGCCGCACCCCGTACCCGCGTGCGTACGGGGCGAGTTCGGCGAGCGCCTCACCGACCCGTCGCCGCGCCGCGTCCAAGTCCCGTTCGCCCGGCGGCAGTCCGCCGGAGACGAGGACGAGCACGGGCGCACCGAGGGTGGCGGCCTCCTCGATCGCTGCGCGGTTGTCGTCCAGGGCCCGGCGGCGCTCGAGCCCCTCGGGCACCGTGAAGAACCCTCCACGGCAGAGGGAGGTGACGGCGAGTCCGTGCTCGGCGAAGAGCCCGGCGGCGGCCTCCACGCCGTACCGCTGCACCGGCTCGCGCCACAGCCCGACCCCGCCGACGCCGTGCGCCGACGCCTCCTCCGCGAGACGGGGCAAGGAGAGTTGGGCGACGGTCTCCTGGTTGACCGAGAGCCGCGACAGGGCGTCCGCCGCGTTCACGCTCCCACCCCGCGCTCGGCGAGCACGTCCCGCATACGGGACTCGGCGCGCTCGGGGTCGGGGAAGAGCCCCAACTCGTCGGCGAGGCGGTAGGCACGGGCGAGATGCGGCGCGTCCCGGTGCCGTTCGGCGCCGTCGAGGAGCGCGAACCGCGCCTGATGCCCCGCGAGGTGGGCGAGGAGGGCGACTCCGGCCTTGTAGTGGCGGGTGGGCGCGGCGAAGAGATGGCGGGCGAGCGGCACCGTCGGGTCGAGTCTCGCGCGGAAGCCCGCGGTGTCGCCGGTGTCGAGGGTGCGTACGGCGTCGGCCGCGAGGGGGGCGAGGGGGCCGAAGACGCCGAGCAGGGCATGGCTGAAGCCGCGGCGGTCGCCGGCGATCAGTTCGGGGTAGTGGAAGTCGTCGCCCGTGTAGCAGCGGACGCCGTCGGGGAGGCGGCGCCGCAGCGCCACCTCGCGGCCGGCGTCGAGGAGGGAGACCTTGACGCCGTCCACCTTGTCGGGGTGGTCCTCGATCACCTCGAGGAAGACCTCGGCCGCCGCGTCGAGGTCGGTGCTGCCCCAGTACCCCTCCAACGCGGGGTCGAACATGGGGCCGAGCCAGTGGAGGATCACCGGTTCGCTCGCCTGCCGGAGGAGGTGGCCGTAGACCTCCAGGTACTCCTCCTCGCCCGCGGCCGTCGCCGCGAGCGCCCGGGAGGCCATCAGCACCGCCTGCGCCCCCGTCTCCTCGACGGCTTCGAGTTGCTCCTCGTAGGCGCCGCGCACCAGCCCGAGGCCTCCCGACTCCGCCTCGGCCACGGTGAGTTGGTCGGTCCCCGCGCCCGCGACGAGCCGCCCGCCGAGGGCACGCGCCTGCGCGGCGCTCCGCTTCGTCAGCTCGGCAGCCGCCGCCCACGACAGCCCCGCGCCGCGCTGTGCCGTGTCCATCGCCTCCGCCACGCCGAGCCCGCAGTCGAGGAGATGCCGCCGGAGGGAGAGCGTCGCCTCCCAGTCGATCCCGTACGGTTCCGACGCCGCGGGGACCACGTGCGCCGCGGCGAGGACCGCGCGCGACGCCGGGCGCCCGCCGCTCGGAGCGCGCACCGCCGGGTCGGGTTCCCCGCGCGGGGTGTACGCCACCAACTCGCCCGAGGCGTCGGGGAGTCGGATCACAGCGCCAGCTCCGGCACGTCGACGCGGCGTGCTTCACCCGCCGACTCCTCGGCGAGCTCGGCGAGTTGGACACCTCGGGCGCCGGCAAGGAGATCGGCCTCCCACGGGGCACCCTCCACCACGTGGCGGAGGAACTGCTGCCACTGCGCCTTGAATCCGTTGCCGAACTCGGCGTTCGCCGGCACTTCCTGCCACTGCTCGCGGAACCGCGACTCCTCCGGAAGATCGGGGTTCCACACGGGGCGCGGCGTCACGGCGCGATGCTGGATCCGGCAGCCGTGCAGCCCGGCGACGGCCGACCCTTCGACGCCGTCCACCTGCACCTCCAGCAGCTCGTCCCGGTGCACCCGTACCGCCCACGACGAGTTGAACTGCGCGACGACGCCGCCGTCGAGGCCGAAGACGGCGTAGGCGGCGTCGTCCGCGGTCGCCGCGTACCGCCGCCCCGACTCGTCGGTGCGGTGCGGCAGATGCGTCGCGGTGCGGGCCTGCACGGAGCGGACGGGCCCGAAGAGGCCGCGCAGGAGGTACTCCCAGTGCGGGAACATGTCGGCGACGATGCCGCCGCCGTCCTCCCTGCGGTAGTTCCACGAGGGACGCTGGGCCGGCTGCCAGTCGCCCTCGAAGACCCAGTAGCCGAAGTCTCCGCGCACGGAGAGCACTCGGCCGAAGAACCCGCCGTCGAGGAGCCGCTTCAGCTTCCGCAGCCCCGGCAGGTAGAGCTTGTCCTGCACGACGCCGTGCCGAACGCCCGACTCCTCGGCGAGACGGGCGAGTTCGAGCGCCTCGGCCGCGGTGCCGGCGGTCGGCTTCTCCGTGTAGACGTGCTTGCCCGCGGCCAGGGCGCGGCGTACGGCGTCGGCGCGGGCCGAGGTCGTCTGCGCGTCGAAGTAGACGTCGACCTCCGGGTCGGCGAGGACCGCGTCGAGGTCGGTGGAGACCGAATCCGGATCGAGTCCGTGCACGGCGGCGATCTCCCGCAGGGCCTCCGACCGGCGCCCGACGAGGACGAGTTCGGGCCACAGCAGCCGCCCGTCGGCGAGCCGCAGGCCGCCCTCGGCCCGCAGCGCGAGCAGCGAGCGGACGAGGTGCTGGTGGTATCCCATGCGGCCGGTGACGCCGTTGAGGGCGATCCGGAGGGCGGTGCGTTCCACGTCGTGCTCCCTCGGCAGGCCGGGCGGACGGCGGCGACGGGCACCCCGGCTCCGCGCCACAAGGTAACCGCGGCACGCACGGGGCAACAAGAGGACGTCACAGCGCTGCCGGCCCCTCCCGTCAAGGCCCGAACCCCCCAACACCGCACGTATCATGTCAAGTTCACGTACGGGACTTGTCGCAGGACACACTCATCTGATCGGCTGACCCGCATGCGACTCGCCTTCTCCACGCTCGGCATGCCCGGGCTCCCCCTCTCCGAGGTGGCCTCCCTCGTCGCCGGCGGTGGATTCCACGGCGTCGAGCTGCGCGTCCACCCGGAGGAGCCGGTCCACACCGGCCTGCGACTCACCCAACGGGTGGACGTGGTCGAGGAGTTCAAAGAGGCAGGCGTCGAGATCCTCGCCCTCGCCGGGTACGCGCACGTGGCCGAGGCAGGCGAGGACGAGCCCGTACTCGACGAGGTGCGCGCCCTCGCCGAACTCGCCAGGGACCTCGGCGCACGCGCGGTACGCGTCTTCCCCGGCGGCGGCGAGCAGTCGCGGGAGGAGGCCGACGCCACGGCTGCGCGCCGCCTCGCCAGGTGCGCCCCGCTCGCGGCCGACCTGGGTGTGCGCCTCCTCCTCGAGACCCACGACTCGCACGCCTCGGCCGCCGCTGCCGCGCGCGTCGCTGCCCGCGTCGACCACCCGTCCGTGGGCGTCCTCTGGGACGCCCTCCACACCTGGCGTGCGGGCGAGACCCCGGCCGATTCGTACACCGCGCTCCACGGCCACCTGGGCTACACGCAGGTGAAGGACGCGCCCTCCCGCGAGGACACGACACCGCTCCCGCCGGGCGAGGGCGCCGTCCCGCTCGACGAGGTGGTAAGCGCCGTCTGCGCCTCCGAACCTGCCGGCGAGTTCGGTACGGGGGCGTGGCTCTGCTGGGAGTACGAGAAGCGCTGGTTCCCCGAAGCCCCTTCGGCAGCACCCTTGTTGGCGGAGGTGGCCCGCCACCTCCGCGGGCTCCACGCCGCCGCCGTCGGGGAACCGCCCCTCACGGAAGCGTGAAACGTCCGCCTCCACGCCACGGGGGCCGGCCCCGCAGCGCGGAGCCGGCCCCTCAACACCGCCCGGAGGCGGGCCCGTTCAGGGACGGAGCGTCATGTGCCGCTCCTGCGGCTTGTCGAGCTGCTTGTCGTAGGGCGTCAACCGCTTGACGGAGGCGCCCGGTTCGACGTCGACGCCGCCCCACTTCATCAACGCGCGCGTCGCCGCGGCACGGTCGTCCTCGGCGAGCTTGGCGATGTTCGCACCGTGGTTCTGCCCGGGCGCCACGTACACGTGCGCGTCCTTGGCGCCCCTGCCGACCTCGAACGGCTCGGCGCTCCACGGGTCGTTCTCACCGTTGACGAAGAGCATCTCCGAGGAGCGGTGCTTCACCCAGCGGTCGATGTCGCGCATCGCCCTGCCGCCGTCGTACTCCATCGGGATGTCCCTCGGAACGTACGTGCGCGGGGTGTTGATGCCCGGGTACTTGCGCACGTCGTCGAGGAGCGGCTCCTCGTAGTCGGGCGAGCCGAGCTGCGTGCCCGCCTGGTGGTAGTACGGCGTGTACGGGAGCATGCCCTGGTCGGTGCCGGCGTCCCAGCCGCCGATCTCGTCGGCCCACTCGTAGAGCTCGTCGGTCGGCGCGTCCTTCGACGGCACGTCTCCGCACTCGTCGAGCAGGTGGTACTGCCAGAAGCCCCACACCAGGTCCTGCGCCACGATCTCGAAGGCGCGGTCGGCGTCGCCCGCCAGCTCGAAGGTGTAACCCTCGTCCTTCGCCCACTTCTCCAGGCGGGAGACCATCTCGTCGCGGCGGTCGAAGAGCTCGTGCTGGACGCCGTTGAGCCGGTCGCGGCACTCCTGGGTGCCCACGTTCGCGAAGAAGTCGTAGTACGCGGAGTCCTCGTCGTTCTCCACGTCGTTGGGCGCGACGTAGGCGACCGTGCCGTCCATGTCCTGCGGGTAGAAGCGGCGGTAGTAGGTGGCCGTCATGCCGCCCTTCGAGCCGCCCGTGGAGATCCAGTTGGCGCCGTAGATGCGGTTGAGCGCCTTGAAGATGCGGTGCTGATCGCTGGCGGCCTGCCAGATGTCGAGCTTCGACCAGTCGGCCGGCTCGGGACGCGAAGGCTCGAAGAACCGGTACTCCATCGAGACCTGGTTGCCGTCGAGCATCTGCGTCGGCTCGCTCCTGCTCGGGTCCGTGCTGAGGCCGTATCCCGAGGTGAAGAAGACCATCGGGCGGTCCTCGCCCTTGTGCAGGACGGAGATCCGCTGAGTGAAGGTGCCCTTGCGCGGATGCCGGTGATCGACCGGCTGCTCGAACCCGAGGACGAAGAACCGGTACCCGTCGACCGGCTTCTCCTCGATGAGACTCATCCCCGGCACCGCGAGTATGCGGTCCTTGATATCGGTGCGCGCCTCCGTGGCCGCGCCCGCCGGAGCACCGCCGAGCCCGACGGCGCCTATGAGCACCACGAGCGACAGCACCCATCTGAGCGTCTTCCGCATTCGCCCTCCCCTGGGGTCGATTGGGTCAGCGCGAACCTATCCCTGCGGGGGCGGGGCCGCCAGGGCTAGTGTGACTGTTGGGCCATGCGGCTCAGGCGACAGCCGGGCAACCGTCCCGTCGGAGGCTGCGGCAAAATCACGACTCCGGCCGACCGCCGGCTCAGTCCGGGCGCGCACGTGCGCTGTCGAGGCGGCAGCTCGTCGGGCGCGGCGGAGGATCAGCCAGGAACGCGTGGCTGGGCGTGGCAGCGGTGCCCTCCTATCGGCTCGGGAGGACACCGCGTCAGCGTGTGGCCCTCAGCCGAAGAGGAGGGTGGGCTCGGCGAGGATGTCGCGGCCGTGTTCGCTCTTGTAGATGAGGTCGACGCTGCCGAAGCGCGCTTCGGTGTAATCGAGTCCGAGGTCGGCGGCGGCTTTGCGTACGGCTTCTTCGGAGGTGCTTTCGATCTCCAGGAAGGTGGGGAGGTCGGGCCAGGTGTCGAGGTCGTAGGTGACGCCGTCGAGCTGCCATTCCTCGCGGTAGTTCTGCTGGTATCGCACCTGTCGGAGGCCGAGGGCGATCAGCAGCTCGGTTGTCTTGGTGAGGTCGTCGACCTGGATCTCGATCTCGGTGGTGCCGTGGATGTTGCTGGCGTCGGTGACCTGTTTGAGGGTGAGGGTGGTCTTGCCGCCTTCGTTGCGCAGGCGGAGCCACTGCTCGCCCTGGACGGCGTCGTTCTCGAAGATCAGGCGGGTGAAGAGGGTTCGGGGAAAGGCGAGTTCGGCTCCCTTGGTGCGGAGCTGGTCGCGGACGGCATCGGTGTCGACGGTGAGGAACTTGGCTTCGTACTCGTGCTCGGCCATGACTCTCCTTCTGTTCTCTCGGGGGTGGGTTCAGGTGGTCAGGTCGTGGTGGTCCTGTTCGCGTATTCGTCTGACTTCGCCGCACAGGTCGCTGGTGACGAACTCTTCCACGGGCAGGCACAGGTCCATCCGCTGAATGCATACGCCGACGTGGAAGGTGCCGTCGGTGTCGCGGTAGAGGCGGACACCGTAGTAACCCTCCTCGCAGTCAACGGAGTTGTTGAACCGACAGCCGGTGCAAGTGTCGGGGAGGCGGAGGGGGCGTATGTGTTTCACAACGAGCGGGCGCCCGTCGGGGAGCCGGTAGCGGATGCGGAATCCGGACGTTCCGGCGATCAACCGAACCTCCGCTGGCGCGGCACCAACCTCCTCCAGGAGCTGGTCTATCGCGTCCAGTGAGGCCTCTCCGTCGGCGAGGGAAGAGAGGACGCGGACGGACAGTTGCGGGGAGTAGCGCTCCAGCAGGCGGCGTACGCGGTCGATGTGGTCGGCGTCGGGGAGGACGACGTTGGCGCGGGTTCCGAGGTCCATGTTTAGCGAGACTTGGAGGGACTTCTCCAGGGCTGCGATCTTGCGGGCGGCCAGGTGTGGGGAGCGCAGGCGTGTGGCCTGTACTTGGGCGAGTTCTTCCGGGGTGGTGCCGAAGATGGAGAAGTTGACGTGACCCAGGCCGGCTTCGGCACACGTCGGAAGGGCGCGGGCGCCGTTCTCACCGTTGGATGTCACGCTCACCCGGTACCCGGCCTGGCGCGCGAGCCGGACGAGCTGTGGGAGCTCGGGGTGGAGTGTGGGTTCGCCGCCGGTGAGGTGGACTTCGTCGAATCCCAGGGCGTCGCGCAGCTGTGAGAGAGCCGCGGCGAAGGCGGGGTCGGGGTGGATGGGTGCGCTGAGGAAGCGGGCGCCGTTGCCGGCGAGGTAGAGAGAGGTGCGCCCGGAGGGGCCGGTGCCGGTGAAGGGGCGTCCGGGGCGGTTGTCGGCGCTGACGGGGGTGCCTTCGTTGTGACAGAAGGTGCAGGTCATGCCACAGGCGTCGATGACCTTCACCCGTAAGGTCCGGTCAACCGAGACTCGCACGGGTACGGCAGCGTCGAGGCGTTTGAGGGCGCGGTGCTCAAGCATGGGAACGCGACTCCTTCAAATGGGAGGCGTGAGCCCCGCCCTCGCCGAAGCAGCTACGCCGTGGGGGAACGGGTCGAGCGCAGGCGAGGGCGGGAGCAGAGGGGCGGGCAGCGACACCCGCCGTTCAGTGCTGCTGTGCAGCGGCCGCATCGGGTGATGCGAGGTCCGGACTGGACGCGATGGGCCCAGCGGAGAGGGCGTGCTGTGCGCTGTTGTCGGGCACGAGCAGCGACAGAAGCGCGATGCACGTCAGCGAGCCCAGGGCCCACACCGTGCCGAGGACTGCACCGAGCGGATCACCAGTGGTCATCGACTGCTTGGCACGACCGGAGAGGCTGTGGGCGGAATGCCGGGTGGCTAGGAGGTTCACGAAGCCTCCAGGGGACGGCAGTCACGCGCTCCCGCGGCCTGGAGGGAGGAGCGCAACAGGCGGGCAGGGGTGAGGAAGCGCGAGTCACCCGGCGCGATGTGCCAGTGGGGGCCTGGCCCCTGCTGCCGCTGCTGCGGAGGCACCACCAAGTGCTGACCCATGCCGAGGGCCGTGGTTCCCGGGAGGTTCCACTCGGGGGCGGTGCCGCAGGGAACGAACCAGTAGAGGACGGATTTGCGTGGGTCGTCGATCACCACCCCGCAGTCTTCACGCATGAAGGACAGCGCCCGCATGCCGAGCCTGCGCTCGGCGCAGATCGCATCCCAGGCATAGCCGGCTGCTTGCAGTTCGTAGCCGGCGATGGTCGACAGTGTGGGTGGTCGTGACAGCTGCGGATGCATGGCGGTTTCGCGCCTCCTCGATCGTTGCGGTGTCGAGCGAAGAGGCCATCCTGAGCTCACCTTGTTGCGCATTCGAGGACTTGTAGAGGTCGCCAACCGGCCACTGAGAGGACTTACTTGTGATCCAAAGGCGGTATGGCGCCTGGGAGTAGGACGTTCGTGAGAACCTCAGGGAAGGTTCGGTCACGGAGGTGAGGCATGTCCCGTCCAGCAGGCAACACGCGTCTGAAGTCCGCACGGGTGGCGGCCGGTTACAACTCGCAGCAGGAACTCGCCGACGCCGTCACACAGGCAGCGGGCCAACTCGGCATACGAGGGCTGGCGGTTGGCGTGCGGCAGGTGCGGCGCTGGGAGTCGGCCGAGCCACCCTGGCCACAGCCCGACGTCCGCCGCGTGCTGACCCATCTGCTCGGGCAGAACATGGACGAACTCGGCTTCGCCGCTCCCTGGGGCAGCACCAGCGCAAGCAGCAGCACGCCGTCACGCGTGACGCCCGCGCCGGGACTGGGGACCGTGCCCGCCCAGAGCGTCACCACCACACAACCGGCCAGCGCCGTGCGGAGTTTCGAATCCGTCACGCAGGCGCACCGGCACCTGTACTGGTCCGTTGCCCCCGCCACGCTTCACCCCGCCGCGTTGGAACATGCCCGTCTCGGGTGCGCCCTCCTGCCCGAGACTGCCGGCCCCTCCCGGCAGGCGCTCGCTGCAGCAGTCGCGGAGTCCTTCCTGCTGTCGGGCCGCATCGAGTTCTTCGACTTGCGCCAACCCGACCGCGCCGAAGAAACCCTCCTGCGCGCCCTCCAGGCAGCGGGCGAGGCCGACGACGCCCTCATGGGTGCGGCAGTCCTCGCCCACACTGCGTTCATCCCCGGCTGGACGGACGACCGCGACGGCGCCGCGGAACGCATGGTCGCCGCCCGCGCCTATGCCCGCCGCAGCCCCGCCTCCGCCGAACTGTGGGCCTGGCTGGACGCGGTGGAAGCCGAATGCGAAACCCGCTGCGGCCACACCCGTTCTGCCCTCAAGCTCATCCACCACGCCGAAGAAACCCTCGCCGATGGTAACGATCATCCCACCCCCGACTGGATGGACTGGTTCAGCCCCGCACGCCTCGCCGCGTTCAAGGGCAACACCCAGCTCATCGCCGGTCACCTCCCCCAGGCCCGGGAAACCCTCCACCAGGCCCTCGACAATCTTCCCGAAGCCTCCGCCAAACAACGCACCGTGCTCCTCGGCGACTTGGCTGCCGTCGAGGCCGCAGCCGACAACCCCGATGAGGCCTGCCGGTACGCGCGCGAGGCCCTCGACCAGCTCGCCCGCACCTGGTACGCCACCGGCATGGAACGCGTCCGCGAGGTCCGCCGCACCCTCGCCCCCTGGCAGGGCGAACAGTGCGTCCGCGAGCTGGACGACCGCCTCTACGACTGGGGAACCACCGTCAGCGCTCTGCAGCGTTGAAGGACGCCACACGCTCCGGAAGCTCGGCCAGCGCATCGATCCGCATCGTCGCGACAGTGTCGGCTTCCGGATCGTGCTGCTGAATCGTCCCCCACGGCCCCCTCCGCACCAGCGCCGTCAGCAGCCCGGCCTCGGCCGCGGGGCGGATGTCGTTGTCCAGCCGGTCACCCACGTACAAGATCTCGTGAGCCTCGGCGGGCGTGGCCTCGATGACGTGCTCGAAGAACTTGACATCCGGCTTCGACGCACCCCAGTCATCACTCGTCGCCACCATGTCCGTTGGCAGCGCGAGCCCCCGCAGCAGCCCGCCGGCCCGAACGGTCTGATTCCCCGCGATCCCGACCCACAGCCCCGCCTCACGCAACGCACTCAGGGACGGCCGCACGTCCGCGTACAGATCGTCCTCACCGAACCACTCAGGCTTCCCGGCCGCCGCCCGCTTCTCCCGCTCCTCCGAGAGATCGAACCCGGGCCGGAACATCTGGAACGTCTCGCGATAGTCCCGCCCCTGCGCGATGACCGCACCGAACATCGCCGCGTACGTATGCCGAGGCACCCCCAACCAGTCCGCCCACGCCCCGTACTCCCGCGTCTCATCCACCAGACACTCACCGACATCGAACACCACAGCACGAATCATGGTGCGGATCGTAGGACACGACTTGTGTTACACAGTGCCTACCCTCTGTGGATAGACGTGAGCTGACGGAGGTGGGAGGGATACTGTCCCCACGTGACGACTATGGCGCGAACCAGCACTGAAGACCTATCCCTCCCTGAGTCTCTGCAGGAGGCTGTTGAACACGGCGAGGTTTTCACACGTGCTTGGATCGTCGAGCTCATCCTCGACCTCCTCGGGTACACCGCCGACAGGGACCTGTGCACTCTGAAGCTCGTGGAGCCGGCCTGTGGCAGTGGTGCGTTCCTGGCAGTCGTCGCCTCACGGATCACTGAGTCATGCCGAGTGCACGAGCGCCCGGTCTCAGACGCGGTTAATGCCGTACGCGCTTACGACCTGCTGGACCGCAATGTGGAGCAGAGCCGATTTCTGGTCGCGGAGAGGCTGCGGCAAGAGGGCTGGGCTGACATGGACGCGAATGACATTGCTGCAGAGTGGGTGAAGCAAGGGGACTATCTGCTTCAGTCGAACGACGAGCATCGTGCCGACTACGTCGTCGGCAACCCCCCGTACATCCGGCTTGAAGACGTGCCTGACGACCGGATGGCGGCCTACCGAAGTGCCTGCGCCACGATGGGCGGTCGGGCCGACATCTACGTCGGCTTCTACGAGGTCGCGCTCAGGAGCCTCAACCCTGAGGGGAAGCTGGGGTTCATCTGCGCAGACCGCTGGATGCGGAATCAATATGGTCGTCGGCTGCGCACGATGGTGACGAACCACTTCAGCATGGACCTCGCTCTGGTGATGCACGACGTGGATGCCTTCGATGATCAGGTTTCGGCCTACCCTGCGATCACGCTCATCTCGAACAAGGAACAGGGCGAGGCCGTGGCAGCAGACGCCAAGCGATCGTTTGGGGCCCGGCAAGCCCGAGACTTCGTCGCTTGGTGCATGGCCAACGGGCCCACATCATTCACCACGCCTGCAGTCGAAGCAGCGCGCATGCCTCAGTGGTTCCCTGGGGAAAACTCCTGGCCGGCCGCATCGCCAGCAAGACTGGCCGTGCTTGAAGACATGACTGAGCGCTTCCGGCTGCTGGAGGACACTCAGACCGGGACTAAAGTGGGGATCGGTATCGCGACCGGTGCTGACAAGGTCTTCCTCACGAAGGATGAGGACTTGGTCGAGGAGGACCGGCTGCTGCCTATGGCAATGGTCCGCGACACCATCAGCGGCACCCTCAACTGGGAGGGCACGCGTCTGGTCAACCCGTGGACGGCCAGCGGTGACCTGGTCGACCTCGCCGAGTACCCCCGCCTGGCTGCGTACTTCGAGAAGCATGGGGAAGCTCTGCGTAAGCGGTACGTCGCGGTGAAGCAGCCCGAGCGTTGGTACAAGACCATTGACAAGGTTGACCACCAACTCACCCGCCGGCACAAGCTGTTGTTTCCAGACATGAAGTTGCGGATGCATCCAGTCCTCGATGAAGGCGGCCTGTACCCTCATCACAACCTGTACTTCATCGTCTCGGATGTCTGGGACATGCGCGTACTTGGTGGCCTGCTGCTGTCCAGGGTCGCGGAGGCGTTCGTGGAGGCATACGCGGTCAAGATGCGCGGGGGGACCCTCCGCTTCCAAGCCCAGTACCTCCGCAAGATCCGTGTGCCTGACCCGGAAGCGATCAGTGCGAGCGATCAAGCCGCTCTGGCAGATGCCTTCGACAAGCGAGACGTGGAGGCTGCCACCGAGGCTGCGTTGCGTGTCTATGGGCTTGCCGAGCTGCCCGACTAGGAGGAGCGGAACTTGACGGTCACCCGCCAAGACTTCGAGGATGCTGTTGCTCAGTACTGGGGAGCGAGGTCGACGCAGAACGATCTATCAGCCATCAAGGATGCTGTGGGCGCTGGCACTGCAGGATCTGTCCGTGGTGGCAAGCACTTCGACGGCATCGCTGGCCTGATCGCCAAGTTTTTCCTGGACGCTGGGTACCCCAAGGAATCGATCCGCGTGGACAAGAACCTCGAACTTCCGGGGTACTACCGGCCGTTGAAGAAGTGGGACATAGTCGTCGCGCACAAGGGGACCCTGGTCGCAGCGTTCGAGCTCAAGGCACTCGGCGGCCCGTCCTTCGGCAACAACTACAACAATCGGGTCGAGGAAGCCCTGGGAAGCGCGGTCGACCTGCGGCGTGCCGCTCTTGCCGAGCTCTATCCCGGTTCGCAGCCCTGGCTCGGATACTTCTTCATCATGGAGGATCACCCTAAGTCCAGGAGTGCGGTCCGTCTCGCCTCAAAGCTGGCGTTCCCCCCAGAGGCCATCTGGCAGGGCACGTCCTACCAAGACCGCTTCGCCATCTTCTGTAAAAGACTGATGGATGAGAGGCTCTACGACACGGCCTGCTACATCACCTCTTCCAAGGCAGATACCAGCCCGGGAGAGCCTGAGGAATCCCTGGACTGGCGTCACTTTTCCGCTGCGATCACCGGTCGGCTGGCTGAGCTGAAGGCTTTGAGTATCCCGTAGGTCCGCTCCGTTCCTGGAAACTGCCCCCTGGCGAACTGATGAGCCGGCGACTGGAGGGCAGATGCCATCCCGAGCGGCGCATGTTCGGCCACGCTCAACGCCTGGCAGGCGATGCGGGGTTGGCTGTCATGATGCGTTCGCCTGATGAATGGCGTGAGCGCCTGCGACCATGTGCACATGTCGACGCCTGGGATGCCACTCCAAGCTGCACTCATCCCCGACTGCACCAATTCGGAAGCCCACCATGCGGCCTATAGAAGTGCCAAGACCAATGACGCGATCTTTGTGTGCATCGCTCGCCAGGGGCCGCGTTGGAAGGTGCAACTTGACGCCATGGCCAGCAGCAAGCCCATCCTCCCGGACCAAGCAGTGACAGCCTTGCAGTCTGCGGCTGAAGCGCTGGTACGTGCTGGCACTGTGACGAACGCGAGCGTTGGGGCTGACTACATCTCCATGTGGCCGATCGAGAGTGAGGAGAAGGCACGTGAGATCGCGGCCGCGTTCCATGCCGCTCTGTATGGTCTCCAGCAGCTACACATCGTTGTTCCGAGCCAGCACGGGAGGGCCTAGCCTCCGAGACCCAGGTGCTCCGCGACCAGGCGGTTGCTCAGGTCTCACGTGCAGTCTCGGTCACCGCGTCCGTAGCCGTCCACAAGCGTCCCTGCTCTCGATCAATGCCGTTTTGATCGGCTACCCAGGGGAGGCAGTGAAGGGGGCGTGACCCGCTTGATGCCACGCCTACAGTGTCTCCGGTGAGACCACACGGCTCCCCGAGGCGTCCAGCGTCTCCACGAGCGTCGTCAACGCACGGCTCAGTTTCCTGGTCTGGGTGCCGAAGACCGGGACTGTCAGCTTCGCTTCGGGGACTCCGATGACGAGCACTTCGCCGCCCTTGCCTGCACCGGGGCCGTAGTCGGGCATCCTTGCCTGGTTGAGCCGGGGGTGCGTGGCATCGTCGGACACGTCCGAGGGGACGCGGCCTGCCCAGCCCGCGCGCCGGGCGTTCTGGTGCGCCGACGTCTCGACAGCGTAGTCGTGCAAGTGCACGGTGTAGCACCCTCGTTGCTTTTCCGCAGGCTGTCTCGGTTCGCGTTGTAGGCGCAGGCTCATCCCACCACTTAGCGGCACCCGCGGAAGAGCATACTCCCCCCATGACCCACACCTCCCCCGCCCAGCCCTTGGCCGTCGGGCCGCTCGGGATTCGGCTTCTCTCCTTCGTGCACGACGGCCTGGAGGACCGGCGGTTCGACGACGCGCCGCTCGCCTACGTCGTCACGGCGCTCTTCCACCGCGAGCGGTTCCTCCTCGTCCATGTGGTGAGCCGGGACTGCTGGGAACTGCCCGGCGGCGGGATCGAGCCGGGGGAACCGGCCCGGGACGCGGCCGCGCGCGAACTGTGGGAAGAGTCGGGACAGTTGGTGGACGCCGATGGCATGCGGTTCGTCGGGTACGCGCGGACGATGCTCGGGACGCCCGACAACGTGCGCTACGGCGCCCTCTACACCGCGGGGACGGACGCTCCGCAGCCCTTCGTGCCCAACTCCGAGACGTCGGCGATGCACTGGTACGTCGAGGACCGTCCGCCGCCCGGTGGCGTCTTGCAGACCTGCGACACCCACCTGGGCGCACTCTGCCGCGAGTGCCCCGCTCCGTAGGGCCGAAGGCCCGACGTCGCAGTTGGGCTCTCCAAGCACAGGCGTCCCGCGGCGTAGTGACTGAGGGCGCCCCACACCTCTCCTCGCTGCCTGTGTCTCGGGAACGGACGTCGCGCACGGACCGCGCCGAACCCGTCACACGAAGCAACCCCTGCATCGGAGCCGCGCCCGCTCCGTCGACGAACTCCCGTGCTCGACACGGAAGTTGGCCACGCGGCAGCAGATCCTTGAGCCGCTTTTGCCAACCCCGCCCCAACTGGCCACGGTCCGGCCATACTTGGATCTTCACCACTCCCCCACGCCCACCGGCCGCACCACACGCCGACCCGACGACGCCCGGAGGCCCGATGTCCGACCACCCGCACGAGACGATCGACACCTCGCGTCCGCACCCGGCCCGCATGTACGACTACTACCTCGGCGGCAAGGACTGGTTCGAGGCGGACCGCAGGATGGCCGAGGAGGTGGTCAGCGGTTTCCCCGCGGTACGCACGTGGGCGAGGGCCAACCGGCAGTTCATGCACCGGGCGACGCGCGCGCTCGCCCGCGAGGAGGGCGTCCGCCAGTTCCTCGACCTCGGCACCGGCATCCCGACCAAGCCCAACCTCCACCAGATCGCGCAGGCCGAGGCGCCCGAGTCCCGCGTCGTCTACGTCGACAACGACCCGCTCGTCATCGAGTACGCCGACGCACTGCTCCGCGGCACCCCGCAGGGCCGCACCACCTACCTGGAAGCCGACGTCCGCACGCACGACCTGCTCGCCGACCCCAGCGTCACCGACACCCTCGACCTGGACCGGCCCGTCGCGCTGAGCCTCGTGGCGCTGATGCACTTCATGCCCGACGAGGAAGAACCGTACGAGTTGGTCCGCCGCCTCCTCGACCGGCTCGCCCCCGGCAGCTTCCTCGTCCTCTCCCACGCCACGGCGGACTTCGGTGACAACGCCAGACAGGTGCGCGAGATGTACGAGGGGCGGGGCATCAGCGGCCGCCTCCGCTCGGGCGAGGAGGTGGCAGGCTTCTTCGACGGGCTCGACCTCCTCGACCCCGGCCTCGTCGTCGGCCACCGTTGGCGCCCGGACGAGGAGCCCCGACTCCCGGACGCAGAGGTCGGCTTCTACGCCGGCGTCGCCCGCAAGCCCTGACGCCCGTACCGGACACAGGAGTTCACCCGATGGACAACCCGGCACACGGGACGAGACCGCACACG
>NZ_AJTQ01000227.1 GCF_000262345.1 Streptomyces xiaopingdaonensis | reverse complement strand
TACTACCTCGGCGGCAAGGACTGGTTCGAGGCCGACCGGCAGACAGCCGAACAGGTCGTCGCCCGCTTCCCCGCCGTACGCACGGGAGCACGCGCCAACCGTGCCTTCATGCACCGCGCCACCCGAACCCTCGCCCGTGACAGAGGAGTTCGCCAGTTCCTCGACCTCGGCACCGGCATCCCCACCGAACCCAACCTCCACCAGATCGCCCAAGCCGAGGCGCCCGAGGCCCGCGTCGTCTACGTCGACAACGACCCGCTCGTCATCGAGTACGTCGACGCCCTCATGCGCGGAACCCCGCAGGGGCGGACGGCGTACGCCGAGGCCGACGTCCTCAAGGACGACGTCCTGCAACTCCCGCAGATCCGGGAGGTGCTGGACCTCAGGGAACCGGTGGCGCTCTCCGTCGTCGCGCTGCTGCACTTCGTCCCGGACGCCGCCGACCCGTACGGCCTCGTCCGCGGCCTCCTCGACGCTCTGGCACCCGGTTCCCACCTCGTCCTCTCCCACGCCACGGACGACTTCGCGCGCGACGACGCCAGAGAGCTCGGCGAGATGTACCAGCGCAAGGGCATCGAAGGGAAGCTCCGTTCGCACGCCGAGGTCGCCCGCTTCTTCGAAGGCCTCGACCTCCTCGACCCCGGCCTCGTCGTCGGCCACCGCTGGCGCCCGGACGAGAAACCCCAACTCCCGGACGCGGAGGTGGGGTTCTACGCCGGCGTCGGCCGGAGGCCGTGAGCCGGCCCCGCGCGGGGCGGCTCAGACGTCCACGGCGACCGTGTCTCCCCCCGGGCCCGCATCCGTGTCCCGCCGCACGACGACGCGCTCCGGCGGCGCCTCGCCGCTGAACGTCCGCCACAGGCGGGCGTAGTGCCCTTCGCGGGCGAGGAGTTCGGTGTGGGTGCCGTCCTCGACGACCCTGCCGTGGTCGAGGACGACCACGCGGTCGGCCCTCGCCGCCGTCGTCAGCCGGTGGGCGACGACGAGCGTGGTGCGGACGTGCGCGAGCCGGTCCGTCGCCTCGTTGACGAGGGACTCGGTGGCGAGGTCGAGCGAGGCGGTCGCCTCGTCGAGCAGAAGCACGTCGGGGTCGACGAGCTCGGCACGGGCCAGCGCCAAGAGCTGCCGCTGACCGGCCGACAGGTTGCGTCCGCGCTCGTCGACGGGGTGGAGGAAGCCGCCGGGGAGCGCGGCGACCATGTCCCACGCGCCCACCGCCCGCGCCGCCGCCTCGACTTCGGCGTCGGTCGCGTCCATGCGGCCGTACGCGATGGCGTCGCGCACGGTGCCGGTGAAGAGGAACGGCTCCTGCGGCACGACGCCGAGCCGGTGCCGGTACGCGCCGGGGTCGTACTCGCGCAGGTCGGTGCCGTCCACGCGGACGGCGCCGCCGGTCGGGTCGTAGTAGCGGGCGACGAGCTTCACCAGCGTCGACTTGCCCGCGCCCGTCTCGCCGACGAAGGCGACCGTCTGCCCGGCGGGGATCGTCAGGCCGACACCGGAGAGCGCGGCCTCCTCGGCCTGCCCGTCCTCGGTGGTGTAGGTGAAGTGCACGTCGTCGAAGGCGACTTCGCCGCGCAGGCTCGCCACGGGCCGTGGGTTCTCGGGGGCGGGGACGCTGGTCTCCTCGCGGAGCAGGTCCTGGATGCGCCGGAGGGAGACGGCGGCCTGCTGGTAGCCGTCGAAGACCTGCGAGAGCTGCTGCACGGGCGCGAAGAACAGCTCGATGTAGAGGAGGTAGGCGACGAGGGCTCCCGCGGTGAGCGTGCCGTTCTCGATCCGCCCCGAGCCGACGATCAGCACGCCCGCGGTGGCGAGCGAGGCGAGCAACTGCACGAAGGGGAAGTAGACCGAGATCAGCCACTGCCCCCTGATGCGGGCCCTGCGGTACCCGTCGCTGCGGGCCGCGAACCGCTCGGCCCCGCGCTCCTCGCCGCGGAACGCCTGCACCATCCGCAGCCCGGCGACGGACTCCTGGAGGTCCGCGTTGACGGCGCTGACCCGCTCGCGCGCCAACTCGTAGGCGCGGACGCTGTGTCGGCGGAAGATGACGGTGCCGACGGCGAGCAGCGGCAGCGTCGCGGAGACGACGAGCGCGAGCTGGAGGTCGAGGACGAAGAGCGCCCCGAGGATGCCGAGGAAGGTGAAGACGGAGACGACGGCGGTGACGAGGCCCGTCTGGAGGAACGTCGAGAGCGCGTCGACGTCGGTCGTCATCCGCGTCATGACGACGCCGCCGAGGTGCCGCTCGTAGTAGTCGAGGCCGAGCCGCTGGAGCTGCGCGAAAATCTTCAACCGCAGTGCGTACAGGACGCGTTCGCCGGTGCGCCCGGTGAGCCGCATCGATCCGAACTGCGCGGCCCACTGCGCGACGACGACGAAGAGCGCGAACGCCGCCGCCGTCCAGACCGCGCCGAGCGCGCCCTGCTGGACGCCCTCGTCGATGCCGTGCCGGACGAGTACGGGCAGGAGCAGCCCGAACCCCGCGTCGAGGGCGGCGAAGAGCAGCGCGACGCCGAGCGCCGCGCCGAAGCCGTGCAGGAGGCGGCGCAGCCCGTAGGCGCGCTCGCGCTGCTCGGCGCGGTCCTCGTCGACGTCGGGTACGTCGTCGGCCGGTGGCAACGCAGCGACCTTCGCGAGGAGTTCGGGGCTGCCGGGGAGCGAGGCGAGCTCCGCGCCGAAGCCGCCGGGGCGGCCCGCGGTCGCGGCCGCGGGGGCCGCGGCGGCGTCCTCGGGGTCGGCGCCGGTCTCCGACTCGCTTGTGCGGCCCCAGAGTTCGGGCGTGATGCCGCCGCCCGCCGTCTCGCCCGTGTGCTCGGCGAGGCCCGCCGGGTCGCGGTCGACGTCGCCGAGTTCGTCGGGGTCGGTGAGGAGGCGGCGGTAGAGGGAGCAGCGTGCGGTGAGTTCGTCGTGGGTGCCGAGGTCGACGAGGCGGCCGCGGTCGAGGACGGCGATGCGGTCGGCGAGCGCGAGGGTGGAGAGGCGGTTGGCGATGAGCAGCGTGGTGCGTCCGGCCATGACGCTGCGCAGCGCCTCGTGGATCTCGTGCTCGACGCGCGCGTCGACGGCCGAGGTGGCGTCGTCGAGCAGGAGGAGCCGCGGGTCGGTGAGGATGGCGCGGGCGAGGGAGATGCGCTGGCGCTGGCCGCCCGAGAGGGTCATGCCCTGCTCGCCGACGCGTGTCCCGTAGGCGTCGGGGAGTTCGCGGACGAAGCGGTCGGCCTGGGCGACGCGGGCGGCGGCGAGGATCTGCTCCTCGGTCGCCTCGGGGAAGCCGTAGGCGATGTTCTCGCGGACGGTGCCGGAGAAGAGGAAGCTGTCCTCGGGGACGAGGCCGATCGCGGAGCGGAGCGAGTCGAGGGTGAGGTCCCGCACGTCGTGGCCGCCGACGCGGACGGCGCCGCCCGTGGGGTCGTAGTACCGCGGAAGCAGCAGCGAGACGGTGGACTTGCCGCTGCCGCTGGGGCCGACGACGGCGACGGTCTCGCCCGGCTCGATGCGGAGGCCGAAGCCGTCGAGGACGGGGACGCCCGCTTCGTCGGCGTCCCCGTAGCCGAAGGTGACGTCGTCGAACTCGACGGAGGCTTCGGCGTCGGCGGGCAGCTCGTGCGCGTCGGACCGCTCGGATATCCGGGGCTCGGTGTCGATGAGCTGGGTGATGCGCTCGACGCCCGCGCGGGCCTGCTGCCCCACCGTGAGCATCATGGCGAGCATCCGCACGGGCCCGACGAGCTGTGCGAGGTAGGTGGAGAAGGCGACGAAGGTACCGAGCGTGATCTGCCCCCGGGTGGCGAGCCAGCCGCCGAGCGCCAGCATCGCGACCTGTCCCAGCGAGGGGATGGACTGGAGCGCGGGGGTGTAGCGGGAGTTGAGCTTGACGGTGCGCAGCCGCCCGGCGAAGAGCACCCGGCTGATCCTGCGCAGCTTCCCGCGCTCCTGCTCCTCCTGCCCGAACCCCTTGACGACGCGCACGCCGGTGACCGCCCCGTCGACGACGGAGGCGACGGCGCCCGCCTGCTGCTGCGCGTACCAGGTGGCGGGGAAGAGGCGGGTGCGGCTGAGGTCGGCGATCCACCACAGCAGCGGGAAGACGGCGACGGAGACGAGGGTGAGCAGCGGCGAGAGCGTCAGCATCACGCCGAGCGCGACGAGGAAGAGCAGGACGTTCCCGATCATCATCGGCAGCATGAACAGGAGGCTCTGCACGAGCTGGAGGTCGCTGGTCCCGCGTCCGACGACCTGCCCCGTGGAGAGCTCGTCCTGGCTGCGGCCGTCGAGCCGGATGATCGAGCGGTACATGTCGGTGCGCAGGTCGTGCTGGACGTCGAGCGCGAGGCGCCCCCCGTAGTAGCGGCGCACGAAGGTGAGCCCGTAGACGACGACTGCGGCCGCGAGGAGGAGGCCGATCCACAGCCACAGCCCGCCGCCCCCGCCGACGATCACGTCGTCGATGATGCTCTTGGTGAGGAGCGGGATCAGCGCCATCACGGCCATTCCGCCGAGCGAGGCGCCGAGCGCCAGCAGCACCTCGCGCGGGTACCGCCAGCAGTACCCGGCGAGCCTGCGCGCCCACCCCTGCCGGCTGCCCGCGCCCGTCACCGCTTCCGTCTCCGCCACTCCGCGTCCCTTCGCCGGCGCTGTCTCGTCCACTGTCCTGGTCTGCCGGGAGGGCCAACGTCCCGACGTGCGGATTTCATCCCGCCGCAACAGGGTGCAACAGAACGTCCGCCGATGGTCCCGCCCGCGGGGACCGGCGGACGAGGGCCGACGGCCGGGGCCCGCGGGAAGCGGGAGCACGAGGCGGCTCGCACGGAGTTCCTCCCGCCGCTCCCCTGCACCCTCGTAGGGGCGACAATGACCGCATGCGCCAGCAGCCTCCGCCTCCGCCCGGGACATGCGCCACTGGTTTCCCCGGCGGCGGCACCCGCCCGCCGGAGCGCGACGCGCTCCTGCGCCACCTCGTCGGCACGCGCATCGCCGGCGACGTCGCCACCGCGCGCGAGAACAACCTCGCGCACTACCGCAGCCTCGCCAACGGCGACCGCCACTTCTGGCTCGGCCTGGAGCTGGGCGACCGGTGGAGCGACGAGCAGGACGTCCTCGCCGTGCTGGCGGAGCGCTGCGGCGTCGACGACGACCCGGACCACCGCACGGGCCAGGACACCATCGACCCCCTGCTCACCGCGGCGGCCCTCGACCGCGCGGCGGCCGAGCTGCGCCGGGCCGTCGACGGCGGGCTGCGGGTGCTCTTCGCCACCGGGCACCCGGGCTCGCTCCTCGACCTGCACGGCTCCCTCGCCCGCGCGGTCCACGCCGCCGGGTGCGAGGTGGTGCGGGTGCCGTTCGGCACCGTGGCGGACGAGGCCGTGGTCGTGCAGTTCGGCGGCGTCGCGGTGCTGGAGCGGGGCGCCTCGCTCTGGCACACCCACTCGCCCGCGCCGATGGCCGCGGTGCTCGACGCGCTGACGGAGGCGGGCGAGCCGGCGCCCGGACTCGTCGTCGCCGACCACGGCTGGGCCGGCTGCGCCGCCCAACGCGGCGTCCCCACGGTCGGGTTCGCCGACTGCAACGACCCGGCGCTCTTCCTCGGCGAGGCGGAGGGCACGCTCGCGGTCACCGTCCCGCTCGACGACCACGTCGCGGAGCCGCGGCAGTACGAGCCGCTCACCGCCTACCTGCTCAGGGCGGCGGGGCTGGCCTGACGCGGTGAAAAACCCGTTGCCCCGCGCCCGCCGCGTCCGTAGGTTCGCGGGCATGTGCGCAGCGATCTACATCCGTCCGTGGCACCGCCAGGCTCTGCGCCCGGCCGCCTGACCACGGACCCTCGCCGAGGCGACCGCGGAACACCGGCCCTCGGCGCCGATCGCGCCCCCTGACCGCTCCGGTCACGCGGGGCGCGGCACGCACGGCTGCCCGCTTCCGGCACCGCGTCCGCACGGTCACGTGCCGCCCGGCCAGAGCCCTCCGACTCGCCCACGACTCGGACGGGCTCAGCCGTACCCCGCCAACCGCCCTGTACGTCCACGAGTTCGACGCTCGCGGGCGGGCGGCCGGCTGTCCCGTCCTCGATCAGAGGACTCCCCCATGGCACGTCGCCGACTCGCGCTCTCCCAGAACCTCCTGCACTCCCCCGGCACCGCCCGCCGCCTCGTCCGCCTCGCCGGGGTCGGCTCCGAGGACCTCGTCCTCGAACCCGGCCCCGGCGCGGGCGCGCTCACGCGGGAGCTCGCCGCCCGCTGCGACCGGGTCGTCGCCTACGAGCTCGACGAGCGGTTGGCAGCCCGCCTGCCGCACCGCGTCGCAGCCCCCAACGTCCGCCTCGTACAAGGGGACTTCCTCGACGCGCCGCCTCCCCGGCAGGCGTTCGCGGTCGTCGGCAACCTCCCGTTCGCGCGGACCTCCGCCGTCGTCGCCTGGTGCCTCGCGGCGCCGCACCTCACCTCGGCGACGCTCCTGACGCAGCGGGAGTTCGCCCGCAAGCGCACCGGCGGCTACGGGAGTTGGCCGCGCGCGACGGTGGAGAGCTGGCCCCGGTACACGTGGACGATGCCGGCCACCGTCGACCGGCGCCACTTCCACCCCGTGCCCCGCGTCGACGCGGGCGTACTGCGCTTCGTCCGCCGCTCGCGCCCGCTGCTGCCCGCGGCCCGACTCGCCCCGTACCGGCGCCTGGTGGCCGAAGGGTTCACAGGCGTGGGCGGCTCGCTCCACGCCACGCTGGCCCGCGGGCGCGCCCCGCACCGCGTACGGGCGGCGTTCCGCGCGGCCCGTATCGACGCGGACGTCCCCGTGGGGCACGTCACGCCGCAGCAGTGGCTGGCGCTCTTCGGCGCGCTGCGGACGTGAGCCGGCTCAGCGCTGCTCGTCGCGGGGGATGCGCACGGCGCCCTCCTGGATCACCGAGACGGCGAGCGCGCCGCCCCGCGTGAAGATGCGCCCCCTGGCGAGGCCCCTGCCGCCCTGCGCCGTCGGGGACTCCTGGTCGTAGAGGAGCCACTCGTCGGCGCGGAACGGCCGGTGGAACCACATCGCGTGGTCGAGGCTCGCGCCGACGACGTCGCCGACCGCCCAACCGCCGCGCCCGTGCGCGAGGAGGACGGAGTCGAGGAGCGTCATGTCGGAGACGTAGGTGGCGAGGCAGATGTGGAGCATCGGGTCGTCGGACTCGCCCTGGAGCTTGCCGTTGGTGCGGAACCACACCTGGGAGCGGGGGTCCCTGCGGAGGCCGACGCTGGCGAACGGCGGTTCGTGGACGTAGCGCAGGTCGACGGCGGCGCGGGCCTCCAGGAGTCGGCGCGGCGTCTCCGTGTCGGGGAAGAGGGAAGCGTACCGGGGCATCAGCTCCTCGGCGGTCGGCAGCGTCTCCGGGTCCGGTGCCTCGGGCATCGGCTCCTGGTGCTCGAGGCCCTCCTCGTGGATCTGGAAGGACGCCGAGAGGTGGAAGATCGGCTGCCCGTGCTGCACGGCGACGACCCGCCGGGTGGTGAAGGAGCGGCCGTCGCGGATGCGGTCCACCGTGTAGACGATCGGCGTCCCGGGATCGCCGGCGCGCAGGAAGTACGAGTGGAGCGAGTGCGGCAGCCGCTCGGCGGGGACCGTCCGGCAGGCCGATACGAGGGCCTGCGCGGCGACTTGACCGCCGAAGACGCGGGGGACCACGGCGAAGCGGCTCTGCCCGCGGAAGATGTCCTGCTCGACCCGCTCCAGATCGAGCAGGTCGAGCAGGGAGGACAGTTCTTGGCTCATGCGGTCGATCCTGCCCGGCGACCGCACTTCCAGGCGACGACGCACGTCACAGTGGGTCTGCGGTCGTGCGGACGTACCGCGTCCGGCTCACAGGCCCATCGACTTGGCGATGATGGACCGCATCACCTCGCTGGTGCCGCCGTAGATCCGCGAGACGCGGGTGTCGGCGTAGAGGGAGGAGATCGGGTACTCCAGCATGTAGCCGTAACCGCCGTGCAGTTGGAGGCACTTGTCGATGACGTGGGCCGCGCGCTCGGTGGTGAAGAGCTTCGCCGAGGCGGCGTCGGCGGGCGTGAGCTCGCCGGCGTCGAGCGCCTCCAGCGCGCGGTCGACGACGGCCTGCATCGCGTCGACGTCGGACTGGCAGTCGGCGAGGACGAACTTGGTGTTCTGGAAGGAGGCGACCTCCTTGCCGAAGACGGTCCGCTCCTTCGTGTACTCCTTCGCGAACCGTACGGCCGCCGCCGACTGCGCGTAGGCGCCGAGCGCGATGCCGAGGCGCTCCTGCGGAAGGTTGTGGGCGAGGTACGAGAACGCCTTGCCCTCCTCGCCGAGGAGGTCCTCCACCGGCACCTCGACGTCGGTGAAGGAGAGTTCGGCGGTGTCGGAGGCGCGCAGGCCGAGCTTGTCGAGCTTGCGTCCGACGGCGAAGCCCTCGCTGTGCGCGTCGACGACGAGGATCGAGATGCCGCCGCGGCGGTCCTCGGGCGTGGGCGGCGCGGTGCGGCAGCAGACGAGGACGCGGTCGGCCTGGACGCCGCCGGTGATGAAGGTCTTGGCGCCGTTGAGGACGTAGTGCGTGCCGTCCTCGGAGAGCTTCGCCGTGGTCTTCATGCCGGCGAGGTCGGAGCCGGTGCCCGGCTCCGTCATGGCGATGGCGGTCATCGTCTCGCCGCTGACGAACCGGGGCAGCCAGCGCTTCTTCTGTTCCTCGTTGCCGTACTTGAGGAGGTAGGGGAGGCAGAGAGCGGTGTGCACGCTGGAGCCGCCGAAACTGACACCGGCCCGCGCGGTCTCCTCGGTGAGGACGGCGTTGAACTTGAAGCTGCTCTCGCCGGCGCCGCCGTACTCCTCGGGGACCTCGATGCCGAAGACGCCGAGCGCGCCGAGCTTGCGGTAGAACTCGCGCGGTACGTAGCCCTGTTCGGACCACTCCTGGTAGTACGGCACGACCTCGGCGGCGATGAAGTCGCGGATCGTCTCGCGGAACGCCTCGTGGTCCTCGTTGAACACAGTGCGACGCACGGCACGCCTCCTCGGATGCGCAGCCCGGGGCTGCCGGCTGCTGCGGGCTCGTTTTCTAAGCGCTTGCTCAGGGACTTCTCGCAAGCTACCACCCGCACCCCGCGGATCGGGAGGGCTCGGACGGCGCGCGGACGGCGCGCGGTTCACGCCGCGGCCGCCGCGAGCGCACCCCGCGCAAGGCGGTGGAGGAGCGCCGCCGTCGTCCCGCGGTCCGGCAGCGCGGACGAACCGCTCAGGTGCGGCGTCGAGTTGAGCAGTCCGAAGACGGCGTGCACGGCGACGCGCGCGTCGGGCCCGCCGAGCTGCGGGTACCGCCCGCGCACCACCTCGACCCAGAGCTCGACGTACTGCCGCTGAAGCCTGCGCACCCGCTTGCGGTCGGCGGGGCGCAGGCGATCCAACTCCCGGTCGTGGAGGGTGATGAGGGCGCGGTCGTCGAGCGCGAACTCGATGTGCCCGTGGATGAGCGAGTCGAGCGCCGCGTCCTCGGAGCCGCCCTCGGCCTGCGCCTCCTCGACCCGGCCGCGCCCGCCCTCGTTGAGCCGCTCGCTGATGCCGACGAGGAGTTCGGCGAGCATGGCGTCCTTGCCGGCGAAGTGCCGGTAGATACCGGGCCCGCTGATGCCGACGGCCGCTCCTATCTCGTCGACACCGACGCCGTGGAAACCGCGCTCGGCGAAGAGCCGCGCCGCCTCCCGCAGGATCTGCTCCCGTCGGGCCGGAGCGGCCTTGGTGGTACGCATGCCCGCCATTGTAGACAGCGGTGTTAGTGGGCGTTAACCTGTCGCCGTCCGGTTAACGGCGGCTAACACGCCGCGCCGCGAGTGGCACCGTCGAGCGAGGGAGCTGGACCGATGCAGCAGACCGCAGGGACCACGCCCCGGCCGGGCGCCCCCGAAGCGCCGGTGCTCTCCGTCGCGGCCGAGCCCCCGCCGGAGGCGGCACGCGCCCGCGCCGCCGCGCA
>NZ_AJTQ01000226.1 GCF_000262345.1 Streptomyces xiaopingdaonensis | reverse complement strand
CTCCGCGAGAAGCTCGCGGCGGCCCGCCTCGGCGGCGGCGAGCGCGCCCGCAGCCGGCACACCGCGCGCGGCAAGCTCCTCCCCCGCGACCGCGTCGACCGCCTCCTCGACACCGGCTCGCCGTTCCTCGAACTCTCCCCGCTGGCGGCCGACGGCCTGTACGAGGGGGCCGCGCCCTCCGCCGGGATCATCACCGGCATCGGCCGGGTGAGCGGCCGGCTCGTCGTCGTCGTCGCCAACGACGCAACCGTCAAGGGCGGCACGTACTACCCGATGACGGTCAAGAAGCACCTGCGCGCCCAGGAGGTCGCGCTGGAGAACCGCCTGCCCTGCCTCTACCTCGTCGACTCGGGCGGCGCCTTCCTGCCGATGCAGGACGAAGTCTTCCCGGACCGCGAGCACTTCGGGCGCATCTTCTACAACCAGGCACGGCTCTCCGCCGCCGGCGTCCCCCAACTCGCCGCCGTGCTGGGGTCCTGCACGGCAGGCGGCGCCTACGTGCCGGCGATGAGCGACGAGGCCGTCATCGTCCGCGAGCAGGGGACGATCTTCCTCGGCGGGCCGCCGCTGGTGAAGGCGGCGACCGGAGAGGTCGTCAGCGCCGAGGAGTTGGGCGGCGGCGCCGTGCACACGCGGGTCTCCGGCGTCACCGACCACCTCGCCGAGGACGACGCGCACGCACTCCGCATACTCCGCCGGATCGTCGCGACGCTCCCCGCGCCGCCGGCACCCGAGGCGCTGCCCTGGCAAGTACTCCCCGCCGAGGAGCCGGCGGCGGAACCGGCCGGACTGCACACCGCCGTCCCCGTCGACTCGCGCACCAGCTACGACGTGCGCGAAGTCATCGCCAGGACCGTCGACGCCTCCCGCTTCCAGGAGTTCAAGGCCGAGTACGGCACGACGCTCGTCACCGGATTCGCCCGCATCATGGGGCACCCGGTCGGCATCGTCGCCAACAACGGCGTGCTCTTCTCCGAATCGGCGCTCAAGGGCGCCCACTTCGTCGAACTCTGCGACCAGCGCGGCATCCCGCTCGTCTTCCTCCAGAACATCTCCGGCTTCATGGTCGGCAAGGACTACGAGGCCGGCGGCATCGCGAAGAACGGCGCCAAGATGGTGACGGCCGTCGCCTGCGCCCGCGTACCGAAGCTGACGGTGGTGATCGGCGGCTCCTACGGCGCGGGCAACTACTCGATGTGCGGCCGCGCCTACTCGCCCCGCTTCCTGTGGACGTGGCCGAACGCGAAGATCTCAGTGATGGGCGGCGAGCAGGCGGCCTCCGTCCTCGCCACCGTCAAGCGCGACCAGTTGGAGACGCGCGGCGAGGAGTGGAGCGCCGAGGAGGAGGAAGAGTTCCGGGCGCCGGTCCGCCGGCAGTACGAGGAACAGGGCAACGCCTACTACGCGACGGCGCGGCTCTGGGACGACGGCGTCATCGAGCCGACGCAGACGCGCTCCGTCCTCGGCCTCGCGCTCACCGCGTGCGCGCAGGCCCCCCTCCCCGAACGGGCCCCGGACGCGGCGCGGTTCGGCGTCTTCCGGATGTGAGGCGGCGATGACGACACTCGACAGCGAACCGGCGAAGCGCCAACGGGCGGGGAGGCAGCGGATGTTCGACACGGTACTGGTCGCCAACCGGGGCGAGATCGCGGTCCGCGTGATCCGCACCCTCCGCGCACTCGGCGTCCACGCCGTCGCCGTCTACAGCGAGGCCGACGCCGACGCGCGCCACGTGCGCGAGGCGGACTCCGCCGTGCTCCTCGGTCCCGCGGCGGCCTCCGAGAGCTACCTCTCCGCCGAGCGCCTCGTCGACGCCGCCCGCCGCACCGGAGCGCAGGCCGTCCACCCCGGGTACGGGTTCCTCGCCGAGAACGCGGCGTTCGCGCGGGCGGTCACCGAGGCCGGGCTCGTCTTCGTCGGGCCGCCCCCGGAGGCCGTCGAGCTCATGGGCGACAAGATCCGGGCGAAGGAGACGGTGCGCGCGGCCGGCGTCCCCGTGGTCGACGGCTCCTCGGGGAGCGGGCTGAGCGACGCCGAACTCCTTGACGCCGCACGGAAGATCGGCACACCGGTCCTGCTGAAGCCGTCGGCGGGAGGCGGCGGCAAGGGCATGCGGCTCGTCACCGACGAGCGGGAGCTGCCCGACGCCGTCGCCGCGGCGAGGCGCACCGCGCTCGGCGCCTTCGGCGACGACGCGCTCCTGCTGGAGCGCTGGATCGAGCGTCCGCGGCACATCGAGATCCAGGTGCTCGCCGACGGGCACGGCAACGTCGTCCACCTCGGCGAGCGCGAGTGCTCCCTGCAACGCCGGCACCAGAAGATCATCGAGGAGGCGCCGAGCCCGCTCCTCGACGACGCGCTGCGCTCCGCGATGGGCGAGGCCGCCGTCGAGGCGGCACGCTCCTGCGGGTACCGGGGCGCCGGCACCGTCGAGTTCATCGTCCCCGACGGCGATCCCGCGGCGTACGCCTTCATGGAGATGAACACCCGGCTCCAGGTGGAGCACCCGGTCACCGAACTCGTCACGGGGATCGATCTCGTCGAGTGGCAGCTCCGCGTCGCCGCCGGGGAGCAACTCCCCTTCTCGCAGGGGGACATCCGCCTCTCCGGGCACGCGGTGGAGGCCCGCGTCTGCGCGGAGAGCACCCGGATCGGCGCCGAGGAGGTGGAGTTCCTTCCCTCCGCGGGGCGCGTCCTGCACCTGGAGGAGCCCCAAGGCCCCTCCGTACGCACCGACTCGGGCCTCGCCACCGGCACCGAGGTCGGCACCGACTACGACCCGATGCTCGCCAAGGTGATCGCCCACGGTCCCGACCGCGCCACCGCGCTCCGCCGGCTGCGCTCGGCGCTCGGGGAGACCGTCGTCCTCGGCGTCGAGACCAACACCTCGTTCCTGCGCGGCCTGTTGGACGTCGAGGAGGTCGCCTCGGGCGAGCTGGACACCGGGCTCGTCGGGCGCGTCGCACCGGCTCTGGTGCCCGCGGGGCCGCCGCCGCGGCTCTGGGCGCTCGCCGCGCTGCTCGCGCAGGCCGCGGACGAGCCCGCTGGGCCCGGTTGGGTCGACCCGTTCGCGGTGCCTTCCGGCTGGCGGCTCGGCGCCGAACCCGCCTGGTCCGTACGGACGTTCCGCGTCCAGGGCGGCGAGCCCGTCGAGGTGCGGCTGCGCGGCACGGCGGACGGGGCGCGGGTCCGGGTCGGCGAAGAACCGCCCGTGGACTGCCGGTTGCTCCCCTCCGACGGGGATGCACGCGTCGCGTGGGAGTACGGCGGCGTCGTCGGCACCGCCGTCCACGCGCGCGACGGCGCCGGCGTCTGGCTCGCGCACGCCGGCGCGACCTGGCATCTGCGGCGGCACGACCCGGTCGAGGCCGCCCTCGACGAGGCGTCGGCCGCGCACGGCGTCGTCTCGGCGCCGATGCCGGGCACCGTGACGGTGGTGAAGGTGGCCGTGGGCGAGCAAGTCCGCGCCGACCAGGACCTGTTGGTGGTCGAGGCGATGAAGATGGAGCACGTCCTGACCGCCCCGTTCGACGGCACGGTGACCCGGCTCGACGTCGCACCCGGCGCCGCGGTCGCCATCGACCAGCCGCTCGCGACGGTCGAGGGCGGCGCCGAGGAGCAGGAGGGGACGCGATGAGCGAGGGGCTGCCGATGCGGGTACCGGCCGAGGGCCTCCCGCAGCGGGTGCGCATCCACGAGGTCGGCCCGCGCGACGGGCTCCAGAACGAGTCGGCCGTCGTCCCCGTCGAAGTGAAGGCGGAGTTCGTGCACCGCCTCGCCGAAGCCGGGCTCCGCACGGTGGAGGCCACCAGTTTCGTCCACCCGCGATGGGTGCCGCAGCTCGCCGACGCGGAAGAGCTCTACCCGCGCCTCGCCGACCTCCCCGAGGACGTGTCGCTGCCCGTCCTCGTCCCCAACGCGCGTGGTCTGCAACGGGCGTTGGCGCTCGGCGTCCGCTCGGCGGCGGTCTTCGCCAGCGCCACGGAGTCCTTCGCGCAGGCCAACCTCAACCGCACCGTGGCCGGCGCCCTGGAGATGTTCGCACCGGTCGTCGCGGAAGCCACCGCGTCGGGCGTCCCCGTGCGCGGCTACCTGTCGATGTGCTTCGGCGACCCGTGGGAGGGCCCCGTCCCCGTCGCCCGAGTGGTCGACGTCTGCAAGGAGTTGCTCTCCATGGGGTGCAGCGAGCTGAGCCTCGGGGACACGATCGGGGTCGCCACCCCCGGCCAGGTCACCGCGCTGCTCCACGCCCTCGGCGAGGCCGGCATCCCCGCGGGCCGGCTCGCCGTCCACTTCCACGACACGTACGGGCAGGCGCTGGCGAACACCCTCGCGGCCCTCCAGTACGGCGTCACCACGGTCGACGCCTCCGCCGGCGGCCTCGGCGGCTGCCCGTACGCCAGGAGCGCCACGGGGAACCTCGCCACCGAGGACCTCGTCTGGATGCTCCGCGGCCTCGGCGTCGAGACCGGCGTCGACCTCGACCGGCTCGTCGCCACCAGCACCTGGATGGCCGGCGCGCTCGGCCGCCCCAGCCCCTCCCGCACCGTGCAGGCGCTCGCAGGGAAGACCCCCGACGACGCCCGCGCCCGGCCCAAGGAGTCCTGAAACCATGGCACTCGACCACCGGCTCAGCCCCGAACACGAGGAACTCCGCGCCACCGTCGAGAAGTTCGCCCACGACGTCGTGGCACCGACGATCGCGGAACACTACGAGGCGCACACCTTCCCGTACGAAATCGTCCGCCAGATGGGCGAGATGGGCCTCTTCGGCCTCCCCTTTCCCGAGGAGTACGGCGGCATGGGCGGCGACTACCTCGCGCTCTGCATCGCCCTCGAGGAACTCGCGCGCGTCGACTCCTCCGTCGCGATCACCCTGGAGGCCGGCGTCTCCCTCGGCGCCATGCCGATCCACCGGTTCGGCACCGAGGAGCAGAAGCGCGCCTGGCTGCCGCGCCTCTGCTCGGGCGAGATCCTCGGTGCCTTCGGCCTCACCGAGCCCGAGTGCGGCTCCGACGCGGGCGGCACCCGCACCACCGCCGTACGCGACGCCGGGACCGGCGAGTGGGTCATCAACGGCAGCAAGTCCTTCATCACCAACTCCGGCACCGAGATCACGGGGTTCGTCACCGTCACCGCGGTCACCGACCGCCGCGAGGACGGCTCGCCCCTCATCTCCACCCTGCTGATCCCCTCCGGCACCCCCGGCTTCACCGTCGAGCCGGCGTACGACAAGGTCGGCTGGAACGCCTCGGACACCCACGGCCTCTCCTTCGACGACGTGCGCGTCCCCGCGGGGAACCTCGTCGGCGAAGAAGGCCGCGGTTACGCCCAGTTCCTCCGCATCCTCGACGAGGGCCGCATCGCCATCTCGGCGCTCGCCACCGGCCTCGCGCAGGGCTGCGTCGACGAGTCGGTCGCCTACGCGCGGACCCGCCACGCCTTCGGCCGCCCCATCGGCGACAACCAGGCGATCCAGTTCACGCTCGCCGACATGGAGATGCGCGCCCACACAGCCCGCACCGCCTGGCGGGACGCCGCCTCCCGGCTCGTCGCGGGCGAGCGGTTCAAGAAGCAGGCGGCGCTGGCGAAGCTCCACTCCTCGCAGGTCGCCGTCGACAACGCACGCGACGCCACCCAGATCCACGGCGGCTACGGCTTCATGAACGAGTACCCCGTGGCCCGCATGTGGCGCGACGCGAAGATCCTGGAGATCGGCGAGGGCACGAGCGAGGTCCAACGGATGCTGGTGGCGAGGGAGCTGGGCGTGGTCGGATAATCGCCGCATGGCGGAGATTCTTCAGCGCTCGGGCACATGGACCTTCGACGGGGAGACGGTCCGTATCGTCCCCGGTACGGGCAGGCAGGTCCACCCGCTGCGCCGCACGCTCGGCGAGGTCGCCGTCCCGCTCCAGGCCGTCGCCGGCGTCGCGTACGAGCGCGGCGGGAAGCGCGGCGGCCGGCTGCGCCTCCGTATGCGCGACGGCGCCGACCCGCTCTCCCAGGTGGCGGGCGGCCGGCTCCAGGAGGCGTCCGACCCGTACCAACTCGGCGTCGAGCAGGACCGCGAGGGCGTCGCCGAGTACTTCGTCGACGAGGTACGCAACGCCCTCCTGCTGGAGCAGGTCCCCGACACCCCGACGGACCGCTGGCTGCTCCCCGGGCCCCGGGTGCCCCTCACCGCTTCCGGCAGCGACGGCACGGCCTCGTTCGACGGCGAACTCGTCCAGCTGGAGTGGAACTGGCTGGCCGAGGAGAGCAAGACGGCGGGAGGGCCGCGCCGGTTCGCCCTCGCCGACCTGGACTCCGTCGTGTGGACCCCGGCCGTCGGCTGGGAGAACGGCAGCCTCCGGTTCCACCCGCGTGGCTCCCACGCCACGACGAAGGCGCAGCACGACCCCAACTGCCTGTCGCTGTGGGGCATCCGCCAGGCGCGGGAGACGGGCGGCAGCGTCCTCCTCGGCGCCGCCGTCGTCGCCCGCCTCCCGCACCCCCTGGCGCCGGACTCCCCCGCGCCCGCCGACCTCACCAAGCAGCCGCAGCCCGAGACCTCCGACTCCGGCCACGACGATCTTCTCCGCCGCCTCCGCGAACTCGGCGAGCTGCGCGGCCAGGGCATCCTCACCGAGGAGGAGTTCGCCGCGGCGAAGAAGGCGGTGCTCGACCGGTTCTGACCGGCCGGCCCTGGGGGACGTGCCGGGCGGGCAGAGCGGCCGGCCGTCGCTTCCCGTATCCGTCCGCGGGGACACCGCCACGGCGCGCGAGGGTCCTCAAAACCGGGGATGTGCCGAGGATCTCGCCTCGACGTGCCCGATACCGGGCAGAAATCTTGCACTCCTCGCCCGAGACGAGCACTATCGACGGGTGCTCGAAGTTCGCTCCCCTGCCCACGACGACCTCGTCGACCACCTGGTGCGCACCACTCCGCTCCAGCGCGGCGAGGCGGCCCGAGTGGTCCTCGACGTCCTGGCCTACTTCGACGAGACCGCCGCCGAGTTCGTCCGCCGCCGCCACCGCGAGCTGCAATCGGCCGGACTCACCAACGCGGAGATCTTCGAGCGCGTCCGAGCAGAACTACCGCACCGCGCGGTCGCGCCCCCCGACCTCTCCGAGCGCCAGCTGCGCAGGCTCGTCTACGGCTGAGCAGCACCCGCCCGGCGGAGACGACGGCCCCGCGCGCGAGCCGAGAACCACAGGGACGACCGCCACCGAACCACCGCAGACAAACGGGGCACCCGGCACAACGCCCCAGCACCAGCGAGCACCAAAGGGAGAGGCACCGGACATGTGCGGAATCGTGGGATACATCGGGAAGCGCGACAGCGCACCGCTCCTGCTGGAGGGCCTCCAGCGCCTGGAGTACCGCGGTTACGACTCCGCGGGCCTCGCCATCCACTCCAGCGGCACCGGCAAGAACGCAGGACTGCGCACGGCCAAGACCAAGGGCCGCGTCCGCGACCTCCAGGAGCGCATCCCGAAGCGGTTCACCGGCACGGTCGGCATCGCCCACACCCGCTGGGCCACCCACGGCGCCCCCAACGACCTCAACGCGCACCCGCACGTGGACGCAGCGGAGAAGGTCGCCGTCGTCCACAACGGGATCATCGACAACGCGGCCGAGCTGCGCGCCAAGCTCGCCGCCGAGGGCGTCGAGCTCGCCTCCGAGACCGACACCGAGGTCGTCTCCCACCTCATCGGCCTCGCCCAGGGCGAGACCCTGGAGGCCCGCGTGCAGGAGGCGCTCCGCTCGATCGAGGGCACCTACGGCATCGCCGTCCTCCACGAGGAGTTCCCGGACCGCATCGTCGTCGCCCGCAACGGCTCCCCCGTCGTCCTCGGCATCGGCGAGCACGAGATGTTCGTCGCCTCCGACGTCGCCGCGCTCGTCTCGCACACCCGCCAGATCGTCACGCTCGACGACGGCGAGATGGCCACCATCACAGCGGGCGACTACCGCACCTACACCACCGAGGGCTCCCGCACCTCCACGTCGCCCGAGACGGTCGAGTGGGCCGCCGAGTCGTACGACATGGGCGGCCACGACACCTACATGCACAAGGAGATCGCCGAGCAGGCCGACGCCGTCGACCGCGTGCTGCGCGGCAGGATCGACGACCGCTTCGCCACCGTCCACCTCGGCGGCCTCAACCTCGACGCCCGCGAGGCCCGCACGATGCGCCGCGTGAAGATCCTCGGGTGCGGCTCCGCGTACCACGCGGGCATGATCGGCGCGCAGTTGATCGAGGAGCTCGCGCGCATCCCCGCGGACGCGGAGCCCGCGAGCGAGTTCCGCTACCGCAACCCGGTGGTGGACCCGGACACCCTGTACATCGCCGTCAGCCAGTCCGGCGAGACGTACGACACCCTCGCCGCCGTGCAGGAGCTCAAGCGGAAGGGCGCCCGGGTGCTCGGCGTCGTCAACGTCGTCGGCTCGGCGATCGCCCGGGCCGCGGACGGCGGGCTCTACGTGCACGCAGGACCCGAGGTCTGCGTCGTCTCGACGAAGTGCTTCACCAACACGGCCGTCGCTTTCGCCCTCCTCGCACTCCACCTCGGGCGCATCCGCGACCTCTCCGTCGCCGACGGGCGGCGGATCATCGAGGGGCTGCGGAAGCTGCCGGGACAGATCGACGAGATCCTCGGCACCGAGCCCGACATCGAGAAGCTCGCGGCGGAGTACGCGAGCGCGCGCAGCATGATGTTCGTCGGCCGGGTGCGCGGGTACCCGGTGGCGCGCGAGGCGTCGCTGAAGCTCAAGGAAGTCTCGTACATCCACGCCGAGGCGTACCCCGCCTCGGAGTTGAAGCACGGCCCGCTGGCGCTGATCGAGCCCGCGGTCCCGACGGTGGCGATCCTCCCCGACGACGACCTCCTGGAGAAGAACCGCGCCACCCTCGAGGAGATCAAGGCCCGCAGCGGCAGCATCCTCGCCATCGCGCACCAGAACCAGGAGAAGGCCGACGACACCCTGCTCGTCCCGCAGAACGAGCCGGAGCTCGACCCGATCCTCATGGGCATCCCGCTCCAACTCCTCGCGTACCACACGGCGTTGAAGCTCGGCCGGGACATCGACAAGCCGCGCAACCTCGCCAAGTCGGTCACCGTGGAGTGACCCGGGGGCTGCCGCAGCGGAAGGGCGGAACCCCGCGCAGGCCACCAACTGCGCGGGATTCCGCCTCCCCTGAGCCGGCGTCGCCCAAAACGCCGGCCGGTTGCTGCCTCGCGGGTCCGTCACCTCCCGCTCGGCAGCGCGGCCACTGACCTCTGTATGCCCGTCACAAGCGCACAATCCACCTCCACGTATGGGTGGATTTACTGAGCGGCGCCTACGGCAACGCGCGTACGCGCCAAGGTCGTTCGGCGCCGCACCGTCAGGGGATGACGACGACGGGCCGCTGGGCCCGCTTCGCGAGGCGCCCGGCGACCGACCCGAAGAACCGCCCCGCCAACCCGTGCGAGGAGCCGACGACGATCGCGTCGGCCTCGTACTCCCGGCCGACGTCCTCCAGCTCGTGGCAGATGTCCCCACCGCGCTCGACGAGGATCCACGGGATCTCGGCGAGGTAGTCGGCGCAGGCGAGCTCCAGCCCGAGCACCTCGGTGCGATGGTCGGGGACGTCGACGAAGACGGGCGGCTCGCAGCCGGCCCAGACGGTCGTCGGGAGCCTGTTGGCGACGTGGACGATGATCAGGCCGGACCCGGCTCTGTGCGCCATGCCCACGGCGTACGCCAGGGCGCGCTCGCTCGACGTCGAACCGTCGAAGCCGACCACGACGCCGTGCCGGAACGCCGGGTCGCAGGGGGTGCTGGCATCGTCGGGTGCCGCCTCGGGATGCGCCGTCGAGTCGGCGATCTGCCTGCGGTCCGCTGGGTCAGGGATCTCGTATCCGGCCATTCGGTTCTCGGCGGGGGATTCCTCTGCTCAGAGAGGGACGGTCGGCTGCTGCGCTCTCCTGGGTGACGAAGGGATCGACGACCGGGAGACGTCCGGGGTGAGCTCTTTCGGACTCCCTTACCCCAAGGGTACGGCGGCACTCCCCCCATCCCAAGGGGCCGGGAGGCCCCGCCCGAGGACCCGGAAGAGACGGCGCCGTACGCGCGTTGACCCCGGAGCATGCCGCAGCGACGCGTCGTGCGCAACGCCGTCGGCGGTCCATGGCACCCGAATCGGGGACGGAACGGCCTTGTGCGCCCCCAACTCCCGGTGTACGCACGCCGGTTGCGCATACGGCGCCACCAGCGCACGCCCGGCGCCCACCGCCGGGCCCGGCCGCCGGCACGGAGTCGCAGCCCCCGAACGCGCCGGCGCCGGACCGGACCTCCGCGCGCCCGCGTGACCCGCCCGCCGGGGGATCGTTGGACAACGGCGGCATACCGCTCCGTACGGCCGGAAAATTGTCTCGATACGTGCCGTCTCCGTGCCACCGGGAACCCGTCGCGAGCGGAGCCGGAAGCCCCACTTCCCGGTGGGCGCACGGGCGTTCACCGGCCACCCCGCACCCCTGGCGGGTGCCCTGGTCGCACGGCTGATCCCCCACGTTTTTCGGCCAACTTGAGCCCTCTACCCACCGGTTCCGGCTGACCCTCTCCAACACCCCTGCCACCTGCGCGGAAAGGAGCGGCGACGGCGGTTGCACCCTACGGTGACGGGGCAGGCAGGGCATGCGTACTTCCCAGCGGAGCTGACGAGTGAAACGCTTCGTGATCGAATGCTTCACGCCAAGTTGCCATGTCGACATAACGTCGGGTGCCGAACTTGCACCGCCCACCTCATCCGACACAGTAGATTCGATCTTGGCCTTCGCGGCGGGGGAGAGCGGGGGAGAGATGTGTATGGACCGAGAGGAACATGACGATTGAGGGGGGCTTAGTTCCAATGAGCCAGGACTCCACGAACGGCCCAGCAACGAGCCGCAAGCTGGCCGCACGCCGACGGCGTGAGATCGTGGCGGTGTTGCTCTTCAGCGGTGGTCCCATCTTCGAGAGTTCCATCCCGCTCTCCGTCTTCGGCGTCGACCGCCAGGACGCGGGCGTCCCCCGCTACCGCCTCCTGGTCTGCGCGGGCGAGGACGGACCGCTGCGCACCACGGGCGGGCTCCAACTCACGGCGCCCTTCGGGTTGGAGGCGATCTCCCGGGCGGGCACCGTCGTCGTCCCCGCCTGGCGCTCCATCACGCAACCGCCGCCGACCGCAGCGCTCGACGCACTCCGCCAGGCGCACGAGGAGGGCGCCCGGATCATCGGGCTGTGCACCGGCTCCTTCGTCCTCGCGGCGGCAGGGCTGCTCGACGGCCGCCCCGCGACGACGCACTGGATGTACGCGCCGACGCTCGCCAAGCGCTACCCCGCCGTCCACGTCGATCCGCGCGAACTCTTCGTCGACGACGGCGACATCCTCACCTCGGCGGGCACGGCATCCGGCATAGACCTCTGCCTCCACGTCGTGCGCACCGACCACGGCACGGAGGCCGCCGGCGCCCTCGCCAGGCGCCTCGTCGTACCTCCGCGGCGCGCCAACGCGGAGAGCGGCGGCCATCCCAGGCACCTCGACCGCTCCTTACCCGAGGAGATCGGCTCCGACCCGCTCGCCGAAGTCGTCGCCTGGGCACTGGAACACCTCCACGAGCAGTTCGACGTGGAGGCGCTCGCCGCGCGCGCGTACATGAGCCGCCGCACCTTCGACCGGCGCTTCCGCTCGCTCACCGGCAGCGCACCGCTGCAGTGGCTGATCACCCAGCGGGTGCTCCAGGCGCAGCGCCTCCTGGAGACCTCCGACTACTCCGTCGACGAGGTCGCGGGGCGCTGCGGGTTCCGCTCGCCGGTCGCGCTGCGCGGCCACTTCAGGCGCCAACTCGGCTCCTCCCCCGCCGCGTACCGGGCGGCGTACCGCGCTCGTCGCGCCGAGATGGGCGAGAGCGCCCAGCAGTGCGAGGGCGCCGAGCTGCGGCCCGAGAACGGCGAGCAGGGGCAGGCGAGGGGACTCGAGCCGCGCACGCAGATGCCGGAGGGACGGCCGCCGCTCGCGCCGGCGGGCGAGCCCGAGCCCAGGGAGAGCCCGGCCCCGCGGGACCACCGCGAGGGCCGGCCCACTCGCGCCCCCGGCCCGGCTCGGCCCGTGCGCTCCGACGCGGGGAGGTCGGAGGCCGACCTCTTCGTGCCGAGGCTTCCGGGACAGCGCGACCGCGGGCAGTGACGTCGACGTAGGGTGAGCGCATGAACGATCGCATGGTGTGGATCGACTGCGAGATGACCGGGCTCTCGCTGTCCGACGACGCGCTCATCGAGGTGGCCGCCCTGGTCACGGACTCGGAGCTGAACGTGCTCGGCGAGGGCGTGGACATCGTGATCCGTCCGCCCTCGAAGGCGCTGGAGTCGATGCCCGAGGTGGTGCGCGAGATGCACACCGCCTCCGGGCTCCTCGACGAACTCGCCGGGGGCACCACCCTGCCCGAGGCCGAGGAGCGGGTCCTCTCCTACGTCCGGAAGTACGCGAGGGACCCCGGCAAGGCCCCGCTCTGCGGCAACTCGGTCGGCACCGACCGCGGTTTCCTCGCCAGGGACATGGCCACCCTGGTGGGACACCTGCACTACCGCATCGTCGACGTCTCCTCGATCAAGGAACTCGCCAGACGGTGGTACCCGAAGGCGTACTACAACAGCCCCCCGAAGAACGGGAATCACCGGGCGCTCGCCGACATCAGGGAGTCGATCGCGGAGCTCCGCTACTACCGCGACGCGCTCTTCGTCCCGCAACCGGGCCCCGACAGCGACGCCGCCAAGCGTCTCGCGGCCCAGCACGTCGTGGCCACGCAGGACTGAGCCCGCGCGGGCCCGAAGCTCGAGTGCACGGGCACCGCCGAGAACCCTGTACACTCGTACCCGGCCGGTACGGGAAGTCTCCCGGGCAGGCCCGTGGTGGATGTAGCTCAGTAGGTAGAGCACCTGGTTGTGGTCCAGGATGTCGCGGGTTCAAGTCCCGTCATTCACCCTTGTTGATCAAGCCCCTCACCTGGGGAAACCCGGGTGAGGGGCTTTTTCGTGCTCGCGTTGGGAACATCTTGGGAACGTGGAGGTGTGCGGTTTGCCCTGCTCTCATGCGCATGGCGAGCATCGTGGAGCGTCCCAGGAAGGGCGGAAAGAGCACGTTTCAGGTGAAGTGGCGCCAGGACGGCAGCGGTTGGCAATCGGAGAAGTTCGGCGACCGCCCGAGAGCAGAGCAATTCAAAAGCCTCGTGGATGCCCACGGGCCGCCGGCGAACGCCCGCCTCACGGACCGGACCACGGCCATGTGCGGCTGTTTCGCGGACCGTTGACCGCCTCGGCGTCCAGCCGTACCAAGAGGACGCCGAGTACGGACGGGCCCCGTCCGCAGGCGTGGGCCGTGTTCGAGAACTACGGGTGCCTCCGGACGGTGCGGCGAGACGTCTTCACCCAGTGGTCCCCGTCCGGGGCCCGAGATGGTGCGGACGGTCGAACTGGGCGAAGACGGCACGCGCTCGGAGGCCGCCGTCAGCCGGACGGCAGCTCCCGGGAGGCGGCGAGGGCTGCCTCGTCGGCCCTGGTGCTCACATGGGTCAGGTCGGCCAGCAGGCCGGCGCAGGTCACGGCGCGGGAGCGGCTCGGCTCGACCAGGTGGCCGATCGGCAGGGCGCCGGTGTCCTCCCAGCGGAGCCAGCCGTCGGCGTCGATGTAACTGCGGGTGCTGCCGCGGTTGTCCGGGTGCAGGCAGTAGGGGATGTCCAGGTAGCCCTTGCGGAAGGCGAGCAGCAGCGCCCGGGACAGGTCGGGATGGAGGTCGAGCACTGCGTCGACGAGTGCGGCGGCCTCACGGTAGGTGTCGGTGGCCGCCACCGAGGCGGCAAAGGGGACGGGGGGCGGCGGTGCCCCGGCGACGGCACCGGCGGCGTACTCCAGGGCTTCGACGTTCTCCTCGATCGTGGGGATACGCAGGGACTCGGCCGTCGTCTTCACGATGAGGCGTTCCGCTCCCGTCCGCACCGCGAGGTCCGCGGCCTGGCCGAGGAGCGCCCGCGCGCCGTGGGGCGTGCGCGGATAGACGCCCATGTAGGCGTAGACGACGACGTGCCAGTCGTCGGTGGGCAGCAGTTCGCTGCACAGCAGCCGCAGGGCTGCGACGGCCTCGCGGTCCTGTGCTGCCGACGTCTGCTGCGCGTAGCTGACGGACACGCTGCGCACCCCGTGCCGGGCGAAGAACAGCGCCTCCAGCACGCTGATCGCCACGAGCTGGCTGGGCGGGCACAGCTGGCCGAGCATGCAGCCGCCGAAGCTCTCCAGATGCGGCTCCAGCCCGAACTCCCGCAGCCCTGCGTACAGTTCGCAGGCGGCTGCCCACTCGGCCACCGCGTCGGCGAGGGGTGTCCTGCCGTACGGCAGGCAGTAGGAGACAGGGCCTCCCTCGCTGGCGTCGAGGCCCAGTTCCGCGAGAGTGCGGAAGATCCTCAGCGGGCGGGCGGAGCCGTGTCTGACCTGCACGGGGAAGTGCTCGTCCCGGATGCCGGAGAGCATCCGCCCGGTGACCGCTGCGGGGTGGGTGACGATGGGGTAGCCGTTGAGGGGGACGCCGTCGCGCAGAGCGCTCGCGGCTGCCTCCAGCCAGCCGACGCGGGTGTGGGAGTCCAGCGTCACGGTGCCTACGGTGCGCGCCCGCGCGGCCCTGGTCGCGGCGAGCCCGTCGCGCATGGCCCCCGCATCCGCGAAGCCCATCCGGGGCTGCACGACCAGCCGGCCGTGGCCGCCGTGCTCGCGGACGAAGGCGCCGAAGCCGGGCCGGATGCCGGACAGGGCCGGGCGGCCGGGCGCCGTGCGGGCGCCGGCCGCCCGGACGGCGCCCGCGACCGACGGGGCCGCACCGGGCGAGGGATCGGTCGGGTGCTGTGTCGTCATACGGGGACGCCGATCGTGTGCTCGGTGTGGTGGGGCTCCAGGGCGCCCTGGGAGGTGCCCTCCAGTGCGCCGACGAAGCGCCGGAAGGCGGTCAGGGTCTCGGCGCCGTCCTCGAAGACGGCGTCGAAGCCGGCGGCCATCAGCTCAGCGGCGTGCGAGGTGGAATCCCCGTCGACGCCGAGCTTTCCGCCGATCACGACCGGTGTGGCGGCCAGCAGATCGTCGGCCCGCAGGCGCCGCACGACGCGCAGCCCGTCCTGGTGGCCGTGGCCGTTGACGGTGCTGACGACCACGGCCGCCGGCCGGGCCTCGCGGCACCGCTCCAGCAGCAGTTCGTCGGGCACGCAGGGGCCGAGGTTGACGACGTGGCAGCCGAGTTCCTCCAGGAGAAGCTGGAGGAAGACCAGGTTCCAGGTGTGCGAGTCGGAGGCCACGGTGGTGACCACCACGGTGGGGCGCCGGCGGTCGTCGCCGCCGGTCGGCGCCGGCCGGGTGCCGGGATCGTTGTCCAGGGCGTCGGTCATGCGGCGGCTCCTCGCTCCGTATAGGTCCGGCTGCGCTCGATCCGGGAGACGGAGACGACGACCTTGCTGCCGTCGCCCGAGCCGTCGTCGTCGATCACCACCTCGACGGGCGAGGGCCGGCCGAGGAAGCTCTGCAGGCTTGCCGAGGGGCCGTACGCACCGGTGTTGGGTATCTGCACGAGGTCGCCGGGCGCCAGGGCCGGGACCGTCACATCGCGACCCAGGACGTCGCCCGGGGTGCACAACGGACCGACCAGGCTGGCCTGTTCGGTGGGCTCTCCGGTGTCCACCTGCACGGAGACGGGCAGCAGCCGGCCCAGGCCGGACATGCCGCCGAAGACGTTGATGCCGCCGTCCAGAATCACGAACTTCCGGCCGCGGCTCTCCTTGACGTTGCTCACCGACGTGACGAGGGTGCCGCTGTCGCCCACGAGGTAGCGCCCGCTCTCGACGGCGATCCGCGGCCGGCCCTCCCGCCAGCCCGGCAGCCGCAGGTCGAGTTCGGCCGACAGCTCTCCGGCCAGCTTCGGGTAGGCCGCCCGGTCGCCGACACGGCCGTAGGGTGCGGTGAACCCGCCGCCGATGTCGAGCATCCGCAGCGGCACCCGGAGCTCCTCCTGGAGGCGCGTCGCGGTCTCGATGGTGTGCCGGAACTCTCCGATCAGGGCTTCCTCGTCGGCCGCGTTGCTCTGCGAGAACAGGTGGAGCCCGGCGACGGACGTTCCGGGCACGTTCCGCAACGCGGCGGCGACATCGCCCACGGTCTCGCTGTCGATGCCGAACTGGCTGGCCTTGCCCGTCATACGCACACCGCTGGCGGCGCTGGCGGTGGCGCTGTTGATCCGCAGCAGGCAGTCCACGACGACGCCTTCGGCGACCGCAGCGGCGCCGATGTGCTCCAGGTCGGAGAGGGACTCGGCGGAGAACCGGCGCAAGCCGCCGCGGACGGCCTCGCGCAGCTCCCCCGGGGTCTTGCCGGGGCCGGTGTAGAGGATCTCCTCGCCCGTGTGGCCGGCCTCCAGCGCGGTGGCCAGTTCGCCCGTCGAGCTGATCTCCGCCCGGCAGCCGGGCCCGGGGCCCTCGCGCAGCGCGCGCACCAGGTCCGGGTGCGGGTTGGCCTTGAAGGCGTAGTAGACCTCGACGCCCTCCGGCAGCCAGCGGAACAGGTCGCGGCGTGCGGCGCGTACCCGGGAGAGGTCGTAGACGTACAGCGGGGTCCCGTAGGTCCGGGCCAGTTCCTCGTTGCTGTTCCGGGCGCTCATCACCGGCTCCCCTCCAGCAGTGCGGCCAGTTCCTTGCGCGAGTTCTTGCCGTGCTGGGTGAGGGGGAAGTCGGACAGGACGCGGCACTCGGCGGGCACCTTGGCGACCTCCAGACGTTGCATGAGTTCTCTGATGACGGTTCGGGAACTGAGGTCGCTCTCCACGAAGAGCGTCAGGTCGTGCCGGTCGTCCGGCGGGAGCGCGGCGGCGGCCCGCACCCCGGGGATGTCGAGCGCCGCCCCCTCGATCTCGACGGTGCTCATCCGGAAGCCCTTGCGTTTGAACATGTCGTCGCGGCGGCCTTGGAAGTACAGATAGCCGTCCTCGTCCTTGCTGCCGTAGTCGCCGGTGTGCAGCCGCATCCCGCAGCCGGCGGGGCAGGGCCGGAAGCTGCGGGCGGTGGCCTCGGGGTTGCGCCAGTAACCGCCCATCACATGCGGCCCGTGCGCGACGATCTCACCGGTCTCGCCGGGCGGCAGCGGCCGGCCCTCCTCGTCGAGGACGAGCACCTCGGTGCCGGGCAGCGGCCGGCCGACGCTCTCGGGGCGGTCCAGCTCCTCGTCCACGGGCATCACCGTGATGCGCTTGGCCTCCGTCTGGCCGTACTGGCGGACGATGTGCGCGCCGGGGAACAGCTCCCGCAGGGCGTCGATGGTGGCGGCGGGCAGGGCGGCGCCGGTGTTCGTGAACATCCGCACCGGCGGGCGGGCGCCCGAGTCCCGACGGGCGAGGCCGACGATCATGGAGGCCAGGGAGGGGACGAGGGGCACCACGGTCACGCCCGTCTCCCGCATCCGACGCAGCAGCCGGAAGTCGGACTCCCCGTCGGCGAGGACGATCTCGCAGCGGGCGATGCAGGTCATCAGGACCTTGTAGAGGCCGTAGTCCCAGGACATGGGGAAGCGGCAGAACACGACGTCGTCCGGGCGGTAGCCGAGTACGTCGACGAGGGCCTCGGAGGCGAACACCACCGCCGAGTGCGGGCACACGACGGCCTTCGGCGCGGCAGTGCTGCCCGAGGTGTAGATGAGGGTCGCCACGTCGGCCGGCGCCACGGCCGGCGGCGGGGCCGCCCGTCCGGCCTGCCCGGGCTCCGCGTCCGGCGTCGCCCACACCTCCGTCACGTCGTGGACGGGCGCGGAGGTGACGACAGGCATGCGCGCCACGCCCTCCGCGTCGGTCACCACGAGGGCCGGTTCCGCGTCGGCGGCGACGGACCGCAGGTGGAACGGCTTCATCGCCGGATTCACGGGCACGAAGACCGCACCGCTGCGCACGGTGCCGTAGAACATCGCGGTGAGGTGGCGGCTGCTGGGGAGCTGGACCAGCACCCGGTCGCCGGGGCGCACGCCGCGGGCGGCCAGCCAGGCACTGAACGCCTCGCTGGCGCGGGCGAGTTCGGCGTAGGTCCAGGTTCCGGTGGAGTCCCGCACGGCGGGTCGGTCGGGGGCGTCGGCGGCGGCTGCCTCGAGCAGGCCGTGCACCAGACCGCAGGTGCCGGCTGCGTCGGCCGCCGGCCGCTCGATCACATGCTGGGTTGCCAATTCAGCTCTCCGATCTGCCAGTGCCGGCGACGGTGCGCCGGGCCGGACGAAGCGCGCGCCGGCAGGCCATGAAGGGGCCGCGGCACGGCGGGCGGGATGCGCATGTCAGCACAGCAGCGGCGCCTGACAAACCGCTCACCTCGCGCTACCGACGCGCTAGCGGAGCAGGTCGGGGCCCTGGTACCCGCCGTGACCAGCGCTTCGGTAGCCGTCGAGGACCGGATCGTTAGGACCGGCTGGTGTGCTGATGTGCCGACGCAAGGGTCTGCAAGAAAGGGCGGTATCGCATGACAGCCACCGAAAGCGTGATCGCGTGCCTCGCCAGGCGGGTCGGTGACCAGCCGATGGACGAGACCAGTGAACTGGCGGCGCTCGGCGTGGACTCCCTGCTCCTGCTGCGCGTCATCACCGACCTCGCGGTGGACGAGACCCAGGAGATCGACCCGCAGGCGCTCGCCGGGATCGCCACCGTCGGAGACCTGGCGGATTTCGTCAGCCGTTGGAACACCGGTGTCGCCCAGTAACCGCGGAAGGAAGCACCAACCGATCCGGCAGGAGCCGAGCATGGTGAAGCACGACGATTCGATACCGGTGACGGCATCGCAGCACGATCTGCTGTTCGTCCAGGAGGCCGCCTCCCGCAAGGACCTCTACAACAACAGCTTCCGCATCGTCTTCGACGGCGCGGTGGAGGCCGGACCCATGCGCTCGGCGCTGGAACGGCTGGTACGGCATCAGCCCGCGCTGCGCACCGAGTTCGCCATGACCGACGGAGCCTTCCGGGCGCGCCTGGCCGAGCCGGGCGAGGTTCCGCTGGAGGTCGTCCGGCAGGAGGGCCCCGCCGAGGAGTGGGAGGCGTTCCTGCGCTCCGGCACCGAGGAGTTCGTCCGGCAGCCGCTCGACCTCGGCCGGGCACCGCTGTGCCGCTTCCGGCTGCTGGTCGGCACGGACGAAAGCGGCGAGCGGACGGCCCTGCTGGCGACCGTGCACCACACGGTCAGCGACGGCGTGTCGGTGCGGGTCCTGGTGGACGAGATCTGCGACGGGTACCGGCTGGCCACCGGCCGGACGACCGCGGAGACGGCGCACGAGTCCCGACCCGAGGAGCGCGAGCGGTGGCTCCGTGCCGAGCTGCGGGCCCAGCGGGAGGCCGCCGACGCTGCGGTGGCCGCCGGCGAGGGCGACGCGTTGGCGAAGACGCTGGCGGGCGTGGCGCCGACCGCCCTCTACCGGGTTCCGGACCGCCCCCAGGACACCCGGTTCAGCGCCGCCCGCCTCAGCGTGCTGCTGTCGCACGCGCAGCGCGGACAGGTGGAGGCCGCGGCACGGCAGTCGGCGACGACGCCGTTCGCCGTACTGCTCTCCTGCTACGCCCTGCTGCTGGGGGACTACTCCGGCAACCCCGACGTCATCGTCGGCAGCCCGTTCGCGACCCGGCGTACCGTCGCCTCGCACCGGCTGTGCGGCTTCTTCGTCAACACGCTGCCGATGGCGCTGCCCGCCCGCGACAGGCCCTTCGACGAGCATCTGCGCGAGGTCTCCGCCACGGTGCGGGAGACCCGCGCCCGCCAGTCGGTGCCCTTCGACGCCCTGGTGAGCCGCACGGCCGTGGACCGCACCAGCAACCGCAACCCCGTCTTCCAGTGCATGTTCGCCATGCAGGACGAACTGCGCACCCGGGTGTCGCCCGTGCCCTGGATCGAGGGCCGCGTGGAGATCGTCGACAACGGCTCCGCCAAGTTCGACCTGTGGCTGGGCGCCACCCCTGTCGAGGACGGTCTCCGCATCGACCTGGACTACGACCAGGACCTGTTGCCGGAGTCCTACGCCCGGCGCTTCCTCGCGGAGTTCCAGGAGCTGCTGCTGCGGGCGGTCGAGACGCCCACGGCGCACACCGGGAGCCTGCTCGGCGCGCTCGGCCCGCGCACGGCCCGGGCGGCCGCCGAACTGCGCACCGGCGCGGACGCCGACGCCGGGACCGAGCACGGGCTGCTGGGCCTGGTGCTGGACGCGGCCCGTGAGTACCCCGGCAATGTGGCCGTGACCGAGCCAGGCGGGCCGGGGACCACCTACGCGGAGCTGCGCGAGCGCACCGCACGCGTCGCGGCGGGGCTGCTGGCCCGGGGCGTGCGCCGCGGCGACACGGTAGGCATCGTCCCGGCGTCGCTCCCGGACACGGTGGTCGCGATGCTGGCCGTGCTGTGGTGCGGCGCCGCCTATCTTCCGGTCGACACCTCGCTGCCCACCGAGCGGCTGGAGTACATGCTGGAGCAGTCCGGGTGCCGCTTCGTCGTCGGGGACCGGCAGGTGGTGGCCGGGGAGCCGCCGCGGGCCGCCGTCGGGGAGTTGCAGGAGGAAGGGGCGGGCCTGCCCGAACCTGGCCTCCCGGACGGCTCCGACCCGGTCTACATCATGTTCACCTCGGGCTCGACGGGCCGCCCCAAGGGCGTGCACCTGGGCCAGGACCCCCTGGTCAACCTGCTGCGCTGGCAGCTGCGCGAGATGCGGATGGGGCCGGGAACGCGTTTCCTCCAGTTCGCGCCGCTCGGCTTCGACGTCTCCTACCAGGAGATCTTCCCGACTCTCGCCTGCGGCGGCACGGTCTTCGGTCTCGGCACGGTGGACCGCAGGGACCTGGGCGCGGTGGCCGGGATCGCCGAACGGGAACGGCTGACGCACGTGTACCTGCCCGTCGCCGTGCTGGGCGCCTTCTGCGGCGCGGTGGCCGAGAGCGGGCTGCGGCTGCCCACCGTGCGGTTCCTCTGCGTCTCCGGGGAACAGCTCCACCTGGACGACCGGGTACGGCGGCTGCTGACCGAGGACCCCGGGCGGGTGCTGATCAACCTCTACGGGCCCACCGAGACGACCGCCGTCACCTGGCACGTGCTGCGCGGGGACCGGCTGCCCGCGCACAACCACGTGCCGATCGGCCGCCCCGTGCCGGGCGTGGACGCCCATCTGCTCGGGCCGGACGGCCGGGACGTGCCGCCGGGTGCGGTGGGCGAGCTGTTCCTGGGCGGTGTGTGCCCGGCCGTCGGCTACATCAACGACCCCGAGCGCACCGAGGCCGCCTTCCTGCCCGCGCCCGGCGCGGACCCCGGCAGCGGCGCCCGCGTCTACCGCACGGGCGACCTCGCGCTGCTCACCGAGGACGGCGACCTGGTCTTCCTCGGCCGGCGCGACGCCCAGGTCAAGGTGCGCGGGCACCGGGTCGAGCTGGGCGAGATCGAGAGCGCCACGCAGCGGCTGCCGGAGGTTGCCGCGGCGGCCGCCGCCGTGCACGGCACCGGGGAGGAGGCGGCCCTGTGCCTGTTCGTCCGGTTCGAGCCGGGAGCGGAGGCCGACGACCGGCGCATCAGGGCGCACCTGGAGCAGGCCCTGCCGTCGTACATGATCCCCCGCCATGTGCGGTCGATCGACGCGGTGCCGCTCACCCCGAACGGAAAGGTCGACCGCAAGGCTCTGCTGGCCGCGTTCGAGTCCGGGTCGCTGCAGGCCGTGGCCAACGGCGGGACGGTGCCCGGCTGGGAGCCGACCGGCACCGAGGCCATGGTGCGCGCCCTCTGGACCGACCTGCTCAGCACCGAGCCCACCGGCCCCGACGACTCGTTCTTCGTGCTGGGCGGCAACTCCTTCGACGCCCTGCAACTGGTGAGCTCGCTGCGGGAGTCGACCGGCACGTCCCTGGCCATCGCCGACTTCTTCCGCCGCCCGACCATCCGAGCACTGGCCGCGCACCTCGACGAGGCCGCGTGAGACCCGATGGGAGCCGAGACGGAGGCGACGCCATGACGACGACCGTGGAACTGATCGAGCAGCAGGTACGACGCCACCCGGAGCGCACGGCCGTGATCTGCGGTGACGCCCGGCTGACCTACCGCCAACTGTGGGCGGGGGCCGGTGCGGTGGCCCGCGAGCTCACCGCGCGGGGCGTGGCCCCCGGCGCGACGGTGGCCGTGCTCGGACCGGGCAACGAGCGGTTCATGACCGCGGTGCTCGGCGCCTGGCTGGCGGGCATGTCCTGGACCCCGGTGGACGCGGCGTGGCCCGCGCAGCGCCAACGGCACGTGCTGGAGGACACCGGTGCGCCGGCCGTGCTGGACACCGGTACCGGCGGCGGGCAGGGGCCGGACGGCCCGGCCGGTGTGCCCACGGTGGACGTCGCGGCGCTGACGGCGGACGACGCGGCGCCCGCGGAGCCGGTGCACCGGCCCGGCGGAGACGACCCGGCCTATGTCATCTACACCTCCGGCTCCACCGGCGCCCCCAAGGGCGTGTGCGTCGAACACCGACCGCTGGCCGCGCATCTGACGGGAGCCGTGGAAGCGTACGGCCTGGCCGGCGACGACGTGCTGCTGTCCTTCTCCGCGCCCGCCTTCGACGCCACGGTGATGGAGATGTGGGTCGGACTGGTCGAGGGCGGCACGGTCGTGCTGCGCGGCCGGGCGCTGTGGACGGGGCCCCAGCTCTTCGAACGGGTGCGCCGGCACGGAGTCACGTACGTGGGCTGCACCACCGCGTACTTCGAGACGTTCTTCGGCGAGGAGCTGCCTCCGTCCCAGCAGGAGGCGCTCAGCGGGCTGCGCGGCATCTTCTTCGGCGGGGAGGCGCCCAGCGCCGCCGTGCTGCACCGCTGGGCGAACGGCCCGCTGGGCCATGTCCCGCTGTGCAACGGCTACGGCCCGACCGAGGCGGTGATCGCCGCCACCCGCTACTGGATCCGGCAGGGCTGGGACGGGGGCGACCGGGTGCCGATCGGCACCTGCGTCCCCGGCCACGAGGCGGTCGTGCTCGACGAGGACGGCCGGCCGGTCGCCGAAGGCGCCACAGGCGAGCTGTACCTCGGCGGGGTCTGCGTCGCACGCGGCTATCTCAACCGCCCCGACCTGACCGCCCGCCGCTTCGTCCGGCTCCCTGGCCGATCGGGCGTCCACTACCGCACCGGTGACCTGGTCACCCGCAAGGACGGCCAGCTCTACTTCGTGGGCCGGGTGGACCGGCAGGTCAAGATCCGCGGGTTCCGTATCGAGCCGGAGGAGATCGAGGTCGTCCTGCGCGGTCTGGCCGGGGTACGCGGCGCCGTCGTCGGCGTCGGAAGCGGCTCGGCCGGCCGCACGCGGCTGGAGGCGCACGTCGTACCGGACGGCGCCGTGGATTCCGCGGCCTTCGCCGCGTCCGTGCGTACGGCGCTGGGCGAGCGGCTGCCCGCCTACATGGTTCCGGAGACCGTCGAGGTGCACGAGGAGCTGCCGCTGGGCGGCACCGGCAAGGTCGACCGGGCGAAGGTGCTGGCCGGGGCGGAGCACGCATGAGCGCCGCGTCCCCCGCCGGGTCCACCACGGCGCCCACCGACGGGTCCGCTCCCGCGGCCGTGGTCAGCGGCGGCACCCGCGGCATCGGCCGCGCCCTGTCCGAGCGGCTGGTGCACCTGGGCCACCGGGTGGTCGCGCTGTACGCCTCGGACGAGGACGCCGCCGGCAAGCTGGAGGCCGACCTCGGGCCGTCGGTGTCCACCCTGCGCGTCGACATCGCCGACGCGGACGCCGTGGCCCGCGCCGTCTCCGGGATCGTCGAGGAGCACGGGGCGCCCCGGGTGCTGGTCAACAACGCCGGCGTCAACATCGACAAGCCGTTTCTGCAGAGCACTCCCGCCGAGTGGCGCCGGGTGCTGGACACCAACCTGTCCGGAGCCTTCCACCTGACCCACGCCGCGGTGCCGCACATGCTGCGCGCCGGGCCGGAGGGCACCGTCGTCAACATCGGTGCGACGACGGGCATCCGGCCGCGCACCAACGGGGCCGGCTACTGCGCCAGCAAGGCCGGTCTCCTGCACCTGACCAAGTGCCTGGCCCTGGAGCTGGCACCCGACATCCGCGTCAACTGCCTCATTCCGGGCTTCACTTGGACCTCCGAGGTCGTCGACCGCTTCGCACTGGACGACCCGGCGGCCCGGGAGTCCGTACTGCGCCAGATCCCAACAGGACGTATCGCCTCCACCGACGAGATCGCCGATGCCCTGGAGTTCCTGGTAAGCACCCGGAGCGCCTTCATCACGGGGCAGAAGCTGATCGTCGACGGTGGCCAATTCATGTGGTAGGGAATCATGATCGAAGAAGCCGCCCGCACGGCACGCGCAGCCTGCGCCCAGGCGCCCCCCATGGGCGACCCCGCCTATCGGAACTATTGCCGCAGCCTCGGCGACCAGCTCACGGCCCAGTGGCCGCAGATCCGCAAAGCCAACGAACAGGACGTCGCCGCGGCCGAGGAGCGCGGCATGCCTCCCACGCTCGTCGACCGGCTCCGGCTGACCGACGCGCACCTGGACCTGCTCACCCGCCTCGCTGACGAGGTGCACGACGCGCTCCCCGAGGCCACCGGCCCGAGCGCCGAGACGCCCATCGGCGACTGGGGCAGCCGGCGGCGGATCGCCAAGCCGCTCGGCGTGGTGCTCATGGTCTACGAGGCCCGGCCCACGGCCACCGTCGAGGGCGCCCTGCTGTGCCTCGCCACCGGCAACGCCGTCCTGCTGCGCGGCGGGAAGGAGATCTCGGCGACCAACGCGGAGCTGGGTCTCGCCGTCCGACGGGCGGCCGAGCGCGCCGGGCTGCCCGGCGGCCTGGCGACCGTGCTGGACGACCCGGACCGCTCGCAGCTTCGCTGGCTGCTGTCCCATCCGGACGCCGTGGACGTGCTGATCCCCCGGGGCAGCCCCTCGCTGATCGACTACTGCCGTACGGCCACCTCCATCCCGGTCATCGCCAGCGGCGGCGGCATCAACCACGTGTTCGTGCACTCCAGCGCCGACCTGTCGCTGGCCGTCGACATCACGCTCAACAGCAAGCTGTCCGAACCGACCGCCTGCAACGCGCTGGAACTGGCGCTCGTCGAGCGGCGCGTCGCCGACGAGTTCACGGCGCGGCTCCGCACCGCGGCCCGCCGCCACGAGGGCCCGGTGACCCTGCGCACCGACCCGTCACTGGTCCCCGCGCCCGACTCGGCGGACGCCCCGGACGCCCCGGACACCGGGTTCCGCGAGGAGCCGCTGGCCGAACACGACTTCGGGCGCGAGGTCCTGGAGCCCTCGCTCGGCGTCCTCGTCGTCGACGACCTCGACGCGGCCGTCGCACACGTACGCCGCTACGGCTCGGCGCACACCGAAGGCATCGTCGCCGAGGACCCGTCCGCGGTGGCGACCTATACCGCGGCGGTGGACGCCGCGGCCCTGATCGTCAACGGATCGCTGCGCCTGCACGACGGCCCGACCATGGGCCTGGGCCCCGAACTCTCCATCTCCACCGGCCGGTTGCACGTGAGCGGCCCGGTCGCGCTGGACTCCCTGGTGACCCGCCAGTGGGTCGTCTCCGCCAACGGCACCCTGCGCCACTGAGAGCCGCGCAGCGACGGTGCCCCATCTCCCTCCAGTCCGGCCCAGCCCGGTGATCACCGCCTCGGGGCCGAGAAGGGCTCAGCACATGTCAACCGACACTTCCGCAACCCCCTCCGCACCCTCCGGAGCGCCGGACCGCGCGCGGATCGACGACGCGGTGCGCCGCCTGGTCGTCAGCGAGTCCCGGCTGTCCGTCGACCCGCAGTCCATATCCGACAGCGAACCGCTCAACGGGCCGCTGCTGAAGGTCAATTCGATCGGCTTCCTCGGCATGCTGATCCGCCTCGAGGAGGACCTGGACGTCGCCCTGCCCGACGACCTGTTCGTGGGACGCAGCTTCACCACCGTCAGCGACCTCGCCGACCTGGTGACGGCGGCCGTGGAAGGCGCACGGTGAGCGCCGGGACGGCCCCGCACGAGCCGGGGACCGCAGCGGCCGGAGTGCCGCGCCGGTGGCGCAGCGTGCTGCCGCACCTCGACGAGCCGCTGCCGGCCGACCTGCCTCCGGAGGAGGCATCCGGCGAGGACGTGCACATCAACCTGCCGATGGAGCTGGTGCGGCAGAGCCTGCACACCCGCGAGTTCTGGGACATCCCGCAGGAAGTGGCCGACGCCTACCGCTCGTTCCGACCCACCCCGCTGTGGCGAGCCCGGGGCTTCGAGGCCGCGATCGGCGCCCGGGTGCCGGTCTGGGTCAAGTACGAGGGCAGCAACATCTCCGGCAGCCACAAGCTCAACACCGCGCTGGCGCAGGCGTATTACTACAAGCGTGCCGGAGTCCGCGAACTGGTCACCGGAACCGGCGCCGGGCAGTGGGGCACCGCGCTCGCCGCGGCCTGCGCCATGTTCGGGATGCGCTGCACGGTGTTCATGGTCGGCTCCAGCCTGGAGAAGAAGCCCTACCGGGGTGTGCTGATGCGGCTGCTCGGCGCCGAAGTGCACGCGAGCCCCAGCGATCTCACCAAGGTCGCGGCGGCGGACGACGGCAGCCGGGGCAACAGCCTGACCCTCGCCATCGGGGAGGCCGTCGAGTACGCCCGCAACCGGGCGGGCGCCGCCTTCTGCATCGGCAGCGGCGAGACGTACAGCATCCTGCACCAGTCGGTGATCGGACTGGAGTCCGAGGAGCAGCTCGCCGCGCAGGACGCCGAGGTCGACGCCGTGGTCGGCGCGGTCGGCGCCGGCTCCAACTTCGGCGGCATCGCCCTGCCGTTCTTCGCCTCGGCCCGCGGTGCCGGCCGTCGGCCCCCGCGGCTGGTGGCCGCCGAGTCCGCCGCCTCACCGAAGCTGAGCCGGGGCGTCTACGCCTACGACAAGACCGACGCCACCGGCACCAGCCCGCGCGAGGCGATGTACACGATCGGCAGCGAGTACCGCATCCCCGACTCCCACTCGGGAGGCCTGCGGTACCACGGCGCCGCCAAGGTCATCTCCGCCCTGCGGCACGCCGGGCAGACCGACGCGGTCGCCGTCGGACAGGTGGAGGCGCTGGAGGCGAGTCGGAAGTTCACGCTGCACGAGATGACGCTGCCCGCCCCCGAGTCCGGCCACGCGCTCGCGGTGGCGGCGCGGCTGGCCTGCCAGGACGGCGGCGACGGCGGTACGTCCGAGAAGGGCGTGCTGGTGTGCCTCAGCGGCCACGGCTACCTCGACCTGGGCGCCTACCAGCAACTGCTGGCCGGCCAGCTCTCGGACCGCGACCCGGACCCGGCCGTACTGGGGGCCGCGATGGCGGAGCTGCCGCTCGTCGGAACCCCCGCGGGAGCCGAGGCGCTGCTCGGGGGTGCGCTGTGACCACCCTCGACACCGGGCCGGAGACCGCCCCGACGGTGACGCGGACCGCTGAGCCGACAGTGCGGGCCGAGCTGCTGGACTGCCTCCAGGCCAACCTCGCCGTGCTGGCGGACCGGCACCACGGCCCCGGAACGCACCTGCGCCTGGGCGCCCGGCTGCGGTTCGCCCCGGCGTCCGGCGCGGGGCTGCCCACGGTCGAGCCCACGCCCGACGCCCAACTCGCCGCGGCCGAGGAGGTACTGGGCCTCGCCGTGGCCGAACGCGACCCGGGCGTACCGGGCGGCGAGGCGGCCCGCACGACGGTGCCGCTGTACGTCATCGCCGACGCCTACCACCTGCCGTGGGTGCCCTACTACGGACACAAGCACGTCGAGCACAGCTTCCTGATCGAGCCGGACGGCGACGGCGTGACGGTCGTGGACGCCTACCACAACGACACCCAGTGGGGCCGGGCCCGACCGGTGTGCCGGCGGTTCACCCGCGACGGGCTGGCCCGGGTGCTGTCGGCCGCTCACGAGGGCGTGGAGCGGGTGCGCCTCCTGCCGCGGCCCCTGGGCCCGGCCCCGGACCCGGTCTGCGACCGGCCCGGCGAGGCGGCCGTCAACGAGTATCTGCGCGCCTACGCCGAGCACGACGACCGGGCCGCCGCCCTGGAGCGGTTCACGCTGGAGACCTGGCTGCTGGCCCGCTCCCGGCAGTTGCACACCGCCTGGGCGGTCGGCCGGTCCGCGTCCGGCGCCGCGCCGCCGGCGGTGCTCAGGCACCTGGAGCGCTGGGACGGCGTGGTCGAGCACGCCTACCTGGCCTACCGCCGGGTGGCCCGCGGCCGGGCGGAGCCCTCGGGCGTCCTGGATCGCGCGGGCGAGGCGCTGCGCGCCGACGGCGACGTGTTCGGCGCGGGCCCGGCCCCGGGCACTGCGGCGCCGTCGCCGCGGGCCGCGGTGCGCGCCACCGCGGCGTCGGTGCTCGGGGTGGCCGAGGACCTGCTGGAGGACGGCGAGCTGAGCAAGTTCCCGCAGTTCGGCTCGATGCGCATGGTCGAGATCGTGGAGCGCCTGGAGCAGCTCTTCGACGTCGACTTCGCCCCCGAGGACCTGGTGCCCGAGCGCCTCCACCACATCGACGACCTCTGCTCCCTGGTGGACGGCGCACGGCCGGCGGCCCCCGGCCGCTGAGCGGCGTCCGTCCGGACCCATTGCCCCTGCGACATCCGTACACCTCGCGAAAGGACCATCACCATGGACGCGCGTTTCACCGAGACCCTCCGGCCCTTCCTGCCGTTCCTCGAGGGCGACCCGATCACGGCCGACACCCCGCTGCGCGAGCTGGGGCTGGACTCCATGCAGGCCATCGAGCTGATGTTCGCGCTGGAGGACACGTTCGGCGCACCGCTGCCCGACGAGGCCCTCGTCGAGGAGACGTTCCGCACCGCCGGCAACCTCTGGGAAGCGCTGCTGCCCGCCCTGCCGGAGACCGCGGCGCACGCGACGGAGGCGGCATGACCGCCGCCCCGGCGACCGACACCGGACTCGCCCACGAGCTGGCGGACGAGATCGCCGAGGTCTGCGCAGTAGCCGAGAAGCACGCGCCCCACAGCGACGAGTCGGCGGAGTTCCCCGTAGCCGTACTGGACGCGCTGCGCCCCCGCTTGCTGGGGCTGATGGTGCCGACCGGCCACGGCGGCCCCGGGGGCGGCGTGGACGACCTCATCGACGTGACCCTCGCGCTCGGCCGGGTCGACATGTCCGTGGCGATGGCGTTCGCGATGCACAGCCAGCAGGTCGTCGGCATCGTCGACCACGCCGGCCGGCGGCTGGCCGACGAGCTGCTCCCGCGAATCGCGGACGGCCGAATGTATCTCGCCTCGGTGACGACGGAGGAGGGCAAGGGCGGCCACCTGCTCAGCGCACAGGCCGAACTCGCCGCCGAGACCGGTCGGCTGGCCGTCGACAGGTTCGCACCCGTCGTCACGGGCGGGCAGCAGGCGGACGGGTTCCTCATCACGATGCGCAGCCCCGACGCCCGCTCCGACGACGAGGTGTCGCTGGTCTTCGCGGCCCGCGAGCAGCTCGAGGTCACGCCGTGCGGCGGCTGGAACCCGATGGGGATGCGCGCCAGCGGCAGCGGGCCACTGCGGCTGACCGGGCACATCCCCGAGCACCAGGTCGTGGGCGAGCACGGCCGGTTCCGCGACATCGCGGTGAACACCTTCGGCCCGCTGGCCCACCTGGGCTGGTCGGCCGCCTGGCTGGGCACCGCGAGCGGCGCGCTGACCCGGACGCTGACCGTGCTGCGCGACCGCTCGAAGGGCCGCAAGGCCGACCTCGGTTCGGAGCTGCTGCTGACCCGGCTGTCCACCGCGCGCCAGCGGCTGGACACCGTGCACGCGATGCTGCGCTACACCGCTGACATGGTCAGCCGCAGCGCGGACAGCGGCGCCGACCTCTCCCACCCCCGGCAGCAGCTCCTGCTGAACTCGCTCAAGATCACCGCGTCGGAGCAGTGCCACCGCGCCGTCGACGACCTGATCACCGCCGTCGGCATGCGGCACGGCTACCTCAGGGACTCCCCCACCGGCCTGGAGCGCGCACTGCGCGACCTGCGGTCGGCCGCGCTCAACTACGGCAACGACCGGCTGCACCTGTCCGACGGCAGGTTGGCCCTGCTCGATCCGGAGGTCCGCTATGCCTGACGAGGGCCGGGCCGTCCTGCCCGCCGGCACGGACGCCCGGAGCGTCGTCGCGGCCCTGGCCGACGAGGGCGTCGTGGCACGGCTGTACCCGCAGGGAGCAGCCAGCGGCCTGGACCCCGTGCTGCTCAGACAGCTGCTCGGGGAGGCGTCCGCACGGGGCCCGCAGGGTCTGGTGCTCGCGCTGCTCGTGCAGTGGGCCACGGCGGTGCCGCTGCTCGCCGACACCGCCAGGACCGCGCACGCCGAGCGAGTGCTGCACGGGGCGCTGGACGGCAGGACCCTGCTGGCCCTCGCGGCGACCGACGAGGGCTCCGGCTCGGACCTGGCGGCCCTCGGCACCCGCGTGCGGCTCCCCGAAGCCGGCAGCGCCGACGGCGTGCTGACGGTGGACGGCACCAAGCGCTGGGTCACCTCGGCCACCACGGCCGACCACGCGCTGGTACTCGCCCGCCACCGCCCCGGCCGGCACTTCACCGGCTTCTCCTGGGTGCTGGTGCCGCTGGACGCGCCGGGCGTGACGGTGCGGCCGTCAGGCACCCCGCTGTTCCAGGGCTCCGGGGTCGGCCACGTCGTCTTCGAGGACGTGCGGCTCGACCGGGAGCACCTGCTGGGCCGCCCGGGGCACGGACTGGCGATGTTCGCCCGGCACATCGCCGTCGAACGGCTCGCTTCGGCGGCCTGGGGCGTCGAACTGTGCCGCAGGGTGGTGTCGGACACGGCGCGGCACCTGGCCACCCGCGAGGTGGACGGCACCCCGCTGGGCCGGCACCCGGTGGTACGGCAGCGGCTCGCCGAGTGCACGGCCCGCACCGCCGCGCTGCACGCGCTCTGGACCACCTCGCGCGAGGCCGTCGCCGAGCGGCACGACGGTGCCTCGGCCGCCGTCCTCAAGGCCACCTCCGGCGCGACCGTCGAGCATGTCCTCACCGTGTGCGCCCACTTGCGCGGCTCCGACGGCTTCGCCGCCGACGGTGTCCAGCAACTGCGGTCGGAGGCGGGCCTGTTCGGCATCGGCGGCGGCGCCACGGAGGTCGTCCTGGACACCGTCGCCGACCGGCTGCCGGCCGTACTGGACGGGCTGACGCCATGACGCCTTCACCTTCGCCTCCGGCGACACCGACGAGAGGAACGCCGCTGCTGACCCGGGCGGCCCCCGGAGTCTGGGTGATGCTCGCGCACGGCCGCCCGGCCGACGGCCACCTCACCGACAGCGACCTCGCCGGCGCCGCGCACCTGCACGGCGTACGGGCCCGGGAGCACCTCGCCGCCCGCCGGGCGCTTCGCGCCCTGCTCACCGCGCGGTTCCCCGGGGCTCGCGAAGCCGAGGTGGTCTACACCCGGCGCGGCCGGCCCTGGCTGGCCGGCTGGCCGCGCCTGGGGATCAGCGTCAGCCACGACGGGGACGCGGTCGCCGCGTGCGCGGCTCTCGACCACGCGGTCGGCCTGGACGTGCAGCACGCCCCGGACGACCTGTCGGACGCCCTGGTGCGCCGCTGCGCCCGGGAGCGGGCCGAGGATCTGAACCGCCTCCCGCAGCGGCAGCGCGCCCGGGAGTTCGCGTGGATGTGGACGGTGCAGGAGGCGTGCGTGAAGGCCGCGGGGACAGGGCTGTCCGGTTGCCCCTGGTCGATCGACGTGCCCGTGCCCCGCACCAGCGGGGCCTGGCGCGGCTACCGATGGGTCAGCCTGCGCCGGGGCGCCTCCGTCCCGCTGAGCTGTGCCTACGCACCTCTGCCCGCAGCCTCCTCGCCGTCCCCGCCACGTCCGCCGACCGCACCGCCCCCACTGCCGCCACCGTCCCCGCCCCACGCCGAACGGGAGGAGCCATGACCACCGCCCCCGAACTGAGCTGCTACACCGCGTCCTTGGTCGCCTATCTGGAGCCCGAGCGCCCGGACGCCGGGCGGGAACTCGCCGACGCCGTACGGCTGTCGGTGCGGACCGACCCGCCCGAGGGAGAGCTGGCCTTCGCCCACCACGCCCGCGTCGACGTGGACGAGCGGGGGGAAGGACTCGCCTACCGCGGCAGCGGCTCCTGGGACACCACCCGGGAAGCGCTGGCGGAGGAGTCCGCACGCCGAGGGCGGGCGCTCGCCGTCGGCAACACCCGCCATCTGCCCTGGTCTCCGTCGGGCGGGAACGAGACGCCGCACTGGCTGCTGGTGGCAGCGCACGCCGACGGCCGCTGGGCGGTGCGGGACACGTTCGACGCGACGACCCCGCACGGCACCCACGCCCCGTGGGAAGGCGTGGTGAGCGACGCCGAATTGCGCGTACTACTGACGCCCCCGTCCGCCCTGTCGCCGCAGGCCGCCAATCGGGACCGCTACGCGCTCGGCCGGGAAGTGCCCCTGCCGCCCGCCGACGGCTACCGCTGGCTGGAGCGCGTCGCCGTCCGGGGCGGAGCGGAAGGGGAGGGCGGAGCGGACGGCGCCGCGCCGGGTCACTGGGTGCACGGCACGGCGGCGGTGCTGCGCCGCGTCGCCGAGCGGGTGTGCGGGGACCCGGCCGCGCTGGCTGCCCACGCGGACGACCTGTGGA
>NZ_AJTQ01000225.1 GCF_000262345.1 Streptomyces xiaopingdaonensis | reverse complement strand
CGCCCCCCCGCCACCATCGGCACCGGCTGGCGGCCGGATGTGCCGCCGAAGCGGCCGACGGCGAGGCGGCACGGCGGGCCGCCGCGGCATGGGCCGAACTGCCGCGCGCCGTGCGGTTCGCGGTGGCCTCCGCCGAGCGCGGCCGGCCGCGGCCGGCCGTCGTGGAGAAGGCATTCGCCGAACTGACCGACGCGGTCGAGGAACTGGAGACGAAGGACGGGCCGGATGAGGACTGACGAGAGCATGTACGGCCACTTCGCCCGAACGGCGCGCCGCCACCCGGAGGCCTTGGCGCTCGAAGTGGGCGGTGCCGCCTATCGCTACGCCGAACTGGAGGAGTTGTCCGGCCGGTTGGCCGGGATACTGGTGGCCGCGAGTGGCGGCGCACCGCCGCGCCGGGTGGGGCTGCTGGCCTCCCGCACGGTCACCGCGTACGCGGGCTACCTCGCCGTGCAGCGCCTCGGCGCCACCGTCGTGCCACTGAACCCGGCCTTCCCCACCGCGCGCAACGCGGACATCGCGGAGCGCGCCGGGCTGGATCTGGTGCTGGCCGAGGACGACGGGTCCGGCGCGGGGCTGCCGGTGCCGGTCGTCCCCGTCGACGCCGGCGGGCCGGACCCGCAGCTCGCACGGGCCACCGCACCGCCGGTGCGGCCCGTGCCCCGGGACGCCCTCTGCTACGTCCTCTTCACCTCCGGCTCGACCGGGACGCCCAAGGGCGTGCCTGTAAGGCACCGCAACGTGGCGGCCTATCTGGAGCACGTGATCCCGCGCTACGGCCTCGGCGTCGGGTCCCGGCTGAGCCAGACCTTCGACCTCACCTTCGACCTGTCGGTCTTCGACCTCTTCGGCGCCTGGGCTTCCGGCGGCACGGTCGTCGTCCCCGGGCCGCACGACCTGCTCGCCCCGGCCCGGTTCGTGGCGCGGGAGCGGATCACCCACTGGTTCTCGGTGCCCTCGGTCGTCTCGCTGGCGGGGCGGCTGCGCGGCCTCACACCGGGCAGCATGCCCGATCTGCGCTGGAGCCTGTTCTGCGGGGAACCGCTGACCCACCGGCAGGCCGCCGCCTGGCGGGCCGCCGCGCCCGCGAGCGTGCTGGAGAACCTCTACGGGCCGACCGAACTCACCCTGAGCTGCACGCAGTACCGGCTGCCCGCGGACGGCGCAGGACCGGCGGCCGACCCGGGCGAGACGGTACCGATCGGCACCCCCTACCCGGGCCTGGAACACCTCGTCGTCGACGAGGCCGGCCGCCCGGCCGCCGAGGGCGAGTTGTGCGTGCGGGGCGTCCAGCGGTTCCCCGGCTACCTCGACCCGGACGACAACCGCGAGCGGTTCGTGGAGTTCGCGGACGGTGCGGCCACCGTCGTGCGGGAGGCGGCCGAACCCGGCGAGCACCTCTGGTACCGCACCGGGGACCGGGTTCGGACGGCCGACGGGCAGCTCCGCCACGTCGGCCGCCTCGACCAGCAGGTCAAGGTGCGCGGCTTCCGGGTCGAACTCGGTGAGATCGAGGCGGAGTTGCGACGCGGCCCGGGGGTGCGCGACGCGGTCGTGGTGGTGACGACCGGGCCCGGCGGTGACGCTGCCCTCCAGGCCGCCTGCACCGGGGACGACGTGGACACCGACCGGCTGCTGGCCGCCCTGCGGGAGCGGCTGCCCGCCTACATGGTCCCCGAAGCCGTGACGTGCCTGAACGCCTTCCCGCTCAACGCCAACGGCAAGACCGACCGCAAGGACCTGCAACGAACGCTCACGCCGTCCGCGGACGAGACGCGCGCGGGCGCCGCCCAGCGAGGAAGGACATCATGACAGCGATCACCGAGGATGCCGTCGCCGGTCCGCCGCCGGGTGACACCCGCACGGTCGCCCCCGAGGCGTTCCGCGAGGCAATGACCCGCTTCGCCAGCAGCGTCACCGTCGTGACGGCCTACGACGGCAGCGCGCCGGTGGGCTGCACGGCCACCGCGGTCTTCTCCCTGACCGACCGGCCGCCCACCATGCTGGTCTCGCTGGCCTCGGCCAGCAGCACCCTGGGGCACATTCACACGGCCGGCCGCTTCGCCGTGAACGTGGTGCCGTGGCGCCTGCGCGAACTGGCCGAACGGTTCGCGGTGCTGCCGTCGGCACAGCGCTTCGACGGGGTGGCACACACCGGCCGGCTGGGGGTCCCGCTGCTCAGCGGCGCTGTGACGGCAGTGGCCTGCCGCGTCACCCGATACGTGCCACTGGCGGACCACACCCTCGTGGTCGGCGAGGCAGTTCACATCGAGACGGACGAGACCGGCGAGCCGCTGGTGCACTACGCCCGCCGGCAGACCCGTACGGAGGACTGAATGGCGATGACGACGACTTCCCTTCCAACGGAACCCACCGAGCGGACCGGCCTCCGCAACACGTGGATCCTGACCGTCTTCACGGCCGTCACCAACCTGGCCGACGGCGTGACCAAGATGGTTCTTCCGCTGATGGCCGCGCGGGCCACCGACTCCCCGATGGCCGTCTCCGCCGTCGCCCTCTCCCTCACCTTGCCGTGGTTGCTTACCTCCCTGCACATCGGCGTCCTCGTCGACCGCTTCGACCGGCGGCGGCTGCTGTGGATCGCCGACGGGGTCCGGGCCGCCTCGGTGCTGGTGCTCGTCGCCGCCGTGGCATGGGGCGAGGCCGGGGTGTGGCTGGTGTTCGGGTGCGGGTTGATGCTCGGGCTCGCGGAGGTCGTCGCGCTCACCTCCGCCACCTCGCTGGTGCCCGCGGCCGTGCCGAAGGCGGGTCGGGAGCGAGCCAACGCCTGGATGGCGGGCGCCGAGACGGTGTGCAACCAGTTCGCCGGACCCCTGGTGGGCGCCGCGCTGCTCACCCTGGGAACGGTGGCGGCACTGGGCGTCACCGCCGCGACCTTCGTCGTGGCCACGCTCGCCCTGATCCCGTTGATCGGCGCCTTCACCCCGAAGGGCCGGACTCCCGGCCAGCCCTCCTCCGTGCACGCCGACATCCGTACCGGACTCTCGTTTTTGTGGCGCAACCCGGTGCTGCGGATCATGGCGCTGACGCTCACCGTGATGTGCGCCTGCTGGGGCGCCTGGATGGCGCTGATCCCGCTGGCCGCGACCCGGACGATGGGCGCCGACGAGGGCCAGTACGGGATATTGATGAGCGCGCTCGGGCTCGGCGGCGTGATCGGCGCGCTGACGGTGACCCCCGTCAACCGGTTGCTGGGCCGCAAGTGGGCCATGCTCGCGGACCTCGTCGGGACCCTGATCCTGGTAGCCACGCCGTGGCTGACCTCGTCGCTGGTCCTCAACACGGGTGCGGCGTTCTTCGGCGGCATGGGCGGCGTCCTGTGGTCGGTCAACTCCCGCACCATCGGCCAGAGCCTCGTACCCGACGCCCTGCTGGGGCGCTACACCGCCGCGCTGCGGATGTTCAGCTGGGGCGCGCTGCCGCTCGGCTCGGCCCTGGCAGGCGTGCTGGCCGAAGCGGCCGGGATGTCGGCCGCGTTCGCCCTTTTCGCCGTGGCGGCGTTTTTCATCATCTTCCCGTTCCTGCGTCTCATGCCCGCCGGTGACCCGACCCGCGCCGAGCCGCACACCACGACAGGGAGCTCCGCATGAGCGTGCACACCGGCGACGCCTTGGCCCTGGACGCCTGGCTGCGCCGCTACGGCCCCGCCTCCCCGGGCGCCGAGGCCACCCTCGTCTGCCTGCCGCACGCCGGCGGCGCGCCCACGTCCTTCCGCGGCTGGGAGGGGCGGCTCTCCTCCGCGGTCGACCTCGTCGCGGTGTGCTATCCGGGGCGCCAGGACCGGTTCGACGAGCCCTGCATCACCGACATGGCCACGATGGCCGACCAGGTGGCGGCGGTCCTCGCACCGCTGGCCGGGCGGCCTCTGGCCGTGTTCGGGCACAGCATGGGAGCCGCGGTGGGATACGAGGCGGCCCGGCTGCTGCGGGCCCGGCACGGCATCCGCCTCGCCCACCTCTTCGTCTCCGGCATGGTGCCCCCGCACCGGGTGCCCGAGGGCTCCTGCCACCGGGAAGGGGACGACGCGCTGGTGGCGGACATCCTCGAACAGGGCGGAACGGATGCGCGGATGCTGGCGCACGAGGAGCTGCGCGAGATTCTCCTGCCGGCCGTGCGCGCCGACTACCGGCTGATGGAGACCTACCCGCACGTCGCGGGCGACGAGGTGCTCGACACCCCGATCACCGTCTACCACGGCCGCCAAGACGCGGACGCCGCTCCCGCGATCATGCGGGAGTGGCAGCGCTACACCCGTACCCCGGCGGAGACCAGGTCCTTCCCCGGAGGGCACCACTACCTCCAGGAGGCGGAGGAGCCGCTGGTGGCCGATGTCGAGGACCAGCTGCTCGCGTCGGCGCGCGGCACGCCCACGGCAGGTCCCGCCGCGCTCAGCCCGCGCTGAGCATGGGCAGGAGGCCGTCGACGCCCTCGGGGCCGCGCAGCGCCAGGTCGGGGCTCTGCGCGAGGATCGCGCCGTGCAGCGTGCGCAAGCGCTCCGAGGGCTCGATGCCCACCTGCTCCACCAGCTTGTCGCGGAGCTCGCGGTAGACGGTCAGGGCCTCAGCGGCCCGGCCGGAGCGGTAGAGAGCCAGCATGTACTGCGCGTGCAGGCTCTCGTGCATTTCGTGATGGGCCGTCAAGTTCCGGAGTTCCGGAAGGAGTTCGTGGTGCAGACCCAGGCGCAGCTCGGCCGCCATCCGCTTCTCCAGCAGCGTGATCCGCTGCTCCTCCAGGCTGGTGACGTGCGGCTGGAGCCAGGGACCGGCCAGCGTGTCGCCCAGGACCGAACCCCGCCACGGCTTCAGGGCCTCCCGCAGCGCGAAGGACAACTTGCGGTCGTCCCGGGCGAGTTCGGCCTGGCGCACAGCACGCAGCCGGAACCGGAGGTCGTGCAGGTCGAGTGCTCCCTCGTGGAGGCGCAGCATGTAGCCGCGGCTGTGCGTCACCAGTACCTGCTTGGCCGCCTCCAGCGAGCCGACCGAGGGCGCGACGGCGAGCGCCTGGCGCAGGTGCAGAATCCGGGTGTGCAGGCTTTGAACCGCGCTGGGAGGCATGTCGTCGGGCCACAGCTCGCCCATGCACATGTCCTGGGAGACGGGCGTGTCGGCATTGAGTACCAGCAGTGCGAGCAGGCTCCGTGTCTTCGGCGCCGAGGGAATGACCAGGGGACCGCCGTCGTGCAGCGTCAGCGGACCCAGCACAGTGAACTTCATGTGTTCCACCCTTCCTTCCACTCGGATCGTCGTCCGCCGAGCGGCCGGAAGGGTAGTCACGAAATCACGGTCCTCCCGCTGCGCCTCCTGTTCCGGGGGCGGACGGGCCGGCGGAGCCGGTGGACGGATGCAGCGCGAACACCTGGAGCGTGCAGGGCGTGTGCACGTTGTTGAGCGTGTACACGAACCCGCGCGGCACATAGAGCGCCTGCCCCGCCAGCAGTCGCAGCTCCAAGGGGTGGTTCAGCACGGCTGCGACCTGACCGGGCGGAGACGCCTCGACCCGGCCGCCGCAGCTACCGCGCACCGGTGCGAGCACCAGGTCGGTCTCCGCGGTGTTCCCGATGCTCTCCGCGCCCAGCGGCAGCTCGACCCAGGAGCTGCTGACCTCGGTGCCGAGCGCCGCGCCCAGCGCGCGGGTCAGCTCGGAGGACTCGTCCCGCTTCTCGTCGCCGTCCCGTTCCGCTGACGGGCTCGCGCTCCCGCCGCCCGTGCGCCCGCAGGCCACCACGGCATCGATGCCGTCCGGCCACACCAGGGCCGGACTCTTGCCTCGGTGGACCGACAGGCACAGGGCCAAGTCCCGGACAAAATGCTCCAGATCGGCCCCGCACGCCTCCGAGGGTGGCTCCCAGTCCACGTCAACACTCCCGCTCCCCGTCATGACCGCCGTCCCCGCGCACCGCGGTGCGCGCGCATCCGTCGTGCACGGAGCGTTCAGGGAGGACAGATCTGGTGATCTACCGACACATGGCCGCAGGGACGGGAGAGGCATCCGACTCGCTCCGTAGCCTGCGGGTGGAGGCACCTTCGCGCATGGAGCGGATGCGGGCCAGTCCCGGGTTCACGGTACCGGAACGGCAGCCGACGCGCCGCCCCTGCCGGCCGGTGGTCGGCGACGATCGGCGGTGGTCGAGGGCGGTCGGGTACTGCCTCGTTCTCCCTACAGCGCGGGCCCCTCGCTGTCGAGGAGGCCCTGCCGCGCCGCGAGGGCCCCTGCCTGGAAGCGGCTCTCGGCCCCGAGCGTCTCCATGATGTCCGCGATGTGCTTGCGGGCGGTCCGTAACGACATACCGATACGGCGGGCTATGGTCTCGTCCTTCAGCCCCACGGCCAGCAGCCGCACGATGGTCCGGTCGATGTCCTTGGCGACGAGTTCGAAGCCGTCGGCCGCCGCGTCCGAGAACGGTTCGGCCTGGCTCCACGCCCGCTCGAACACCTCGCACAGGTAGTGCACGACAGAGGGCTCCCGGATCACCACGGCGCCCCAGGCGTCACCGCCTTCCGGAATGAAGGCCACCTGGCGGTCGAAGACGATCAGTCGGCCGAACAGCTCGTGTGCCGTACGGTACTCGGCGCCGAGAGCCGAGGCCCTGGCGACGTACGCCTGGCTGGGGCCGTTGAAGCGGGCCGTGTGGTGGTAGAGGGTGCGCATCCGCACTCCGCGGGAGAGCATCTCGGTGTCCCTGGCCAGGGCCTCCTCGAGGACCTCGGGCACCCGGTTCCCGCCGGGCTGGGTGGTGAGTATCTCGGTGGTGCACTGCGCGGAGACGTGGTTGAGGGCCGCCCGCACCTCTTCCAGCCGGGGGATCACTTCGAAGCCGACGGCCACCCGGCTGAGGCTGTCCATGTAGTGGCCGCGGAGCTGGCCGAACTGGTCCCGGATGCGGTGCAGTTCGTCCTGCTGGGTACGGATCGCGGCTTCCATCGAGTTGGTCACCACGCTGGCAACCAGGTCCGGGTCGACCGGTCGCAACCGTGCGGGGTCGTGCAAGTCGGCCTTGAGCAGACCCAGTTCCGTCAGGGACACCAGGGCCGACTCCACCTCTTCGCGGGTGAGGTCCAACTCCTCCGCCGCGCGCGACGGATCCATCCTTTCGTTCCTGGCCACCCAGCGGTAGAGGGCGACTTCCCTACCGCTGGGCCGCGCGGGCGGGTCAATCGCCCAGTTTTCACCCGCTACAGGCATTTCGTCCCCTGTTCGTCTTGCTGCAGGGCAGCTTGGTGAGCACCTTGATCGATGGCCAACGACATTGCCGCACGGGATTCTTGAGTCACCGAGAACGAGCACCTCGTAATTCCGGATCGCCGCCCCAGAGCCCGAACAACAGGGAGCAGATACATGACATTCTTCCGTTCAGCCGCCGTAACTATCGCCGCCGCAGCATTCGGTACGTTCACCGGAGTGAGTGGAGTCGCCTCGGCGGCACCGGTGCATTCGGAGACGAGGGTCGCGCACTCCACGGCCCACCACGGCACCGCCGACAGCGGCTGGGGCGGGCGGCGCCTGATCGAAGCCTCGGTGGCCGACATCGGCGCCGAGAACTCCGGCGGCGACGACAGCGGCTGGGGCGGCTGATCCCCTGCACCGCACATACCGTCCCCTCCCCGACAAGGCAGCACGAGGACGCGAAAGCCAGCGTACGAGCGCGCCCGGAACAGACCGGTGGGCCTGTCCCCGGGCTCCGCTCGCCGCCCGGGGAGCCCGGCCTCCCCGGCTCGCACCCCCAACACCGTGTCGCCCCCCGAAAACATGATGCACCATAACCCTCGCATTGGTCCGCACCTGGACCACCGGCACCCGCGCGATCGAGCCACCGTCAGAGCCCGGCCACCAAACACCGGGTGCCGACCCGCTTCCGCCCCCACCGGAGCGACGGGCATGCCGTCGCGGAGCCCTCGCTCGTCCATGAAAGGCACCTTCGTGAGCCCATTCGCCGCCGAAACCCTGGAAATTCTCAGCGAGCGCGAGCTCGAAGTGCTGGGCCATCTCGCAGAAGGCCACACCTATTCCTCCATCGCGCGGAGAATGCATCTCAGTCCGCACACCGTGGACACGTATCTGCGCAGAATCCGGGGAAAGGCGGGAGTCAGCAATCGCGCGCAGCTCATGATTCTGGCCATCCAGGTCTCCGGACGACGGGAACTGAACACCGCGCAGGTGTGACCCGACCTGCCGCGAAAGGTGGAGGGGCGCCGGTGGATCGTCGCACCGGCGCCCCTCCGCCTTCGGAGCGTGTCCTGCATGGTGAGTCGGTCGGCGGGCCGGCCATGGGAGAGCAGTGCGTGGGGAGAGGCCCCGCCGGAGGGGTCGCGGGAGTGGGCACGGCCGCTGCGGCCGGCTGCTCGGGCGCGGCCACAAGGTGCGTGGGGTGGCGCATGTCGACGAGGCGGTGTCGGCGGCCGTCATCCAGGTGTCCGTCTCCGGATGTGCCTGGCGGGCGCCACCACCGTGCTCCGGTGCCCCGAAGCCGACACGGCACCGCTTGCTCCGGTCGCGAGCCGGTGTCCGGGCCCGCCTCGCCGCAGCACTGTGCTGCTACGAACGGCTTCGACGACTCAGCCCGCGCCCTGGGGGAGGAACCGAGCACACGCCGACTGTCCGGTCGGCTCGGCGGTACTCGCGTGCAGGGTGCGGCGTGCCTCGTCGTGGGCCGCGAGGAGTTGGGAAGCCCCCTGTGCGGGCGCGGACGCCGCCTCGGCATCGACCTCTCCCACCCCCACCTCTTCTTCACCGCCCAGACCGCGCCGCACGCCCGCGACCGGCTCAGCACGGCGGGACTCCCGCACCTCGCCGCCTAACCACCCCGGGTGCACCGGTGCCGGACACCACGGCGCGCTGGTCCTCCTCTGGCCGCACCAGGACGCGCCGCCCACGGCGGACGACAGCCCCGGTGCCGACTCGTCCTCGCACCTGCTCGCTCGGGAGTTGAGGACGCGGCAGGGCCGGAGGGCGCTCCTCCCGGCCTGTTGCCCGGCGGCACCCGGCGGCGGAGGACGGAACCTGCCGCTCGCGGGGCGGGTGGGGGCTCATCCGGGACTGGATCGGCCGTGCCGCCAGTAACCGTGGAAGGCTACGTCCGACTTCGGCACCCCGCGGTCCCGGACCAGATGCCGTCGTACGTCTGTGGCCAGTCCCGACTCCCCTGCCGCCCAGGCGTAGAGGCGGCCCTCGGGCAGGACGGCGCCCCTGACCGCGTCGAGTGCGAGCCGGCCGGGCAGGTCGGCCGAACCGTCGCGGGGCAGCCAGTGCACCCGGACGCCCTCGGGGGCGGCGACGTCCTTGCGTATGTCGGCCGTCTCGGGCACCTCCAGAAAGACCTCCGCGACGAGGGAGGCGGGCGCGGATTCGAGGACGGCGAGAACGGCGGGCACCGCGCTCTCGTCGGCGACGAGCAACTGCGCCGCGGCGCCGGGCGGCGGGAGGTAGGTCAGGCCCATGTCGAAGATGCCCGCCGGGTCGCCGGGACGGGCACCCAGCGCCCAGGCGCAGGCGGGAGCGTCGCCGTGCAGGGCGAACTCGATGTCCACCTCCGCCTGTTGGGGGCGGAAGCGGCGGACCGTGTAGTTGCGCACCCATGGCCTGCGCGACTTCGGCAGGAGCAGCACCTGCGCCATCCACGCCTCGTTGGAGAGGGTGGGCATCGTGAGGCAGGACTGTCCCGCGCGGGGGAAGAACAGCCGCACGATCTGGTCGAAGCCGGTCGGCAGCAGGTGCTCCAGCTCCGGACCGCCGAGGGTGACGGTGAGGAAGTTGGGGGACGTCTTGCTGGTCCCGCGCACCTCGAGCGTAATCATGCGCCGGGACTCGGGTGACCGCAGTTTGGGCAGCACTGTCGGGGTCCTTTCAGAGGTCCAGGACGAGCCGGGCGGACAGGGCGCGGGAGACGCAGGCGTACATCCGTCCCTCCGGAGCGCCGATGTCGTCCCGGTGCTCGGGTGCACCGTCCAGGACGGCCACTTCGCAACTTCCGCAGACGCCTTCGCGGCAGCCGGACGGGAGAGAGTGCCCGGCGTGGGCGAGGGCGTCGAGCAGAGACTCGTCGGCCGGCACGGCGACGGTGTCCCCGGATCCGGCGCAGACCGCCTCGAACGGTGTGGCGGGCCCGAAGCTCCGCTCCGCCGGCTGGAACCGCTCGGCGCGCAACCGCTCGGCGGGAAAGGCGGCTTCGGCCGCCTCCAGCATCGCCGCGGGGCCGCAGCAGTAGACCAGGGTGTCCTCGTCCAGCGTCGCGGCAAGGGCGTCCAGGTCCGGCCTGCCCTGCCTCCTGGTCTCCACGATCCGCACCCGCTCCCCGCAGGAGCGGCGCAGTTCGTCGACGAAGGGCATGGAGTCGAGGGACGGCCCCACGTACAGCAGGGTCGCGGGGCGCCCGGCGGCCGTCGCGGCGCGCAGCATCGGCAGCAGGGGCGTGATCCCGATGCCGCCGGCGAGGAAGAGGTAGTGCGGTGCGTCGGCGAGCGGGAAGTGGTTGCGCGGCAGGGAGACGTCGAGGGTGCGGCCCCGGCGCAGGAACCGGTGGACGTACTCGGAGCCGCCGCGGCTGAGCGGGTCGTACCGGACGGCGACGCGGTAGGCGTCCCGGTCGGCCGGGTCCCCGCACAACGAGTACTGCCGCGTCAGCCAGTTGGGCAGGGCGAGGTCGACGTGGGCACCGGGGGCCCAGGGCGCCAGCTCCCCGCCCGTGGCGCGCAGGGTGAGGGCGACGACGTCGTCGGCGACGCCGTCGATACCCTCGATGACGGTCTGTTGCATCGGTGGTCCTTCCGGCCGGTGCGGCCTGGTCAGTAGAGCTTGCGGTAGCCGTCCTTCAGGAGCTGGTCCAGCAGTTCGGGATCTCCTCCGGCGCCGAACTGCCCGGCCGCGATCTCGCCGATGGGCGGGATCTCCTCGGCGAGCGCCTGGCTGGCGGGGTCCCACAGGCGGGAGCGGATCAGCGCGCGCCCGCAGTGGAAGTACGCCTCGGCCACCTCGACGACGATCGCCAGTTCCGGTTCCTTGGCCTCGGTGCGCATCCGGGCCAGCACCTCGGGTTCGTCGGTGACGTAGCCGCTGCCGTTGATGCGCAGGACCTCGCGCATACCGGGGACGAGGCAGCACAGCCCGACGCCGTCGTTCTCCGCGAGGTTGCGGAAGGAGTCGGCGATCTTGTTCCCGGGGCGGTCGGGAAGGGCGACGGTGTGGTCGTCGAGGACCTTCACGAACCCCGGGTAGTCGCCGCGGGGCGAGCAGTCGGCGCGTCCGGCGGCGTCCGCCGTGGCCATCGTGCAGAACGGCGAGTGGGCGAGGAAACGGCGGGAGTGGTCGTCGATGCGGTCCTGCACCTTCGCTTTCACCATCGGCTCCGGCTCTCCGAGCCGCGCCAGGACCTCGTCGAGGGAGACCCGTCGTGGACGTGTGCGGGTGTGCGTCACGGCACCCTCCTCAAGCGCGCGCGAGGGCGGCTGCGGAGCAACTCCGCCCCGCATCACCGCAGTTCATGGCATCATTGTGAGCAATTATTCAGGTAGCGCGCTACTCGCTTTCACGGCTCCGCACAGGAGGTGCCATGACGTCCGACCGCCGCGGACTTCAGCCACGTAAACGCCCCCGCCAGGTGAGGGCCGAGTTCACCCGGCAGCGCATCCTCGACGCGGCTGCTCACGTTTTCGCCGAGTACGGGTACGCGGCAGGGACCACCAACCGCATCGCCGAGCAGGCGCGGGTGTCGATCGGGTCGCTGTACCAGTACTACCCGAACAAGGACGCGATCCTGGTCGAGCTGCTGACCCGGCACCTCGACGCCGGCATGGCCGAATTCCCGCTGGAGCAGGGCGAACCGCTGTCGGAGTCGGTCGAGGGCATCATGCGCAGATACGTGCACGGCACGATCGAGAACCACCGCGACGACCCGGCGTTGCTCCGGGTGATGGCGGAACAGGGGCCGCGGTCCCGTGAGTTGCTGGAGCGCGTCACGCAGGGCGAGCGGCGGCGGATCGCCCACGCCCGCAGGCTGTTCAGGGACCATCCGCAGGTGCGGGTCGCGGACGTCGGCATCGCCGCCCGCCTCGTCGTCTCGGCGGTGGAGATGATGGTGCACAAGGTGATGGCAGGGTCCCCCGGGGTCGACACCGCGCGGTTCGAGAACGAGCTCGTCACCATGCTCACCCGCTACCTGACGGGCGACCCGCTCGCGGAGCCCGGGGACTGACGCTCCGAGGAGCGGCTCAAACGCCTTGCGACGGGGGCTGCTCGGCGTAGGGCTCCCGGTGGTTGTCGGTGGAATGCCGGCGCACGAGGATGAGCGGAATCCGGGCCGTCTCCTCGGGCTCGGGAGCGCGCCTGAGCCGCGCTTCGAGGAGGTCCATCAGGCGCGCTGCCGAGGTGTGGGTGTCGATGCGCAGTCCGGTGACGGGGGTGGGGGCGAATTCTGCGAGCGGCCCGTCGGTGGCGGTGGCGATCGCGAGCTCGCCGGGCACGCTCAGCCCGGCGCGGGCAGCGGCGTCCAGCGCACCGCGCGCGAACACGCTCGAGGAGGTGATGAGCGCGTCCGGAGGCCGGGGGGAGCGCAGCAGACTTGTGACGTGGTGCTGGGCGCCCTGCTGTCCGGTGTCGGTGTCGACCACACGTAGCAGCGGTCCTTGGCCCGACTGCGCGACGGCCGCCCTGTAAGCGGCGATGATCGCGCGGCGGTAGGCGTTGTCGGTCTGGCCGAGGACGGCGGCGATGCGCCTGCGTCCGCCGCGCGTGAGGTGCCCGATGAGTTCTCGGATGGACTCGCGGTAGTCCGCGCCCACCCAGTACCGGAATTCGGCGGCGTCGGGGTCCGGGTCGTAGGAGACCACTGGCGTATCGCTCGCGAGTACCTGCTTGAGGGAGGCGTCGTGGCTGTTCGGCCAGAGCAGGATGCACCCGTCGAGCCGGGGAACCGCGCCGCGGACCTCGTCGAGATCGTGCGCCGTCATCACGGAGTATCCGCGGCTGAGCGCCGCCGTGCAGATGGCTCCCGTCATATCGGCGAACGAGGTAGTACCGGACGCCCACGCGCTCATCGCCTCCGGCGGGCGGACCAGGACCGCGACCGCTCTGCGGGCCGACGGCGCGGTGAAGCCGAGTTCGAGGGCCGCGGCCCACACCCGCCGCTTGGAGCCGGCGGATACGGGACGCCGCCCGCTGAAGCTGTGGGAGGCGGTCGTGAGGGACACGCCTGCCCTGCGAGCGACGTCGCTGAGGTGCACCCGCCGGGACGGAGCGCGGTCGGGAAGCCCGGACTCAGGGAGCGGGGCGCGGCTCCGGCTGCCCGCGCTGTTCGACTTCTCTGCTCGGCTCACCGTTGATCTCCTCGACGGACAGGTGCGCGGTCTCCCGCAGCCCGAGCGAGCATGCCACGAGGACGAGCATCGCGAACGCGCCGTAGCCGGCGACCGCCATGGGGTTCTGGTCCGACAGGATCATCAGGCCCGTCGCGACGAACGACGCCGTGCCGCCCCCGAGCGCCGCGCCGACCTGGTAGGACGCCGACATTGCGCTGTAGCGGACGCGAGCGGGGAACTGCTCGCCGAGGAAGGTCGGAACCGGTCCCTGCGTCATACCGGTCACGAGACCGACCGCGGCGAAGGCGGCCACGGCGACCGCGATGTGCCCGGAATCGACGAGCGGAAAGTAGCAGAACAGGAACACGGCGGTCACCACCCCTCCCAGCACCATGACAGGGCGGCGGCCCCAGCGGTCGGAGAAGTGCGCGAACAGCGGGGCGGCGGGGATCAGCAGGACGCTGTAGGCGAGTTGTCCCGCGAGAGCCTCGGTCGAGCTGTATCCGATCCCGGTCAGGTAGGAGAGGAAGTAGGTGAAGCCGATGTAGGCGATCGTGTTGTACCCGTAGCTGATACCGAGGCCGCACAGGACGGTACGCGGTGCGCGTCGGACGGCGGCCTTCAGCGGTACCTCGCCGCCGTCGGCCTCCCCGTCGGCATGCTCCGGGGGCGCCTCCTCGGGCATCGACAGCCTCGCGTAGAGCCCGACGAGTACCAGTGCGCCGCCCAGGAGGAAGGGTATCCGCCAGGCGAACGGCGTCAGTCGGTCGTCGGCGGCGAGGCTGACCAGGGTGAACACCCCGACGCCGAGGAGCGTGCCGAGCCCGATCCCCATGCTGGTGAAGCTGCCCCACAACCCGCGCCTGCCGAGCGGTGCTCTCTCGATGCCGAAGAGAGCGGCACCGCCCCATTCTCCGCCGGCTGCGAAGCCCTGGATCAGCCGCAGCAGCACCAGCAGGAGGGGCGACCAGGCGCCGATCGTCGCATACCCCGGCAGCAGGCCGACGAGGAACGAGCTGACGCCCATCAGGACGAGGGTGAGGGTCAGCATCTTCTTGCGGCCGATCCTGTCGCCGAAGTGCCCGATGACGATGCCGCCGAGCGGACGGGCGAGGAAGCCGGTCCCGAAGGCGCCGAAGGCGTACAGGGTGCCCACGACGGGATCGGCCGAGGGGAAGAAGACCGTGTTGAAGACCAGCCCTGCCGCGAGTCCGTAGATGAGGAAGTCGTAGTACTCCAACGCGGTCCCCAGGCCGGAGACCAAGAACGTCTTGGAGGCCGATACGCGGGGCGCTTGCGGTTGAGCAGACATGGGATCGGGCCTCTCTATGCGCCGTAGTCGGTCGCGTGGAGCGCGGACGAGGTCCGGCCGTCGCCGTCGAAGGCGGCGACGGCCGGGCGCGCGAAGTCCATCTGGTGGGGTTCGCCGGAGGTGGCGACGAGGGTGGCGCCGAGGTCCTGGAGGGCTTCGAGGTCGCCTTCCCGGTCGTCGTGGAGGAGGAGGCGCGGGCCGCTGCCGTCGAGGCGGGGCAACGCGACCGCGTC
>NZ_AJTQ01000224.1 GCF_000262345.1 Streptomyces xiaopingdaonensis | reverse complement strand
GAGTGCCCGCCGTCCACGAGGTTGATGATCACCTGGGCGACGGCGCTGATGATCCGCCGGCCGCCCGAGGCACCGACGGCGGCGACGGACTCCCCCCGCCGTGTGACGAGCGCCGGGCCCATGTTGGCCAGCGGCCGGGCGCCCGGTGCGATGCTGTTCGCGGCGCCCGGGAGGGCGTTGAACCACGCCATGGCCGAGTCGAAGAGGAGCCCGGTACGCGGGCAGACGATGCCGCTGCCGAAGTGGTGGGCGGCGGTGTGGGTCACCGAGACGATGCGGCCCTGTGCGTCTGCCGCCGATATGTGCGTCGTGCCGCTGGTCGGCTCGGTCGCGCTCTGCGGCGTCCACTCCGGACGAGCCGGAGACCCCGGTTCGTGCCGCCACGGATCATGAGCGGCCCGTGCGGCATAGGTGGTCCAGGGCTCGCCCTCGCGCCAGCCGGCGACGTCCTGACCGGTCTCGACGAGCCGAGCCAGCGCGGCTGTGTAGTCCGGACTCAGCAGGCCACGGAGGGGAACGGGCACCACGTCCGGGTCCCCGAGCCAGTGGTAGCGGTCGGCGAAAGCGTGCCGCAGGGCGAGTGCGAGCTTCCGGGCTTGTGCGCCGTTCTCGTGGGAGGTCGATGGGCGCGGGTTGAGCGCCTCCCACATCTGCAGGATCTGCAGTTCGGTGATCCCTCCGCCCGGCGACGGCGGCACGAACACCTCCACGTCCCGGTAACGGCGTCCGAAGGCACGGCCGATGGAGGGCGCGGCCGCACGCAGGTCCTCCGACGTCAGCAGGCCGCCGGCCGCACGGGAGCTCTCCACCAGGCGCCGAGCCAGCGCCCCCTCGGTCAACGACTCCAGCGGGCCGTGCGCCGCCTCCTCCAGGGCGGCGCCCAGAAGCGGCTGGCGCACACGCGGCCTGGCACCGAAAGAAGGACCGTAGAAGGACGAGGAGGCGTGCCCGAGCGGCAGACCGTCCTCGTCGAGATAGGTACGGCGAGCCTGCGCGTCCCGGCGAAGCCGCGTGAGGTCGGACAGGGCGTTGGCCACGAACCACATGTCCGCCTCGAAACCGTCGTACGCAGCCCCGATCGCGGGCCCGCACACGTGCTCCCGGGGCAGCTCGCCCCAGGCTTCCTGCGCGCTGAGCAGACCCAGCAGGGTTCTCGGTACGCCCGAGGCTCGGGGCCCGTCGACGTTGGCCGCGTCGACCACCGGCGCCAGGCCGAGGACGCTCGAACCCGAGGCTCCGTGGTCCACCTCATACATGGCGCGGGACGCAGCCGACGGAGCCCGCGGACCGAAATCCGCCGACCAGGTCCCGGTCTCCGGATCGTTGAAGAGCAGGAAACCGCAGCCTGCCAGCGTCGTCTCGGTCGGCTCGACGACCCCTGCGACCAATGCGGTCGCCACCGCGGCGTCGACCGCGTTCCCGCCACGCTCCAGCATCTCCAGCCCCGCACGCGTACTGCGCTCGTGCGGGCTCACGACGGTGCCCTTCGACGCGTCCTGTCGACGAACGGCGTTCGTCCCCGTCATGCAGTGTGTACGCATCCCTCTCCTCGGCCTCCTCGCCCGTTGGCGGAAGCAGCAGGCTAGGAAGTGCCGGGAGACGCTGAACACGGAGTTTGCGTTTTTTGCGCGGGGCCCGTCCCGCCGGAGACCGCGGACGCCGATCCGGCCCTCGGGGACCATGGCGGGCGGTGGAGGGCCCAGGCTGATCATTGCCGTGCGACCCGGGGATCACTTGCCGAACGGTGCCACCCCGTTGTCCTCCGGGGTGGCACCGCACCGGTCACTGCTACTGGTCCCCTGTGTCGTGCTCGTGAGCGGCTCCGGCGGCCGAGGAATTGAATTCGGGGGTGTCGAAGACCTCGCCCCCGATCGGGTCCCGGACTTCGGCATCGCCGTCAACGGTGATGGCGCCGGCTTCGGGATCGACGACCACGGTTTCCGGGTCGAGATCGTGGACGGCGAGGACCGAGGTTTCAGCAGTACTCGAAGTCGACGGACTCTCCGTGCCGGCGCCCGGAGCAAGGCCCGCCAAGGACACCGCCGCACCGAGCCGCCGATCGGTCCTGTCCGCGTCCGCCTCGTGGGACCGGACCAGCTCCCGCAGACTCGACGCTCCTCCGCTCCCGATCGCGGACCCGCCGCCCCGGGACGCCTGGTCGCCCGTCTTCTGCGTCGTGATCTTCACGTACCGCGGCATCACCGCGACCTCGTAACGGAAGACCTTCCACAGGGCGACCATGGCCAGGGCGTAGACGATCGACAAGGGTGCCGCGCCGGCCAGCGAACTGACCTGGAGCACCGTCAAGGCGGATTCGCCCCCGGCGAGCAGGAGTACACCACCGGACACACCGACGAGGACGGCCCAGAACACGCGTGTGCGGCGCGGGGTCTCGCTGCGGCCGCCGTGGCTGAGGACATCGACGACCAGCGCACAGGAGTCGGCCGAGGTGATGAAGAACAGCATGATGACGACGATCGCGATCACGCACAGCACCGTGACGATGCCGGAACCGACCGGCAGTTCCGTGAACATCTGGAACAGAGTGGTGTCGGTGTTGACCACACCGTCGTCTCCGACGAGATTGCCTTGCTTGAGCTGGTAGAAAAGGCCGCTGTTGCCGAAGATCGTCAGCCACACCAGCGATACCGCGGTCGGGGCCAGCAGCACTCCGAGAATGAACTCACGGATGGTCCGACCCCGGGAAATCCGAGCGATGAACATACCCACGAAGGGCGCCCACGACAGGAACCAGGCCTGGTTGAACAACGTCCAGGCCAGTGTCCACCCGTCCTCTGCACCGGCACCGGTGACGAAGGCCAACTGCGGGATGCTCTGGGCGTATTCGCCGATGTTCTGGACCATGGAACGCAGCAGGAACACGGTCGGACCGATGATCAGCACCGCCAGGCCGAGCAGTCCCGCCATCCCCATGTTGGTGTTCGACAACCAGCGGATGCCCTTGTCGACACCGCTGACGACGGAGAGCGTGCCCATAGCGGTGATTCCGACAACCAGCACGAGCACGAGGATGTTCGACGGTTCGATCCAGCCCAGGTGGCCGAGGCCCGCCTGGATCTGCAGCACCCCCATGCCCAGCGAGGTGGCAACGCCGAAGACGGTTCCGACGATGGCGAAGGTGTCGATGACGTGTCCGACCCAGGACTCGATAAGCCTGCGGCCCATGATCGGCTCGAGCAGCCAGCGCACTGACAGAGGTCGCCCATACCGGAACGTCATATAGGCGAGGCCGAGTCCGACGATGGCGTAGATTCCCCAGGCGTGCAGCCCCCAGTGGAACAGCGCCTCACCGACCGCGGCATTGGCTGCCGCTTGGCTGCCCGCCTCATTGCCGATCACTTCCGGTGGTGCCACCAGATGGCTGAGGGGTTCGGCGACGCCGTTGAAAACGAGCCCGATTCCCATGCCTGCCGAAAACAGCATGGCGAACCACGACATGCGGGAGAATTCGGGACGTTCGTCGTCACGGCCGAGACGAACCTTGCCGATCCTGGAGAACGCCGCCCAGAAGGCGAAGACCAGGCAACCTGTGACGACGAGGATGTACCACCAGCCGACCGTCGTGCCGATCCAGTCACGCACGTTCGTGAACGTGGTCGTCGCCTCTTCGCCGTAGACGGCACCTATCCAGGTCGCTGCACCGAGGGCTACAAGAATGATCAGAACGGCCGGTATGAACACCGGTCGCTTCACACGTGGTCCGCCCTTGGCCGACTGCGCACCTTCTTCGGCGCTCGACGGTGCCGGTTGGACTGTACTCACAACTCTCCTTCGTCTTCCGGACCGAGCGGGCGGACGCGCACCTCGCGCCGCCTCGGCAAGGCGGCGGGAACACCTCGTCGCTGTCGCGGTGCAGCGTCCTCGGTCTGCAAACCTCACGGACGCGCTGCTGCGCTCGCCGTGACTCTTCCTTCGGGTGGTCAAGCCTTGTGGGGCCGGACCGGGGCTCCATGCCTGATCGCATGAGCCGTGTCGATTGCGCGGGCGCACTCTGTCACCACGCGCCCCAGTGCTCTCCACACAGGGTGCTTGCTCCATCTTCCATATCGGCAATGTGCGAATCGGGCGCTCGCACGCCGCCTCGTTCCGGGACCGGTGACAGGTGACCTGCGCGGCCCTTCCCTCCTCAACTTCCGGAAAAATTCGGCAGAGTTGAGCGTCGGCGCAGTCGTCAGGGGCGACCCGGTCGGCGGGATTCCATTCGGTCGGCGCTCCCCCGGGAGCGCATGGGCCGGTCAACGCCCCGAACGGACTGCTGCCGGGGCGAACAGCCCACGCCGGCAGCCGACCGACGCGACTCCGGTCAATGCGGATGCCGCCCGTGGTTTCTCATGGTCGGCCGGGTGAGCGCGGTGCGGACGTGCGTGGGCCGGAACACCGGCGCGGAGACCGGCTCTCACCCGCACGTGGCCGCGACGTGAAGAGCATGCCCCTCGGCCCGGCAGGGATCACCCGGGGCATGGTGTCGCGGGTCGGCTGCACGCCAGTCCTCCTTTCCCTTCGGGTCAACCCGCTTGCCTGCCTACACTGACCTGTATGAATACCGCTCCGCAAGTCTCGCAGCTCACCCCTGCCGCCCGGGCGATCCTCGATACTGCAGGGCGGATCTTCTACGACCGAGGCATCAGCGCAGTGGGCGTGGACACCCTCGCCGCCGAGGCAGGCGTGACGAAGAAGACGTTGTACGACCAGTTCGGCTCGAAGGCGACCCTGGTCGCGGCGTACCTCGGTGAGCGCGATCGGCACTTCCGCGACTGGATCGAGCGCGAGATCCAGGGAAAGGACGCGGAGACGCAGGTCCTGGCGGTGTTCGACGCGCTGGGTTCGTGGATGGACGCGCACAGCCCGAAAGGATGTGCGTTCGTCCACGCTCATGGCGCACTCCTCAACGCGCCTGACCATCCTGCCCACAACGTCATACGCGGAGAGAAAGTCTGGTTGCGGACCAAGTTCGAGCATCTCGTGCGGGCGGCCGGACGCGATCAACAGCAGTCTCTCGCCACGCAATTGGCAGCACTTCTCGAAGGTGCCACTGTCCTGCGGTCGTTGGCAGACATGCCCGACGCCGTCGACGAAGCACGCGACGCCGCCGACGTCCTCCTCGACTCGCCCTCCCGCGAGGGCTCGTGAAGCCACGGGCGAGAGTCACCGCGAGCGGTTTTCCACCGTCAGGCGCGGAGGGAGGGCAGAGGGGCCTCAACTCGACGTGTCGGTCGCAGAGTTCGGCAACACCGGCAGCAGCTCCGCACCCGTGCCCACGTGTCGCCCTCACTCGGCCCGGTTCAACTGCCCCGTCAGCAAGTGCGCGTCCAGCAGGGAGAGGTCGGCCGAGCGGTCGGCTCGGGAGTAACCGGCGAGCATGCGCCTGGTCAGGGCGAGGGTCTCGGGAGAGCGGCGCAGGAGCGGGCGGGTCAGGCGTGCGACGGCTTCGTCGAGCTCGTCGAGGGGGGCCAGCTTGTGGAGGAGGCCGAGGCGGTGTGCCGTGGGGGCGTCGAACGGCTCGCAGGTGAGCATGGCTTCGCGGATGCGGGCGGCGCCGGCCTCGGAGATGAGGCGGCCCATCGCGCCGCCCCACGCCGGTGGCAGGCCGAGGCCGACCTCCGGCATCCGGAACCGGCAGTCCTCGGCGCCGACGCGCAGGTCGCAGAAGGCGGCGAGGGCGAGGCCCGCGCCGACCACCCTGCCGTGGAGGCGGGCGACGCTGACGACGTGCGTCGTCTCCAGGGCCTGGCACACGCGGTGCGCCTTGTCGACGATGCGGCGCATCGCGGCCCCCGTCGCGTCGGCCGCGAGGGCCGACTCGTACTCGGTGCGGTCCGCTCCCAGGCAGAAGTCGTCCCCCGCGCTGGAGAGGACCAACACCCGTACCTCGGGGCGTTCCTGGAGCCCGTCGAGGACGGCGAGAAGTCCGTCGAGGGCGGCCGTGCCGAGCACGTCTCCCTGCCGCGTCGGAGAGAGGCGGACGTGGAGCGCGGCGCCGTTCTGTTGTGCCACGACGGCCTCGTCGAGGGAGGCGGGGAAGGTCGGGATCTCGGTCATGCGGTGACGACGTCCAGGTTGAGTAGGCGGCGGAAGGCGACGCGCGGCGCCCACCGGGGGCGGCGTGCAAGAGTGAGGCGGGGCAGGCGCCGGACCAGCTCCCGGAGGAGGATCTGAGCCTCCATCCGCGCGACGGGCGCCCCGAGGCAGTAGTGGATGCCGCCGCTGAAGGCGAGGTGCGCGGGTTTGCGGTGGGGGTCGAACTCCTCGGCCCGGCGGTGGCGTTCGGGGTCGCGGCCCGCCGCGCCCACCATGAGGTGGACCATCTCGCCCGTGCGGTAGTCGGCGCCGCCCAACTCGCCGTCGCGGGTGGCGACGCGGGTGATCACGTGGGTCGGGGGGTCGTACCTGAGCGACTCCTCGACGAAGGCGGGCACCAGGTCCGGGTCGGTCGCGAGCGCCTCCCACCACCGCGGGCGGTCGAGGAGTTGCAGCGTCGTCATCGACAGCAGGGAGGCCGTGGTCTCCAGGGCCGCCAGCAGGACGAAGAACGCGAGGTAGTAGACGCCGGCGTCGGCCTTCTCGCGGTCGGGTTCCATCGCGTCCCAGGCGGCGATCCAGCGCGAGACGGGGTCGTCGCCCGGGCGTGCGCGGCGCTCGCTGACCAGTTCTGTGAAGTAGGTGCGCAGCTCGGCCGTCGCCGCGTCGGAGAGGGCCAGTTGGCTCGCCGAGGGAAGCAACTCCTGTGCGAACACCTGGTCGTGGGTGAGTTCGCGGAGGCGGGGCCAGTCGGCGCTGGGCAGTCCGAGCCAGCCGCCGATGACGGCGACCGGCAGCTCCTCGCTCACCAGGGTGTTGAAGTCGGCCTCGCCGTCGCGGAGTTGGTCGGCGAGGGTGTCGAGCAGCCGGCTCGTCGTCGTGGTGACGTTCTTGGTCATCTCCTGGATCGACCCACGGTCGAACGAGCCGGCCGCCCGGCGGGCACGCGTGTGCTCGGGCGGGTTGAGCGCCGGCAGAGTGTGCGCCATCTCGCGCACGGAAGGGGCTCCCCAGCGAGTGCTCTCGCCCTGCCGGGCGCGCCACTGCCTGTCCGGCTCCACCCACTCCCGATTGCGCAACACTTGGTCGCAGAGGTCGAACCCGGTCACGAGGTTGCCTCCCCACGGGGCGGGTGTGACCTGCCCCCCGGAGCGCAGCTCCTCGTAGAGCGGAAAGGGGTCGGCCTGTCCCTTCGCCGTCCGTAGACGGGAGAAGAGGGAGACGGTGGTGCGTCTGTCGGGGGACTGAAGCGTCGTCAGACTCATGGCGGAGGAGCCCCTTCCTGTCATCAGCCGCCATGCGTACCCCACCCGTATCTGGCACATGCGATCGAAATAATCGTGTTCGGTATGTCACTCGCCTCTGGTCCATGCCAGGAATCGGCTGAAGAGACCCCCCTTTCGCTCAGCCTTTCCGCTTTCCTGCCGCTGCGCGGGGACGTGGACTTGCTGCGGTACCGGCGCCGACGGCTGCTGCTCGGCAGCCGCGGGCCCCGGCTGCGGAAGCGAAGGCGTGAAGCTGACGGGCAGCTCCAGCAGCACCCGGCTCCACGGCACCGGCGCCCACTCCAGCGTCTCGAACGGGGCGCACACCTCGACGTCGGGCAGCCGGTTGAGCAGGCACTCCACCGCGGTGACCGCGACGAGGAAGGCCGGGTCCTTCGCAGGACAGGCGTGCGGCCCGGCGCCGAAGGCGATGTGCGCCTTGGAGCTGAGCTGTTCACGGTGCTGGGCGAGCCGCGGGTCGGTGTTGGCCGCGGCGAAGGAGATGACGACCGGGTCGTTGGCCCTGATCCGCCTCTCCCCCAGCTCCACGTCCCTAGTCGGGTAGTGCGCCGCGTAGTTGGCGATGGGCGCGTAGTTCCACAGCGCCTGCGAGACGGCCGTCTCGACCGGCAGGCCCTGCTGCCAGCTCTCGTCGAGGATCAGCGCGCTGCTCGTGCCGATGGCGGCGGCGAGCGGCGTCGTGCCGCCGGAGAGCAGGGTGACGAGCTGGTGCAGCACTTCCTCGTCGGTGAGTTGGGCGGAGTGCTGCATCAGCCGCGTCGTGACGTCGTTGCCCGGGCGCCTGTGCTTGAGCGCGATGAGCTCCGAGAGGGCCTCGGCGAGGATCTGGTCGGCCTCGGGGGTGCCGTCGAAGATGCCGCTGATGCCGACGATGACGCGGTCGCCGATCTCCGGCGGGCAGCCGAAGAGGTCGCTGAAGACCAGGAGGGGCAGTTGGTGCGCGTACTCGGCCATCAGCTCGGCACGGCCGTGGCGGTCCGAGCTGAACTGGCTGATCAGGTACTCGGCCGACTGCTTGGTCTGGCGCACGAGTTGGAGCTCGTCGACGGCCGCGAGGCTGTCGGTCACCGCCTGGCGCAGACGGGCGTGTGCGGCGCCGTCGCTGAAGAGGGCGTTGGGGCGGTAGCCCATCATCGGCAGGGCGGGGCTGTCCTGGGGGACGCGGCCCTCGTTCAGCGCGTTCCAGCGGCGGGAGTCGCGGACGAAGGTGGCGGGGTCGTGCAGGATCGAGAGCGCGGCGTCGTAGCTGGTGACCAACTCGACCTCGACACCGTCTGCGATGTCTACGGGAGCGCTCGGTCCGAACGAGCGGAGGTGGGCGTAGTGGCTTTCGGGGTCGGCGCCGAACTCCGGGCCGTGGAGCTCCACGTTGCCGGAGACCGGGCACCGGGACGGTGTCCCCTCTATGTCGGGGTGGTGCATGTCGTCTTCCTAGGACAGTAGGGACAGGAGGTGGTTGACGAGGGTGATCAGCGCCTGTGCTGCGGCCTTCTCGTCACGCACGTCGCAGGGGACGACGGGCGTATCGTCGGACAGGGCGAGCGCCTCGCGCACCTCCTCCAGCGGGTAGATGTTGGTGCCCTGGAACCGGTTGACGCCGACGGTGTACGTCAGGCCGAACCGCTCGACGAGGTCGAGCACGGCGAAGGACTCGTCGAGGCGCTCCGGGTCGACGAGCACCAGCGCCCCCAACGCGCCCCGGGAGAGGTCCTCCCACATCTCCTTGAAGCGCTCCTGACCCGGCGTGCCGAAGAGGTAGAGCACGACCTGGTCGCTGAGGGTGAGCCGGCCGAAGTCCATCGCCACGGTGGTGGTGGTCTTGTCCGGGGTGCCGGAGAGGTCGTCGTAGTTGACGCTCGCCTCGGTGATCTCCTCCTCGGTGCGCAGCGGCTCGATCTCGGAGATGCTCCCGATGCAGGTGGTCTTGCCGACTCCGAAGTGCCCCACGACGAGGATCTTCACCGCAGTGGTGACATTGGGATCCAGGTACATGATTCACGCTCCGAATCGGGTCTTGAGGCCATCCAGCACGGCGCTGAGCAGTTCCTTGTCCGCTTGCTCGGCGGGCGGGACGGGCTTCCTCGCCAGGACGAGGTCACCGTCGGCGAGCTCGGCCAGCAGGATCCGCACGACCCCGAGGGGAAGGCGGGTGTGGCCCGCCACCTCGGCCACCGACAGGAATCCGTCGGCCACGAGGTTCATCACCTCGCGCGCCTCGGGGGAGAGGGTGCGCGCCTCGGCCGCGGCGTCCTGCTTCGCCGATACGAGGGTCGTGCGTTCGTATTCGTGGGACGGCGGCAGCCCGCGTCCCCCCGTGACCACGAAGAGGGGCACGAGTGGCGCGGTCAGCTCCAGCTCGGCCTCTGGCTCCGGCTCCTGCTCGTCGGTCATGGGCCCTCACTCCGTCCGGCTGTTGCACCGAGCCCCAGGTGGGGGACGACGCGGTGGAGGCGGGTGGTGAGGTCCTCGATGTCGGCGTTGTGGTCGGCGGCGGCTGCGAGGAACGAGCCCCTTCCGACCTCGATCAGGAAGATCCAGCCGTGCTGGAACTCGATGACCGTCTGCCGCCAGTGGACGTCCTCCAGCGCGCCGGCGAACTGGGCGGTGGCCCGGCTGTAGGAGTGGATGCCGGTCATCGCCGCTGAGATGGTGTCGGCGAGGTCGCGGCTCATGCCCGTGGTCGCGCCGCGGGGCAGGCCGTCCGCGCCGAGCAGCACGGCGTGGCGTGCCCCCGGCACCTCGTTGATCGTCGCGTCGAGTTCGGGGAGGACGAACCCCGCCGACGCGGCGCCCTGTTGGCCCTCCACACGACCGGCACCTCCCGCCGGCGGGTCCGAGACGACCCTGGGCGGCGACGTCATGTTGGTGCCGAGACGGGCGACGAGCCGGTGCATGCGGAAGGAGATCTGCTGCATGTCGACGTCGAGTTCAGCGGCGGCGGCGAGGTAAGCCCCTTGCCCCGCTCCGATGAGGAAGATCCATCCGTGGTCGAACTCGATGATCGTCTGGTTCCACTGCTTGTCCTCTCCGGGCCCTGCGAAGTGCGCGATGGCACGGCTGAGCGACTGCATGCCCGCCATCGCGGCGGATATCGTCCGTACGTCGTCCGCCCCCAGGCCCTCGGTGGCTCCGCGGGAGATGCCGTCCGCGGAGAGCAGGACCGCGTGCCTCGCCTTGGGCACGTTGTGGACGATGTCCTCCAGCATCCACGAAAGGTCAGTAGTCATGAGCCCTCGGACCCTTCGGACGGTGACGGGTCAAGGTTGCGGCCCGACAGGGTGCCCCGCTGGAAGGCGCCGAGGCTCCGCCCCGAACCGCGGTCGACCGCGGCGGGCCTGACCGGCGGTTCGTCGGCGTCGCGGACGGGTGCTGCCACGTCGCGACGCTGGCGTCCTCCCCGCTTCGGCAGGCCGCTGACGGTCCGATCCGCGCCTCGCGGCCGGTCCGGTGTCTCGTCGTCCGTATCACGGACTGCGCTCATCCGGGGGGCCTCCGCTACCGGCGCCGTGATCTCTTCCTCGGTCCACAGCTCCTCGGGGAGGAGCACCACCGCGCGGACGCCGCCGTAGCGGGAGACGCCGGTGACATCCACCCGGAACCCGTACTGCTCGGCGATCCTGCCGACGACGGGGAACCCGAACTTCGGCTGCGTCCCCAGCTCGGAGAGCCGCGGCTGGACGCTGCCGGAGAGCAGGGCGGAGGCGTGCTGACGGTCCTCGTCGTTCATGCCGACGCCCGCGTCGTCGATGACGATGCAGAGGTTCTTCTGGACCCGCTGGAACGTCACCTCGATCGGTGCGTCCTGCTGGGAGAAGCTGGCCGCGTTGTCGAGGATCTCGGCGACGGCGTGCGCCACGGGTGAGACGGCGGACGCCTTCAGCGCGAAGCCGGACTGCTGCATGATCTGCACCCGGCGGAAGTTGCGGATCTGACCCTGCGCGTTGCGCACGACGTCGTAGACGCTGGCCGCCCTGGTGCGGCGGCCGAGCGGCGCACCGCACATCACCGCGATGCCGTGGGCCCTCCGCGCCATCTGCGCGTTGGCGTGGTTGACCTCCATGAGGTCGGCGAGGACGGGGTGGCCACCGTACTTCCGCTGTACGTCCTCGAGGAGCACCATCTGCTCGGCTGCCAGGCTCTGGAGGAAGCGGGCCGCTCCCTTGAGGACCGCCTTGGTGCTCTCCTCCGCGGCCTCCTCGGCCGCCCGGATGGTCACTTGCTGCTCGGCCTGGCGGCGCTGCAACTCCGCCGAGACGTTACTGAGTCGTCCCTCCGCCTCGTTGAGTCTCGCCGTGAGGACGGTCTCGCTGTGTTGTTTCTTCGCCTCTACGGCTCTGTTTCGTATGGAGAGCACTGCCACCGCGGCGACGGCTATGACAGCCACCACGACCAGGCACCACACAAGTACGTCTTGATTCATCGAACCTTTCCCAGCGCGCGGCATGCAGACGGCGACGTACACCCCCGCGGACCCCACTACTCAGCCGCACCGAGGCGCACGAACGCCTTCGGAGGGCAAGGGGGCAGGGGCTTCCACGCGGCGCCCGTATCGAGTGGATCAAGGGCGCAGGTTCCGGGACTGTATCACCGTGCGGTGTCCGGCCTATAACCTGATCTGACGTCAGTTCACCATTCGAAACGCCGCCTGACGTGCCGCACCTTGCTTCGGCTCCACAACGCTTTCGGCAGTTGTTCGTGCATGGCCGAACGGATGCGCGTACATCGTCGTTGTATGGCGTCGAGCGACAGTCCCATGCGCGTTTTTGTACGGACGACCGTGCGTGCCAGACGGACACAGAATGGACGCAATTC
>NZ_AJTQ01000223.1 GCF_000262345.1 Streptomyces xiaopingdaonensis | reverse complement strand
GGCGGGGCACGTCTCGGTCCGGCGGGACTCACGCCTTCGGCGCGGCCTCCAGTGCGACGCCGACACCGCGGCCGGCGTCCTGCTCGACGGGGGCCGCCGTGTCCGCGCCCGCGGGGCTCGGCGTCCTCCTCTCGCGGCGGGAGAGCCAGAAATCGACGGCGAAGTGGAGGAGCAGGCCGCTAGCGCCCCACACCGCGACGGTCAGGAGGTTGCGGCCGACGCCGTGGCCGCCGAAGTAGACGAGGGAGCGGACCGTGTCCACGGCCGCCGGCAACGGCAGGAAGTCCTGGAGCGCACGGAAGACGTCGGGGACCATGTAGATCGACATGCCGCCGCCGGAGGCGGGGACGCCGGCGAGCATCAGGACCACCATCGCGGGGATGATCGCCGCCAGACCGAAGGTGCGCGTGAAGACGCCGGTGATCAGCGAGACGGAGAGGATCGTCAGCGCGCCGAAGCCGATCAGCTCGAAGGCGTGGCCGTTCACCGCGCCGATCAGCACGTCGAAGAGGAACCAGAGCCAGAGCGCCATCCCCACGGCCCACCCGCCGAGCTTCGGCAGGAAGTGGCGCAGCCGCTTCAGTTCGGGGGCGCCGCCCCGCAGCACCGCCATGACGAGGAAGCCGGCCATGATCCAGGACATGCCGACGTACATGCTGTTGCTGCCCATGGTGTCGTCGGCGGTGAGCGGCTCGATGTCGGTCAGCTCCAGCGGAGCCTGCTGCCCTGCGGCCACCTGCTGGAACACCGCCTCCAGCGCCTGCTGTTGGCTGTAGCCGGCGCCCGACGAGGTGTAGAGCGTCGCTTCGCCGCCCGGTGCCGTCGGCAGGACGTAGGCGCCGACGACCTCCTGGTGCGTGATCTGCTTCTTGGCGTCGTCGACCGACGTGCCGGTGCGGAGGTCGAGCATGGCGCCGAGCTCGGGTTCGAGTCCGTCGGCGGCCTGCTCGGCCTGCTGGGCGCCGGCCCCGACCACGACGACGGGGAGGTCGCGGACCTCCGGCTTGTGCATCGAGGCGCTCATCGTGCCGACGACGGCCACCAGGATGCACAGCGGAAAGGCGAGCACGGCGAAGTACCGCATCCCCTTCGAGCGCACCGGCCCCCCTGCGAGCGCGGGGAGCGGGGTGCTCGCGTCGGTGACCTGCGGGGCCGCCGGGATCGTGTGGCCGGAGCGGCGCTCCTTCAACAGGGCGAGCAGCAAGGCGAGGACGAGCCAGACGCCGAGCGTCAGCAGATACCCGCCGACACCCCGGCCGTCGAAGTAGAGCAGGGAGCGCAGCGACTCGCCCGCGGCCGGCAGCGGGAGCACTCCGTGCAGGAACTGGAAGAAGCCCGGCATGTGGTGGACGGGCAGCGCCAGGTTGGACGCCGGCATGCCGAAGCACACCCAGAGCAGCATCCCGAGCAGCACGGCCATCGGTCCGACCAGCTTGGTGAAGAGCAACTGCGTCATGCCGACCGCTCCGACGGTCAGCACTCCGACGCCGAGGAACTGGAGGTAGTGGCCGTCCACGGCGCCGACGACGGGGCCGAGGATCGTCCAGATCAGAGTGCTCGTCACCGCTGCCCAGCCGAGCAGGAGCGGGACGAACCGCCGCAGCCGCAGCAGGAACGGCACCGACATCGTCATCACGCTCAGCGGCACGTAGCCGGCGAGCATCATGCCCATGCCGGCGAAGAGGACGGCGGTGCCGGACATGTCGCCGTCGGGGAGCGGGGCGGTCTCCTCCATCCTGGGCTGCCACTCGTGCTCGGCGGCCACGGGAGCGAGGAGCTGCTGGACCGTGCTCGCCTGGGAGGCCCCGGCCGCCGACGCCGTGTAGATCACCGCCTCGCCGCTGCCGCCCGCCGGGACCTCCAACGCGCCTGCTATCTCACGGTCGCTGAGCAGCTCGCGCGCCTCGTCGGCGGTGGCGACCAGCCGCGCCTCGACGGCTTCGCCCTGCGCGGACTCCAGCCCCGAGACGACGGCCTGCGCGGCTTCGCCCTTGCCGACGACGGCCACCGGTACGTCCTTAGGCGCGGGCGAATGCATCGTGCCGACGTACGTCGCGTACATCATCGTCACCATGAGGAAGGGCATGGCGAAGAGGGCGACGTAGCGGATGATCCGGGCCTTCCTGTCCTCCGTGCGGGGCGTGCCCGGAGGGTCGGACGGGGGCGGCGGGCCGTCGGCGGGCGGGGCGGAGG
>NZ_AJTQ01000222.1 GCF_000262345.1 Streptomyces xiaopingdaonensis | reverse complement strand
ACGGAATCTGGCTCCTTGCTGGGGGGGGGGCTGGGGTCGGGCTCCGGGCGGGGAACCGACTGCGACATGTAAGTCATGCGACTTACCGCACCCAATATAAGTCACGTGGCTTACGCCTGTGGGCGTGGGTTACGTTGGCGCCTCGGCTCGCCACACGCAGGAGACGACGACCCCCGATGGCCAGATCAGACGCGGCGCGCACGGCGCTGCTCGACACCGCCGAGCGGCTCTTCGTCGAGGCGGGCATCTCCCACGTCTCGGACCGCAAGGTGGCCGAAGCCGCGGGGAACACCAATCACTCGGCCGTCGGCTACTACTTCGGCGGACGCGAGGGACTGCTGCGCGCACTCCTCACCCGGCATCTGGCGGCCATGGAGGAGCCACGCCGCGCGATGTTCGAGCGCTCGGACTCGCTCCTCGACGACGTGCGCTGCCTCGTCGTACCCGTCACGGACACCCTCGCCGAACTGCCGCCGCCGACCTGGCGGGCGCGGTTCGTGAGCCAGGCGCTCCACGACCCCGTCACCGCTCCGCTGCTGCACGGCCTGGAGGACGCGGCACCCACGGCGGCGCTCATCATCCGCTCGGCCGTCTCGCGGCTCGACCTGCCGAAGGCCGTCGTCCGCGGCAGGGCGGCGCTGATGTCCCACGTCATCACGTCGGCGTGCGCGGAGATGGAGGAGCGCGCGGAGCGCGACGGCAAGGAGCCGAAGTGGCAGGCGGCGGGCGACTTCCTCGCCGACGCCATCACGGGGATGCTGACCGCTCCTGTCAGCCGTCCCGCGGACGTGCCGTCCCTCGCGGCGGAGGACGACTGAGGAGCGTCAACCGGCGGGCCGGGGAAGCCGGTCGACGCCCGACCCCCGGAACGGCGGGGGCCGTTCACACGACGGACCGGCGCCCGCTGCCGGGCGCCGGTCCGTCGTACGCGGCCGTCAGTCGCTCTTGCGGCCGGGGAGGTTCTCGTACATCTCGGTGAGCTTCTGGCGGAAGCCGCGGGCCGCGATGCCGGTGCGCTGCGGGTCCTGCACGCCCGCCTTGAGCGTCTTGGTCGCCTGGTCCTTCGTCACGTGCGGCGGGATCGGTGCGATCTCGCTGTCGACGACGAACTCCAGCACCGTGGGCCGCCCGCCGGCGAGCGCTTCCTGCCAGGCGCTGGTGACCTCGTCGGGGTCGTCGCAGCGGATGCCCCGCAGGCCGGCGAGTTCGGCGTAGCGAGCGTAGGGGAAGTCTGGGATGTCCTGCGAGCCCGGGTACTTCGGGTCGCCGCCCATCGCGCGCTGCTCCCAGGTCACCTGGTTGAGGTCCTGGTTGTTGAAGACGCAGAAGACCAGCGGCGCGGGCGAGGCGAGCCGGTCGGCGTACCGCTTCACCGTCAGCATCTCGTTCATGCCGTTCATCTGGAACGCCCCGTCGCCGACGAAAGCGATCACCGGCCGGTCCGGGTAGGCGAAGCGGGCGGCGATGGCGTACGGGACGCCCGGGCCCATCGTGGCGAGGGTGCCGGAGAGCGTGGCGTGCATCCCCTTGCGCAGCTTCAGGTGACGGGCCCACCAGTTGGTGGCCGAACCGGAGTCGGCGGTGAGCAGGGCCCCGTCCGGCAGCATCGGGGAGACCTCGTGCACGACGGCCTGCGGGTTGATGCGGCCCTCGAAGGTCTGCGAGGCGCGCTTGCGCAGGACCGTGTTCCAGGAGTCGACGTCCTTCTCGATCTTCTCCCGCCAGGAGCGGTCCTCCTTGCACTCCAGGAGCGGGATGAGTTCGCGGAGCGTCTCCTTGGAGTCGCCGACGAGGTGGGCCTCCATCGGGTACCTGAGGCCGATCATGCGTCCGTCGATGTCGATCTCGACGCCGCGGCAACTCCCCTCGTCCGGCAGCCATTCGCCGTACGGGAAGCTGCTGCCGATCATGAGGAGCGTGTCGCACTCGTTGATCATCTCGTCGCTGGCCTTGCTGCCGAGCAGCCCTATCGGGCCCGTCACGTACGGCAGTTCGTCCGGTACCACGTCGCGGCCGAGGAGCGCCTTGGCGATGCCGGCTCCGAGGAGGTCGGCGGCCTCCAGCACCTCCCCCTCGGCGTCGGCCGCGCCCTGGCCGACGAGGAGGGCAACCTTGCTGCCCTCGTTGAGGACTCCGGCCGCCTTGTGCAGCTCCTCGCGGTTGGGCAGCACCCTCGGCCGGCTCCAGCCGACGCTGGAGAAGACGGCGCCGTGCTCCTTCGGCGGCGACGGCTCGGCATCGGCCTCCTGGATGTCCTCGGGCAGGACGACGGTCGCGACGCCGCGCGTGGTGAGCGCCGTCTTGAAGGCACGGTCGATGACGTGCCGCACCTGCCCCGGGTCCATGCAGACCTGGCAGAACTCGCTGACGTCGGCGAAGAGTTGTTCGAGGGCCACCTCCTGCTGGAAGTGGGTGCCCTGCGCGATGCGCTTCTGCTGGCCCACGACGGCGACGACCGGCTGGTGGTCGAGCTTCGCGTCGTAGAGCCCGTTGAGCAGGTGGATGGCGCCGGGGCCCGAGGTGGCGGTGCAGACGCCCACCTCGCCGGTGAACTTGGCGTGGCCGCACGCCATGAAGGCGGCCATCTCCTCGTGCCGCGTCTGGATGAACTCCGGTCGCCCCGCTGCCCGGTCGAACGCGCCGAGCATGCCGTTGATGCCGTCGCCCGGGTATCCGTACACGCGCTGGACCCCCCAGGTGCTGAGGCGTCCGAGGACGTAGTCGGCTACCTGCTCAGCCATGGTGCTCCCTCCCCAGATGGTGGGCGTCGGGTCGGAGCGGGCGGGTTCCACGGTGCGGCGTGCGCAAACCGGGGCCGCCCCGCGCGAAGCGGGGCGGCCGTCGGGCGGGTCAGATGTTCCAGGGACGGTCGTCGGGCGCGATGCGCCACAGTCGGTCGTCGCTCGGGTAGGCGGTGTCGAGGTGGAGGCTCTCCCACGAGCCGTCGTTGTAGCGGTTGAGCGTCATGGCGAGGCTCGGGTCGGTCTTCGGGGTCCACATCCACCAACCCGAGTTACGTCCGCCGGATTTGGACGCGTGGAGGACCCACTTCTGGAGGTCGGAGCCGTCGCACGTCTTGATGACGAGCTGGGTGCCCCGCTGTGGGTCTGCGGTGGCCGGCTGGAGGCACTTGTCGGCGGCGGCGTTGCGCAGTACCCGGGTGGAGGTCGCCGACCCGGGGCCGGCCCCGGGGCCTTCGGCACGCCAGGCTTCGGAGCTGTACTTCCAGGCCGGGTCGCGGAGGCTGATCACGGTGGCGCCTTCGGCCTTGCTGTCGCCGTAGGTCGCCAGTCGGCTGCCGCTCGTCTTGTTGATCACGTCGCGGTCGGCGGGGTCGGCGGAGGCGTGCGTGCCTCCCAGCGCGCCGGTCAGGGCGACGGCTGCTACGGAGACGGCGAGCAGGCGGTGGTGTCGGGGCATGACGGTGTGCGTTTCCCTCCTGAGCGGGCTCCGCGGGATGCGGAGCTTGACGCCTGAATGGTGATCGGCGAAAGCGGTGGGCCGTGGGCGGATACGTCGGGTTCATCCGCACGACGGACTCGGTCAAACTCCCGTCCGGCACGGTCGGTCGGCGTCCTCCTGGCCGGCCCGGAACCCTGCCCCGCGGCCGGTGCGTACGTGGACCTACCGGCCCTCGCTGCCGCGTTCCCGCCTCCCCGCGAGGGCCGACTTGTCGATCTTTCCGGCGCGGGTCAGCGGCATGTCGGTACGGACCTCGACGTGCTCGGGGACCATGTGGTCCTGGTGGAGGACGGTGGCGACGTGGGCCCTGAGCGCGTGTGCGCCCGGGGCGTCCTCGGTGAGGGTGACCGCGGCGTGGACGTGGTCGCCACCGTGCCGTTCGTCGGGGACGGCCCAGACCGCCGCCTCGCGTACGGCCGGGTGGCCGAGGAGCGCCTCCTCGATCAGCCGCGGGTAGACGTGCGTTCCGGTGGCGTGGTGGATGAGGAGCTCCTTGCACCGGCCTTCGAGCGTCAGGCAGCCGTCCCCGCCGAGGCGTCCGAGGTCGCCCGTGCGCAGCCAACCGCCGTGCAGCGCCGGCTCGTTGGCGTGCTCGGGGCCGAGGTAGCCGGCCATGAGCGCCGGGCCGCGCATCCACACCTCTCCGCTCTCGCCGGCCGGCAGCGGGGCGCCCTCCGCGTCCCTGACCTCGATCGAGACGCCGGGCGCCGGCCGTCCGACCGACGCGCGGACGGCGGCGTCCCCGTGCAGGTGGTCCTCGGGTGTGAGCACGCTGACCACGCCCGCCTCCGTGAGGCCGTACACCTGCTGGAGCACGGGGCCGAACCGCTCCGCGGCCTGCTGCAGCCGGTGCGGGGCCGACGGCGCGGCACCGTACGCCAGCAGGCGCAGGCTCGACAGGTCCGCGCCGGCGCACTCCGGATGGTCGAGCACCTTGGCGAGCTGCGGCGGGGAGAGCAGGACGCGTGTGACGCGCTCGCCGGGGACGAGGCGCAGGAAGGCGCCGGCGTCGAACCCCTCGTGGAGTACGAGGGTTCCGCCCGCCCTGAGCGTCGGCATGGCGAAGTACCAGCTCACGTGGGACAAGTCGGTGAAGACGAGGCAGCGCTCCCCCGGCGTCGCGAGCGCGACGGGCTCCAGCGCCGGGGGCGCGAAGAGCGCGTGCGTGTGCACAACGCCCTTGGGCACGCCCGTCGTTCCGCCGGTGCACAACAGCGTGCGCACCCGGCTCGCAGGGGCGGGCGGGGGCGCGGCCGGCGGGTCGACGCCGGGCGGCGGGGGCGCGAGCGCCAGCGGACGCGGCGTCAGTCCCGGGACCTCGGCCGCGAGGGAGCGGGCGGCCCGTGCCTCGTTCGGGTCGTGGCAGAGCTCCGTGGCCGACGCGTCGCGGAGGAAGGTGCGCTGGACGGGGCGCGACGCGTCGCGGGCGACGTGTGCCACGGGGCGCCCCGCCAGGTGGCAGGCGAGGTGGACGACGAGGGCCTCGGGGCGGTTGCGGGCCAGGACGCCGACGGTTCCGGTTCCGTGGGCGAGCGCCGCCGCCAACACCGCGACGTGGCCGCCGAGTTCGCGGTAGGTGAGACGGCCGCCGCCGTGCACGACGGCCTCTCGCCCGGCCCAGCGGCCGAACGCGTCGCGGAGCAATTCCTCGACATAGCTCATGGTCGGCGTTCTCTCCGCCGGAGCCGCCGAGCAACGCGGCCGCGCCGCATTGCATCCGAAGGAGGGAAGCCGCCGGGACCACGGAGGCGTGGGCCGGCCGCTGCCCGACCCGTCCGCGAGCGGAGTACGTCGAGCCCGGCGCCGTCCTGCCGCGACACGGCGCCGGTGTCCTCCGCGGCCTCACGGGCGGGCGAGAGACCCGGGGTGACACCTCGTACGCCGCCCCGCCGCGCACCGGCGCCCACCTCGACGGCGCAGAGAAGGACAACGCCTGTTGCGTCGACCGCCTGCTCCTCCTCGCCAACTCCTCGACGCAGAAAGGGGATGTCCTCAGAGCCGACGGAGGGAGCCCGGCTCCGCGGGCTACCCGGCGAGCCCGTCCAGCCCGGCCTCCCACGGGAACCCGCCCTCGACGCGGCGCCCTTCGACGACGGTGACGCCCGCACCACGCAGCGCGCCCACCGAGCGTGCGAACTGCGGATGCCGCGAGAGCGGGCGGTTGACGCAGGTGACGGTGGCCAGTGGTAAGCCCCTCCCGATCGCCTCGGCGGCGAGGCCGACCACCAGTGTCGAAGTCAACCCCAGCGCCCAGTGGTTGACGGTGTTGAACGTCGCGGGAGCGAGCAGCGTCGCGTCGGCCGGGTCCCACACGTCGGCGTCGCCGGGGCGCGGATAGCTGACGCGTACGGGGTTGTCGGTGAGCTGCGCGAACGATGCCAAGCGGTCGCCGAGCCAGCTCGCCGCGGTGGGGGTGAGACCCAGGCAGACCGTCCACCCGCGGTGCTGGGCTCGGTGGATGCCCTCTTCGACGTGGAGGACGGGGGGCGCGGCAGAAGCGAGGAAGTAGAGCACATGGGAGGCCATGCGGGGATTCCATCACGGCAGACGCCACCCGAAACGGTGGTACGGGGGCGGGCGGGCGCCGGCAGCGTTCATCGTGGGGGCCGCGGGGTAACCAGCCCTGGCCGAACCCCGACGGCGGTGCGCGACAGGGCGCACCGCGCGGACCGGAAGACGAACGGAGGCCGCGTTGGCGGGACTTCAGGAGGAGCGCACGGGGACGCGCATCGCCGAGCAGCGGAAGCTGGCGGGGCTGACCCAGCGGGGACTCGCGCAGCGCATCCCGTACTCCTACAGCATGCTGCGGCAGGTCGAGGAGGGGCACAAGAACGCGTCCCCCGACCTCGTCGCGGCGGTGGCGCACGCGCTCCGCATCGACGCCACCACGCTCACGGGGCAGCCGTACCTCGCGGAGCTGCGCCAGGACCGCCTCGCGGAGCTGATCCGCCCGATCCGCGAGTGCCTCGACCTCTACGACCTCGAGCCGCCCGCCGCGTACGAGATCCGCCCCGTCGCCGAACTCGCCCACGACGCGGACGACTTGTGCCGCCTGGTCCGCGCCACCCAGCTCAACACGGCGGCGCGGGCGCTCCCGCCGCTCGTCACCGAGGTGACGGCCGCCGCGCACCGCACACCGGGGACGCACGTCTGGCAGACCCTCGGCTCGTGCTACCGCACGGCGTACGACCTCGCCACGAAGCTCGGCTTCCACGACCTCTCCACGATCGCCCTCGACCGCATGGCCTGGGCGGCCGAGCGTGCGGGCGACCCGCTGCTCGCCGCCGTGCGCCAGTACATGCGCGCGCTCGCCTACTTCAGGGAGGGCGAGCACGAGGTCGGCCTCCGGCTCATCGGCAAGGGCCACCTCCTGCTGGAGGGCGCCGAGCACGAGGCGGGCGAACTCCTCGCCGTGCGCGGCCAGTTGCACCTCGGCGCCGCGATCATCGCAGCCCGCGCCCGGGACGCGGACACCGTACGCGCCCGCCTCGCCGAGGCCCGCGCGTGCGCGCAGCACACGGGCGAGGCCGGGTGGGTGCACTGGCTCTCCTTCGGCCCCGCGAACGTCGCCGCGCACGAGCTCTCCGCGCACGTCGAGATGAACAGGTACGGGAAGGCGCTCCAGGCGGCCTCCCGGCTGCAACTCCCGCACGGTTGGGCGATGTCGAGGCGTGCGCACGTCCACATCGACCGGGCGCGCTGCGAGATGGAGACGGGCCGCACGGAGGCCGCCCTGGATTCGCTGATGACGGCGCGACGCATGGCCCCGCAGCAGACGCGCTACCATCCCGGCGCGCGCGAAACGCTCAAGGGCCTGCTCCAGCAGCGGCGCCGCACCCCGGGGACACTCGGTCACATGGCAGCCTGGATCGGGATGTGAACCGGCATACGCGCGGGGCGCATCCGGGGGCGTGCGACCGAGCGTCACCAACGAGTGACACTTAGTGGCACCTCGGCCGGGCAGGCTGGCCGCATGCCGATCGACCAGCCGTTTCCCCGCCGGGTCAACGCTCCCGGCCACGACAGCCCTTGGCTCCCGCCCGCCGGCGCCGGCACCGAGCTCGTGCCGGCCGGGGTGTGGTGGGACGCGGTGCGGGTCCGGCTCGGCATCGGCGAACGGCTGCTCGCGCGACTCGGCCCCGCGGCGGGCGCCGTACTCAAGGACCCCAGCGACCACCGGCTCTACCTGCTCACCGACCCGGGTGCCACGGCCGATTGGGCCTTCACCTCCTACGCGGCGGAGGTCCAGCTGCTCTCCACGGCGACGTGGGTGGCAGTCCCTCCCCGCGACCGCATCCGGGCTCGCGGCCCGTACTGGCTCGTCCCCCCGGACGCCGCCGAGCGCTGCCTCACGGAGCCCGGGCGCCTCCACGCCGCGGTCGTCGGCGCGCTCGCCGAGGTGCTCGGCCCGCGTACCGGCGAGCCGCCCGTCGTGTGAAGTGCGGTGCGGGGCCCGGCGGTCCGGGCCCCGCGTGCCCGGTTCGTCCGGCTCGGCTCAGGGGAGGCTGACGCCGTGCGAGGCGAGGTACCGGAGCGGGTCGGTGTCGGTGCCGTAGGCGCGCCCCTCGCGCACCTCGAAGTGGAGGTGCGGGCCGGTGCTGTTGCCGGTGTTGCCCGAGCGTCCGATCACCTTGCCGGCCTGCACGCTCTCGCCGGGGGAGACGGTGATGGCGGAGAGGTGCGCGAAGAGCGTGTACTTGCCGTCCGTCATACGGATGGTGACGGCGTTGCCGTAGTCGCCCGCTTCGCCCGCCTCCACGACCGTGCCCGAACCGACGGAGCGGACGGGGGTGCCGACGGGGACGGCGAAGTCGACGCCCGTGTGGTGGCCGGCCGCCCAGTTGCCCTTGACCCCGTACGTCTGGGAGATCCTCGCCGAACCTGCGAGCGGTGACGTCCATCCGCTGGTGGGGGTCCGCCGCCGGTCGCCCCAGGCGTCCTCCGCGACACCGCGGACCAGGTCCCGTGCGGCCGAGACCGCCGCGGCCTGGTCGCCTCCGCCGCGGCCTGGTCCGTCCGCTGCGGCCGCGGTTCCGCCGGTCGCGACGACCGCCGAGGCGAGGGCACCGCAGAGTGCCCACCTGATCCGGGTGCGTGCCGGGCGCTGCTTCTGCGCCGTAGCTGTGTGCGTCATACCTGTGAAGCAAACGCGGTCGGTGGCGGGCACGCACGCCGGACGGCACCGCGAGAGTGACGTGACGGGGAGTCAGCCTCAACCCCTGGGTGCCGCGTCGCGTCGGCCGCTCAGGAGGAGCTGCGCACCACGAGTTCGGTCGGCAGCAGTCGCGCCGGCTGCGGTTCGCCGGGTTCCGGCTGCACGGCGGCGCGCGCGGGCCGCGTCTCCGTCGGCTCACGCTCCCTCAGGGAGAGCAGGACGCGGACCATCTCGCGGCCCATCTCGTCGATCGGCTGGCGGACGGAGGTGAGCGGCGGGTCCATGTGCCGCGCGATGGCGGAGTCGTCGAAGCCGACGAGGGCGATGTCCCCCGGTACCGAGCGGCCGGCCTCGCGCAGCGCGAGGCGGGCGCCGGCCGCCATCACGTCGGAGGCGCAGAAGACGGCGTCGAGGGAGGGTTCGGCGGCGAGCAGGCGGCGCATCGCGCGGTGGCCGCCTTCCTCGGTGAAGTCCCCCTGGACGAGCAGCGATTCGTCGACCTCCCGACCGGCGGCGCGGAGCGCCTCGCGGTAGCCGTCCGCGCGGCAGCGGGCGACGTACATGTCAGGGGGGCCCGTGATCGTCGCGACCGTGCTGCGTCCGCCGTCGAGGAGGTGGCCGACGGCGGCGCGGGCGCCCGCGGCGTTGTCGGTGTCGACGTACGGCATCGACTCGGCGGACGAGCGGCGGCCGTTGAGGACGGCGGGGAGGCCGTGCTCCGCGAGGAGGTCGGGGAGCGGGTCGTCGGCGTGGAGGGAGACGAGGAGGGCGCCGTCGACCCGGTGCGAGGCCGCGTACTGCGTGAAGCGGTCGCGCTCCCGCTCGTTCCTGATCAGCGTGAGGAACAACTGCATGTCGTGCTCGGCGAGTTCGGCGCTGGCGCCGCGGAGGATGCCGGAGAAGTACGGCTCGGCGAAGAAGCGCGTCTCCTGCTCGGGGACGACGAGCGCCACCGCGTCGGTGGTGCCGGCGGCGAGCGCGCGGGCCGCGCGGTTGGGGATGTAGCCGAGCTCCGCTATCGCGTCCTCGACGAGTTCGCGAGTGCGCTCGCTCACCCGCGGCGAACCGTTGACCACCCGCGAGACGGTGCCGCGGCCGACGCCCGCGAGGCGGGCGACCTGCTCCAGCGTCGGGCGCCTTCCGCCCGCGAGTCCGTTGCGCACCGCTGTCATTGCTGCCTCTCCGCTCGCGCTCTCGTGGTCACTGCCGGCCGCCGGCCGGGGGGCTCGTCCGCGCTGGGGACGCCGTCTCACGTCCGGGGGCGTGCACCGCCCGGCGGTCGGTTCCGATCATTCAACTACACCCCGTTCTTTACGAGTTGCTGCCGCATGCCTTGACACTCCGCCCCGGCTCCGTAACCTTCAAGTCATCACAACTGGGAGCGCTCCCAAGGTACATGTCGCATTCAGAAACCGTATGTTCGGGAGGACGCAGCACGATGAGAACCGACCGCACCACCACCTCCGCGCAGCGCCTCGGCACGCGCACGCGCACCACGCGTCTCGCCGCGGCCGGCCTCGCCGCCGTCCTCGGCGCCGGCCTGCTCGGCGCCTGCGCCGACGACGGCTCGTCCGACTCGGCGTCGAGCGGGGACGGCTCGGGCGGAGACAAGACCACCGTCTCCGTCGGCGTCTTCGGCGTCTTCGGCTACAAGCAGGCCGGCCTCTACGACGAGTACGAGAAGCTCAACCCCGGGATCCGCATCAAGGAGAACTCGACCGAGCGAAGCGAGGACTACTACCCCGCGCTCCTCAACCACCTCACCGCCGGCAGCGGACTCAGCGACATCCAGGCGATCGAGGTCGACAACGTCAACGAACTCGCCACCGAGCAGGCCGACAAGTTCACCGACCTCGGCAAGGCGAACGGCGTCAGCAAGGACGACTTCCTGAAGTGGAAGTGGGACCAGGCGAAGACCGAGGACGGCAAGGTGATCGGACTCGGTACCGACATCGGTCCGATGGGCGTCTGCTACCGCAAGGACCTGTTCGAGAAGGCGGGCCTGCCGACCGAGCGGGACGAGGTCGGCAAGCTGTGGGCCGGCGACTGGGACAAGTACCTCGACGTCGGCGAGAAGTTCATGGCGAAGGCGCCCGAGGACACGCACTTCATGGACAGCGCCGCCGGGCTCTACAACGGTGCGGTCTCCGGCTACCGGATCAAGAACTACAGCCGCAGCGGTGAGCTCGTCTACAAGAAGAGCCGCGCGGTGCAGGACTCCTGGGACCTCGCGATGCGTGCGATCGACGGGAAGATGACGGGCAAGCTCAAGCAGTACGACACCGCCTGGGACCAGGCGTACGCCAACGGCACCTTCGCCAGCGTGGTCTGCCCGCCGTGGATGCTCGGCTACATCAAGGAGAAGTCGGGGAGCCGCGGCGCCGACAAGTGGGACGTCGCGCCCGCGCCGAAGCCGGCGAACTGGGGCGGCTCCTTCCTCGGCGTCCCGGAGCAGGCCAAGAACAAGGACGAGGCGATCAAGCTCGCAACCTGGCTGACCGCTCCCGAGCAGCAGGCCAAACTCTTCAAGAAGCAGGCGAGCTTCCCGAGTGCGGCGAAGGCGCTCGACATGCCCGAAGTGAAGAACGCCAAGCACGAGTACTTCGACAACGCACCGATCGGTGAGATCTTCGCGAAGGCGGCGAAGGGCATCCCGACCACCGTCCTCGGCCCCAAGGACGCAGTCATCAAGCAGAACATCTCCGAGGTCGGCATCCTCCAGGTCGAACAGCAGGGGAAGACGCCCGAGCAGGGATGGTCGGCAGCGACCAAGAAGATCGACGACGTGGTCGAGGACTGATGGCTCCGCCGGACACCCGCGTACGGGACCGGGACCGGGCTTCGCCCGAAGGACCGCGGGGCAACGGCCCCACGGACGGAGGGAATGCGGGCGCGGGGCGACGCGGCGGAAGCCCAGGGCGCGTCAGCCGACTCCACCGCTGGGACGCCAAGTGGAGCCCGTACGCCTTCATCGCACCGTTCTTCCTCTTCTTCGCCGTCTTCGGCCTCTTCCCGCTCCTCTACACGGGGTGGGCGTCGCTCCACTCCGTCTCGCTCCACAACCCGACGCAGATGGAGTGGGCCGGCTGGCACAACTACAGCAGGCTGCTGGAGGACGAGTTCTTCTGGAACGCGCTGCGGAACACCTTCACCATCGGGGTGCTCTCCACTGTCCCCCAACTGCTGATGGCCCTCGGGCTCGCGCACCTGCTCAACTACCGGCTGCGCGGCAGCACGTTCTTCCGGGTCGCGATGCTCACTCCGTATGCGACCTCGGTCGCGGCGGCAACCCTTGTGTTCGCCATGCTCTTCGGGCGCGACTACGGGATGATCAACTGGGTCCTGGAGCTGGTCGGAATCGACCACGTGGACTGGGAGAACGGCACCTGGACGTCGCAGATCGCCGTCTCCTCCATCGTCATCTGGCGGTGGACCGGCTACAACACGCTGATCTACCTCGCCGCAATGCAGGCGATCCCCGGCGACCTCTACGAGTCGGCGGCGCTCGACGGGGCCTCCCGCTGGCAGCAGTTCCGGCACGTGACGATACCGGCGCTGAAGCCGACGATCCTCTTCACGATCATCGTCTCGACGATCGGCGCGACCCAACTCTTCGGTGAGCCACTGCTCTTCGGCGGCTCGCAGACCGGCGGCGGCTCGCACCAGTTCCAGACGCTCGGGCTGTACCTGTACGAGCAGGGCTGGTTCAACTTCCATCTCGGCCGGGCGTCGGCGATCGCCTGGGCGATGTTCCTCATCCTGATCCTGATCGGCCTGATCAACTGGCTGATCGGCCGACGGCTGCAGAAGAGCCACTGAGGGGGCGACCGTGGTTCTCCAATCAACGCCCGCACGGGCGAAGTCGAAAGCCGAACGCGCCGAAGCGGCCCCGGGCGGGACGGGCGCCCCGCGTCCCCGCACGGGTCGTAAACGCGGAGCCGGACGCCAACTCCACGGCGGGAAGGTCACGTACGCGGTCCTCGTCCTCTTCTCGCTGGGCTCGCTGCTGCCGCTGGTGTGGACGGCGATCGCCGCCTCCAGGGACAACCAGCGGCTCGCGGAGACGCCGCCCCCGCTCTGGTTCGGGTCCAATCTCGGCTCCAACCTCATGACCGCCTGGAACGACGCCAACATGGGCAAGGCGCTGCTCAACACGGTCGTGGTCGCGGGCACCATCGCGGTGACGACCGTGCTCTTCGCCACCCTCGCCGGGTACGCGTTCGCCAAGCTGAGGTTCCGGGCGAAGAACCTGCTGCTGCTCGTCGTCATCGGGACGATGATGGTGCCGCCGCAGCTCAGCGTCGTGCCGCTCTTCATGGCCGTCGCCGAACTGGAGTGGACCAACCAGCTCCAGGCGGTGATCCTGCCGATGCTCGTCAGCGCCTTCGGCGTCTTCTTCATGCGGCAGTACCTCGCCGGGGCGCTGCCCATGGAGCTGATCGAGGCCGCGAGGGTCGACGGTGCGCACAGCCTGCGGGTCGTGTGGCACGTCGTCTTCCCCGTGGCGCGGCCGGCGATGGCGGTGCTCGGGATGCTCACCTTCGTCATGGCCTGGAACGAGTTCTTCTGGCCGATCATCGCCCTCACCCAGGACAACCCCACGGTGCAGGTGGCCCTCACCGGACTGGGGCGCGGCTACATCCCCGACCAGTCGGTGATCATGGCCGGAGCCCTGCTGGGGACGCTGCCGCTGCTGATCGCCTTCGCGATCTTCGGCAAGCAGATCGTGGGCGGGATCATGCAGGGGGCGATCAAGGGATAGCCACCACCTGCCGGCTGCCTCCGGACGCCCTCCCGGCCGCCCGTGACGCCGCACCCAGCGGCGCGCACGACGGCCGGCGCGGGGCGCCGCGGCCGCCGGGCGCACCACCGCAACACGCTCTACGCACCCCACCACGCACAGAATTGGGAGCGCTTCCATGACCTCCGAAACCCCGGCCTTCCCCGACGACTTCCTCTGGGGCACGGCGACCGCCGCCTACCAGGTGGAGGGCGCAGCCGCCGAGGACGGCAGGACGCCTTCGATCTGGGACACCTTCTCCCACACCCCCGGCCGCGTACTCGGCGGCGACACCGGCGACACCGCCTGCGACCACTACCACCGGTTCCGCGAGGACGTCGCGCTCATGGCCGAACTCGGCGTCGACGCCTACCGGTTCAGCGTCTCCTGGTCCCGCGTGCAGCCGACCGGACGCGGCCCGGCCGTCCAGCGGGGGCTCGACTTCTACCGCGCCCTCGTCGACGAGCTCCTCGCCCACGGCATCACGCCCTACCTCACCCTCTACCACTGGGACCTCCCGCAGGAGTTGGAGTCCCCCTTCCACGGGGGCACGGCCGCCGGCGGCGGATGGCCCGAGCGCGAGACGGCGTACCGGTTCGCCGAGTACGCGCAGGCGGTGGGCGAGGCGCTCGGGGACAGGGTGCACCACTGGACGACCCTCAACGAGCCCTGGTGCAGCGCCTTCCTCGGCTACGGCTCCGGGGTGCACGCGCCCGGGCGCACCGAGCCCGTCGCTGCGCTCCGGGCGGCGCACCACCTCAATCTGGCGCACGGCCTCGGCGTCCAGGCGCTCCGCAGCGTGCTCCCCAAGCGCGCGGAGGTGCTCGTCAGCCTCAACCCCGCGGTGGTGCGCCCCCGTTCGCAGTCGGCCGAGGACGTCGACGCGGCCCGGCGCATCGACGCGCTCGCCAACCGCGTCTTCGCGGGACCCATGCTCCACGGCCGCTACGACGAGGACCTCCTCGCCGACGTCCGGCACCTCACCGACTGGTCCTTCATCAAGGACGGAGACGTCGAAACCGCACACCAGCCGCTCGACGGACTCGGCATCAACTACTACACACCCTCCGTCGTCTCGGCCGCCCCCGAGGGCGCCACCGAAGTCGACCGGGCCGACGGGCACGGCAACGGCACCGCCTCCCCCTGGGTCGGCGCCGAGCGCGTCGCCTTCCACCAACCGCCGGGCGAGCACACCGCGATGGGCTGGTCCGTCGACCCCACGGGGCTCGGCGACCTCCTCCACCGCTACAGCGAAGAGGCGCCCGGACTGCCGCTCTACATCACCGAGAACGGCGCGGCCTACGACGACAAGCCGGACGCCGAGGGCCGGTTCCACGACCCCGAGCGGATCGCGTACCTCCACTCCCACCTCGACGCCGTGGCCCGCGCCCGGAGCCAAGGCATCGACGTGCGGGGATACTTCCTCTGGTCGCTGCTGGACAACTTCGAGTGGGGGTACGGGTACAGCCGCCGGTTCGGCATCGTCCACGTCGACTTCGAGACCCAGCAGCGCACCCCGAAGGCGAGCGCCCGGTGGTACGCGGAGGTGGCGCGCACCGGCCGGCTCCCCGAGCCCACCGCCCCCGCCCTCGACTAGCGAGGCGGAGGGACCGGGAGCGGCGCCGCTGGGGGACGGCGCCGGTGGGGGCTCTCCGGCTGTTCGACGCCGCTGGGGGACGACGCCGGTGGGGGCGCGGCCGGGGATGAGGCGGGACGCAGCGGGTGGGGGGAAGGAAGCCGCTGCGCCCCGCCTGGCCGGGGGTCCGGGGGTCACCCCCGGCGGGCGATGGTCGCCGCTCCTCGCATCCGCGCGGACCCCGGAACAATCCGCGTGGATGCGGGAACGCTGAGCACGTTACTGCCAGCGGTTCGGCGATACCGGGCAATTCGGGTGCGCGGCGGGGGTCTTATGGTTCGCTTAAGGTCGGGAAAGGGCGCCCTTAGAGATCGCCCGCCTGTTCCCGGCCCGGTCAGAGAGGGAGCGGGGCCTCCCGTGCCGCGCGGATGACCCGGGGTGCCGCCGCCGGCTCCCGATTCGGGGCCTCGCTGCGAGTCGGCCGGGGCGGTGTTCTGTGTGGGGACGCCGGGTTGACTGGGCGTGGTTCCCGGGTGGGGTAACCCGGGGAAAGGCCAGGGGGTTGGGGTGCGTGGGCGAGGCGTGGTGCTCCATGGGGCTCCGCGGGGAAGCGCCGCTGTGATACCGCCCCTACGCCGACAACCGGCCGCGCACAAGACCCCGACGAAGCACGCCGGCAGCCCCGCGCCCCTGCCCCGCTCCCGCAACTGGCCGCGAAACCCCGCCAGTTGAACGGCCGAGCCCACCGCGCCCGACGGCGCCGCCAGGGCCCGCTCAGGGAGCCCCCACCCACGGAGCAAGCCCCAGGCTCCCGGCCTCCGCGCCGGGGAGCACGTCAACGCCTGTGCCGCACCCGCCGTCCGCGGCCCGGCTCCACCGTCTCCTCGCTGCCGTGGAGGCGGAACCGGACGCTGATCTCGGCACCGCCGAGCACCGACTCTCCGACCCGTACGTCGCCGCCCGTCGACTCGGCGACCCGCCTGACGATGTCGAGCCCGAGCCCCGTGGAACCGGGGCTGCCGTCGCCGACGCCGCGGCGCAGGGCGTCGTCCGGGTCGGGTATCCCGGGCCCCGCGTCGGAGACGAGGAGGATCACCGCGTCGCTCGCCGGCTGGGCCTGGTGGACGTCCACGGCGAACGCCGAGCCCTCCGGCGTGTGGCGGAAGACGTTGCCGAGCATCGCGTCGAGTGCGGCGCTGAGTTCGCCGCGCGGGACGGGCACGGGGACAGGCCCCTCCGCACCCGCGACACGGACCTCGCGTCCCTCGTCCTCCGCGAGCGCGGACCAAAACCCCATGCGCTCGCGCACCACTTCGGCGAGGTCGGCTCCGCCCTGCGGGCCCGTCCCCGGCGACTGGGCGCGCTGCTCACGGGCCGTGCGGATGATGCGGTCGACCTCGTTCTCCAGCGTCGCGACGGCCTCGCGGGTCTGCTCCGCCGTGTCGCTCTCGCCGAGCGACGCCGCGTTGAGCCGGAGCACGGTGAGCGGGGTGCGGAGGCGGTGCGAGAGGTCGGCGGCGAGTTCGCGTTCGCTCTCCAGGAGCTGGACCACCTGGTCGGCCATCGAGTTGAACGCCGCGGCCGCCGACCGCAGTTCGCGCGGCCCCTCCACGGGAACCCGGACGCCGAGCTTCCCCTCGCCGAGCCCGTGCGCCGCCTGTGCCAGCCGTTCGGCAGGACGCACCATCCTGGTGCCGAGCCGGTCCGCCACGGCGACGGAGCCGAGGACGAGCGCCACGCCCACCCCGGCGAGGACGGCCCAGGAGGCGGCCACCCCGCTGTTGACGTCCTCGTCCGGCACGAACACCTCGACGACCGCCACCTTCCCCCCGGTCACCGCGGTCGGCTGGAGGAGTACGTAGCCGCCGGACACCTTGACGTTGTCGGCCCGCCCGAGCCGCTGGGCCGCCCGCACCTCCGCGTCGGCGGCGCGCGGGTGCCCGACCTGTACCTCGCCCTCGGGTCCCGAGCCGGTCGACGCGGTGTCGGTGGAGCGTGCGACGTCGTCCTGCTGGGCGGGCGCGGGGACGTGGACGGCGATGCGCCCGTCGGCCCCCGACTGGGTGCTCGCGACGGCCCGCTTCAACTCCTGCCGGTCGGTGGTGATCGCCAACGCCGGCCCCAGCGTGGACGCCTGACGTTCCGCGTGCGAGAACGCGCGGTCCCTCGCCGTCTCCTTGACGACGAGCGCGAGCGGGATCGCGAAGGCGACGACCACCATCACCGTGACGGCGAGGCACACCTTGACCAGAGCCCATCTCACAACGGCGGTTCCCCCGGCGGCTCCAGCTTCACCCCGACCCCCCGAAGGGTGTGCAGGTACCGCGGACGGGCTGCGGTCTCGCCCAACTTGCGGCGCAGCCAGGAGAGATGGACGTCGATCGTCTGATCGTCCCCGTAGGACTGCTGCCACACCTCGGCGAGCAGCTCCTTTCGGGAGACGACGACCCCGCTGCGGCGGGCGAGGAACGCCAGCAGGTCGAACTCACGGCGTGTGAGGTCCAACTCGGTGCCGTCGAGCACCGCCTGGCGCCGCAACGTGTCGATCGCGAGCCCGCCGACGCGGAGCGCGCCTTCGTCGCCCGTGTCGTCCTGCGCGGTCGAGCGGACCCGGCGCAGGACGGCCGTCATCCGCGCCGAGAGGTGCTCCACCGAGAACGGCTTGACGAGGTAGTCGTCGGCGCCCGCGTTGAGCAGCCGCACGATCTCGGCCTCCTCGTCCCTCGCCGTGGCGATGATCACGGGGACGTCCGTGAGCCCGCGCAGCATCTTCAGCGCCTCGGTCCCGTCGAGGTCGGGGAGACCGAGGTCGAGGACGACGAGATCGAACCCGACCTGGGCGACCTCGCGGAGCGCCTCCAGCGCCGTTCCGACACTTCTTACCGTGTGGGACGCCTCCGTGAGATGCCTGATGAGGGCCGAGCGGACGAACTGGTCGTCCTCCACGACGAGCACACGTGCCATGAGCGGAACCGTACGCCACGCCCACACCGGTACGGCAGTTGACGGCGGCGCCGGGATTCGGACCCCGCACTTCCCGAAGACCCGGGGACGGCATGCGACCGAGCACGTAGGGTACGCGGACGCCGCAGGCGTCCCCCGACACCGCGGAGGAACCGGACGACTCTCCGCACCGCGGACCAACGCGGCACATCCGCCGTGCGGTTGGGAAACCCCCGCCGACGGCGCGGAGCCGCCGAAGCACACCGAGGGAGGTGAACAGCCGACCCCGACCGAGGAGCGCCCCCGCGCAACGACCGCCGGACTCCGACCGGACGGCGCCGCCACCCGAGCCGATCCGCCCGGCGCCCCCGGCCGCCCGAAGCCCGACAACCGTCCGCACCGCAGCAGTTGACGGAGTGGCGCACGGCGGCCATTGGCACCGCGGCACCCCACCGCCGGGCGCCCGCCCGGCCTCGCGGGAGCGGCCGAACGCATCCCCGCCGGGGTAGGGGCCGGAGTCGCGCAACTGCCGGCGCGTACCGTCGGGGCGACGACACCGGGCGGGCAACAGCCCGGCGGTGCGGGGCACTCGCCCCGCGCGGCCCCTCCCTGCAGACCGCCCCAGCAGAACGGACGACAAGGAACCCGAGGCGCATCGATGCGGCGCAGAGGACTCGTACACACAGGAGCGTGGCTCGCGGCGACCACCGCGGCCGTCACGCTCTCCTGGTTCGGCGTGCACACGGTACTCGCCGGCACCGTCTACGATCCGCCGCGCACACTGCCGGTCTCGGGCGAAGGCGACGCGTCCGAGACGGAACCCGAATCGTCCTCCACCCACCGCCCCAAGCCCAGCCCGACGACGCTGCCGCCCGCCCCCGGCACCAGCCCTCCCTCCTCCCCCGACAAGGAGAAGGACGAGGACGACAGCCGCGACGAGAAGAACGACGAGGCGGGCAGCCCCAGCGCTCCCTCCACTCCGCCGAGCGAACGCACCCCGCCGCGGGGCGGCGCGGAACGCACGAGCGAGATCCAGGGCGCCACCGTCCGCGGCGGCAGGGCCGTCTTCGACGTCAGGAAGGACACGGCCTCGCTCGTCTCCGCCACTCCGGAGGCCGGTTGGGACATGCAGGTGTGGGAGTCGCCGCAGTGGATACGCGTCACCTTCCGGAACGGCGAGGCGGCCTCCTCGATCATCTGCCGCTGGGACCACTCCCGACCCCGCATCGAGGCGTTCGACAGCTGAGGCGCCGCCCAGGCCGGACGCCGAGCCCCAGCCCGCCCGACGATGGCCGCCCACCCCGTGCGCCCCCTCGCCGACCGCCCGGCCCCGGCGCACCCCGGCCCCGGGACGCACCGGCACCGCGTCCCAACTCCTGTCCGGCCGGCCACGATCCACGCCCCCACCGCACCGCTTCCGCCCCATCCCGCACTCCCCCTGCACCCGTTGCGCCGCACGAACCCCGCCCCCGTCGGACGGCCTTCCCTACGCGAACACCCCCTCGGGCGGCGCAGGCGACGGTGTCGCCCGCGCATCCGTCACCGGTGCCGCTCTTCCCGCGAACTCGGCGAGGTCAGCCCCGTGTTGGAGACGCGCCGGCTGCTCCCCGCGAGCTGCACGACGCCCCAGTTCCTCCACCGGCAGCCTGCGCGCCGAGGCGACGAGCACGCCGTTCCCGAAGCGGCGCCCGCCCAGCACCGCGGGCGGTGCGACGAGGCAGCGTTCGCCGAAGACGGCGGCCGCCGTCGCCACTTGGGCGCGCAGGTACGCGCCGGGCGGGCCGTCGGTGAGGTTGGCGGCGAAGACGCCGTCCTCGCGCAGGACCCGGCGCACTTCTGCGAGGTACTCGACCGTGGTGAGGTGGGCCGGTGTCCGTGCGCCCCGGAAGACGTCGGAGAGGACCACGTCCGCCCAGGAGTCGGGGACCTTGCCGAGCACCTCGCGCGCATCGCCGTGGCGGACGCGTATCCGCCACTCGGGAGGTATCGGCAGCTCTTCGCGGACGAAGCGCACGAGGGCGCCGTCCGCCTCGGCGACCTGCTGGGTGGAGCGCGGACGCGTCGCGGCCACGTATCTGGCGAGGGTGAGCGCGCCGCCTCCGAGGTGGAGCACGCGGAGCGGGGCGCGCTCGGGCGCCGCCAGATCGAGGACGTCTCCGAAGGTGCGCTGGTAGGCGAAGACCAGCCGGGTCGGCTCGTCGAGATCGACGTGGGACTGCGGGGCGCCGTCCAGGAGGAGGCTCCACGCACGGGGGTGCTCGCGCTCGGGTTCGAGGCGGGCCTCGCCTGCTTCGACCCGGGCAGTGACAACGGCGCGCTGCTGCCGCGCACGCCCCTGCCCCTTCGCTTTCTTCGCCATGCCGACAAGTATCCCGGAGAGGCCACCGGCCGCCTCCAGCCTGTGGACAACCCTGGACGGGCACCTGTCAAAACCGGCGCGGCCGCCCGGCGCAAGCGCCGGAAAGCTCCCCTACACCTGCCGCGCGGCCGCCTCCAGCGTCCGCAGCGCCTCCCTCAACGCGGCCCGCAGCTCCCTGGGTTCGGTGACCCGCAACGGCGTACTCTCCGGTGGCACCAACCACGACGTCCCCACCACGGGCGGCTCCTCGCCGACGCAGGAGGCCCCCCGCCGGCGCGGCCATGTCGGCGTGCACACGCTCCCGACCTGCTCCCAGGCGGCCGAAGTCCCCGCGGGCACAAGGAAACCGAGGGTGTCGCAGCCGCGGTCGTGGAGCACGGGCCCCGCGCTTCCGCGGAGCCGCAGGATGTCGACGGCCTCCAGGCCGAGCCTCGCCGCCACCGACACCAGGTCGCTCGGCGCCTCTCCGCGCCCGGCACGGCCCGCGCCCTCGCGCACCGCCGGATGGTTCGGTCCGTACGCCGTCACGTCGCCCGCGTCGGTGTGCCGCATGGAGCCTCCTAGACGCTCACTGTGCACGGTCCAACGGCCCCGCTCCGTCAACGGCTACGGAGGCGGAGCACCGCAAAGGATGGCAGAACATGGCAGAAGCTGGGTGAGATATCCGGTTTGTAAACAAACTCACGGTGGCGGCTCCGTCACAACCGGTACCGTCCCGGCATGGCGTCGTCACCTTCCACGTCAGCAGGTTCGTCCCGGGTCCCGGACGGTCCCCGCAGCCGCACCAGCCCGAACACGGCCTTCCGGCGGCTGCGGGGTCAGTTGTCGCCGGGCGAGTTCGCCGCCGCGGTGCGCCGCGCGGCGCGCGAGATCGGTGAACGGGTCTCCTGCGACGCACGCTACGTGGGCCGTGTCGAGGCAGGCGAGATCCGCTGCCCCAACTACGCCTACGAGCGCGTGTTCCTGCACATGTTCCCGGGCTGCTCGCTCGCCGACATGGGGTTCGAGCCGAGGGAGTCCGTGCGAGGACGCTCGGCGCACGCCCGCCGGGCGTGCGTGACGGAGGAACCGCCCCCGCGGACACCCCCTGGCCGAGCGGAACCCGGCCTCGTCCCGGACCGTCATATCCACCTCACAAGTCCCAACCGCCCCGAGAACAACGAGGAGAGCGACGTGCTACGCCGCGCGTTCATGACCGGCGGACCCGCCGCCCTCGCGGCCGCCTCGCTCGTCGGCGCCGCCCCGGCCGCGTCGGCGAGCCCGCGTCCGACCCACGCCCGGATCGGCGCCTCGGAAGCCCGCACCGTGGAGAAAGCCGTCCGCCACATCAGGCTGCTCGACGACCGCCACGGCGGCACCGCGCTCTACCAGCGCGCTGGCGATTCCCTGCGCCTCGCCTACGACCTGCTCGACTCGGGCACCCAGCGCCAGTCCGTCGCCGACCGACTCCACTCGGGCGCGGGCGAGTTGGCGATCTCGGTCGGCTGGCTCGCACACGACTCGGGGCGCTATCCCGACGCCCGCTCGCACTACGCCGAGGCCCTCGCCACCGCCCGGGTAGCGGGCGACCCGGCCCTGGAAGCGCACGCGTTCTGCAACACCGCCTTCCTCGCCAGGGACGCCGGCCGCCACCGCGAGGCCGTACGCGCGGCCGAGGCCGGACAGCAGGCGGCGAAGGGGCTCGGCTCGGCGCAACTCCTCTCGCTGCTCTGCCTCCGAGAGGCCGGCGGCTGGGCGGGCCTCGGCGACCGCTCCGGCTGCCGGAGCGCCCTCGCCCGGGCGCACGCGCTCCACGAACAGGGACCGAGCGACCTCGATCCGGAGTGGATGACCTTCTTCGGCGAGGCCGAACTGGAGGGCCTGGAGGCCCAGTGCTGGTCGGCCCTGGGCGACTACAGCCGCGCCGCCGAACACGCGGAGCGCGCCGTCGCCCTCCAGGACCCGCACTTCACCCGCAACCAGGCCCTGTTCACGGCCGAACTCGCACGAGACCTCGCGGCGCAGGGCCGCCCCGAGGAGGCGGCGGCCTCGGGCGCGCGCGCCCTCGACTTCCTCGGGCCCGTCCAGTCCTCCCGGATCAGCGCCATACTCGACGGCACGGCGGAACGCCTGCGCGGCTACGCAACCCAGCCCGGCGTCGACGCCTTCCTCACCCGGCACTTCCACCGCGCATAGGGACGACGGCGAACTCCCCGGCGGCGTCCGGCACTTCTCCCGGCCCTGGCAGCGTCACTCCAGGTGCCCGGCGTCGTTCCACCGCTCGACCGCCGGGTCGCCGTACGCCCACCCGAGTACCGAGAGCGAGGCCGGGTCGAGGCGGAGCCGGGCGGCGAAGGCCGGGTCGAGGCCGAGCCAGCGGGCGCCGAGGACGCGCAGTATGTGGCCGTGTCCGAAGACGAGGACGTCGCGGTCGGCCGAGCGCGCCCACGTGACGACCCGGTCGGCGCGTGCCGCGACCTCGGAGAGCGCCTCGCCTCCCGGCACTCCGTCGCGCCAGATGAACCAGTCGTCGCCGGCCCGCTCCTTGATCTGCGCGGGGGTGAGCCCCTCGTACTCGCCGTAGTCCCACTCCCGCAGCGCGTCCCACTCCTCGGCGTCCGGGAACCCGGCGAGTTCGCAGGTCTCCCTCGCCCGGGAGAGCGGACTGGTGCAGACCTCGGCGCCCGGGAGCCCGTTCCAGGGAGCGCGTTGGAGGCGGTCGCGCAGGAGCTTGGCCATGGCACGGCCGGTGTCGAGGAGCGGGATGTCGGTGCGGCCCGTGTGCTGCCCGGAGATCGACCACTCGGTCTGCCCGTGCCGGACGAGGAGGATACGCGGTGCCATGGGTGCCTCTCGGTGTGGTTCGGGTGGCTCGGGACCATTCTCGCTCAGCCGGTCTCGTTGCCCCTCGCACCCCATTCGTCACATGCGTTCCACGCACCGCTCCGAACAGGCAGGATGCAAGATCCACCGGTGGGTTGGGGGCCTCACCGTACGGCCACGGAGAGTACGCCGTACGGTTGCCTCGCAGACACCGCGCCGTGCACCGCGGGGCGCGCCCCCGTCCGGCAGTCCGAACGAGCAGCCCCGGGAGTGCGAGCAGATGGCCATTGACCGCCGCCCCAGGTGGTGGACGGAACTGCCGTTGATCGCCGTCGTGTACACCCTCTACTCGCTCTGCAGACTCCTCGCCCGCGGAGACGTCGCCGCCGCCGTCGACCACGGCCTCGCCATCCTGCGCATCGAGCGCCTCCTCGGCCTCGACTTCGAGACCTGGCTCAACGGCGTCTTCACCCACAACGCCTGGATAGGCATACCCGCTGACTTCGCGTACGCAGCGCTCCACTACGTCGCGACGCCCGCCGTCCTCGTCTGGGTCTTCCGCCGGCACCTCGACACCTTCCGCGAGCTGCGCACCTGGCTGCTCTCGTCCACGGTGATCGCCCTCGCCGGCTTCACGCTCCTCCCGACGTCGCCGCCGAGGCTGCTCCACCCGGGACACGGCTTCGTCGACACGATGGCCGAGTACAGCGCCTACGGCTGGTGGGGCGACGAGGCGAGCGCACCACGCGGACTCGGCGGACTCACCAACCAGTACGCCGCGATGCCGAGCCTCCACGTCGGGTGGGCGCTGTGGTGCGGGGTGGTGCTCTGGCGGCTCGGGCCGCGCGTTCCCTGGGTGCGCGGGCTCGCCGTCGCGTACCCGCTCGGCATCACCGTCATCGTGATGGGGACGGCCAACCACTACTTCCTCGACGCCGTCGCGGGCGCCGCCGTCATGGGCGCCGGGTATCTGCTCACCCCGTCGCTGCTCCGCCTCGCGCGGCGCATGCGGGGACTGCCGCCCGAGCCGGCGCCGCGTCTCCCGCTCGCCGACCCCGTGCCGCGGGCCGCCGCGACCCGCGCTGTCAGTGGCGGGTGCAAGACTGCCGCGAGTACCGCAACCTCCCGCAAGGCACACGCAGATGACCACACCCCAGCCGTCTCGGCCCACGCCCCACCGGGCGCACCAGCAGCCGGCCGTCGCGGACGTCCCCCCGCAGGCGGCGGGGAGGACACTGCCGCGGCGGCTCGCTGAGCTGCGCGGCGCGGAGGTGCAGCCGCGTCCGATGGACGCACGCGCCCTCGCCGCCCTCGCCGCCAACCCGGGCTGCCACCGGCGCGCCCTCCTCGACGCCGCGGGCGTCGACAAGCGCGCCGTCGCCGAACGCCTGGGCGCACCCGCCCCGTTCGGCAGATCGCAGTTCGCCTTCGCGCGCGGCCACTCCTTCGAGTCGGGCGTGACCGCCGAGGGCGGCGCCGCGCTGATCCGGCTCCTCTGCCGGCAGACGGGCGAGGAACAGCCCGAGCCCGGGTCGGTCCGGGTGCCCGAGCTCACCGCGGCGGGCCCCGCTGCCCGCGCGGGCCGCACCGCACTCGAACTCCGGGCAGCCGCCGCGGCGGGCGGCTGGTCCCTGCTCGACCACCCGATGCTCTCCCTGCCCGTGGCAGGCGCCGCTGTCCACCTGGAGCCCGACGCGCTCGCCGTCCACCCCGACGGCTCGGTCACCGTCGTGGAGATCAAGTCCTTCCCGATCCTGGACGGTTCGGCCGACGCCGCGAAGGTCGGGGCCGCCGCAAGGCAGGCCGCGGTCTACGCTCTCGCGCTGGAGGACCTCGCCGAGGTCCGGGAGGGCGCCCTGCTCGTCTGCCCCGAGGACTTCTCCAACTCCCCCACCGCGGCCCCCCTCGACCTCCGCAAGCAGTGCGCCGCGACCCGCCGCCAACTCGCCCGGCTCACCCGTATCGAGGAGATCGCGGAACTCGTCCCGGCCGGCGCCGGCTTCGCCCCCTCCCGCTCCGAGGGCGAACTCGCCGAAGCCGTCGCCTCCGTCCCCGCCGCGTACGCACCCGAGTGCCTCTCCACCTGCGAGCTCGCCTTCCACTGCCGCTCCAAGGCCCGCGCGGCGGGCGCCGTGGAGGCCCTGGGCCGCTCGGTGCGGGGCGAGTTGGGCGGCCTGCGCACCGTCGAGGAGGTCCTGAAGGCCGCACGGTCCGAACAAGAGCCGGCCGACGACCCGGCGGCCGCGGCACTGCGCCGCGCCGCCCGTCTGCGGGACGCGGCGCTCGCGGAGGCGGCATGTCGCTGATCTCCGTGCTCGCCCGGGCCGAGGCCGCCGAGAGCGGCCGGGCCGCACCGCTCGCCACCGTCCGCCACCGCCACCTCGCCGAACACCCCCTGGTGCTCGTGCCGCTCACCACCGCCGGGGAGGACGCCGCACCGCTCGGCGCCCTCGTCGGCACCGACCGCGGCGCGCCGCGGCTCCTCACCGTCCCGCAGCCGCGCAACCGCGAGCTGCGCAGCACCTTCCTCGCCGCGCTCGCCGAGGAGGTACTCCCGCACATCGAGTCCGCCGCCGACGAGGTGGAGTACGTCGAGCGCAAGGAGACGGAGCCCGAGACGGGGAAGAAGGTCACCGTCCAGGCCGAACTCTGCCTCGACGCCCCCCAGTTGCTCGTGCCCAACCCGGCCGGCGCCGAGTTCCTCCGGCTCCTCGGCCGCGCCACCCGCTTCCGCCGCACCGCCGAGGAGGACGCGCAGGCCGCGCACCCGTCCCCGCCCCGGGTGCCGCTCCTCGGCCGCTGGCTCAGCCACTACGCCGAGCGCGCCCGCGTCCCCGGCTCCTCGCTCCTGCTTCCCGTCACCGAGCTCCTCATCCGCCACTGGGCGACGGGGCAGAGCACCCTCGAGGACCAACACCTCACCGCCCTCCTCGCCTGGATCGCCCCTCCCACCGGCACGACGGGCGAGGCCGCCGCCTTCCACGCGGAACTCGCCCGCGACGAACGCGGCCAACTCCTCGTCCCCCCGGCGGGCCCCAGCACCGATCCCGCGTTCGACAACACGCTCCTCGGCCCCGCGATCGACCGCTTCGACGCGGGAGTCGCGGACGCCGCCGCCGACCTGGCGCGCCTCGTGGAGGCACAGCTCCGCCCCACTTGGGACGCGGTCTGGCAGGCCGTCGACCTCCTGCGCGCCCTCCCGCCCGCCGCGCACCTGCCCGCCCGTTGGAAACGCGACCGCCATTCCTACACCCATCACAGGGACCGCGTCCGCGCCGGAGAACCGCCCCAGCCCCGGCGGGACGACGCGGTCACGGCGGCCCGCAAGCTCGTCTCGCGGGAGCAGTCGCAGGCCGAACTCGACGCGCAGGAGGCGCTGGACGACCCCCTCACGATGGCCGAACGCCGCCTCGCGGGCGAGGCGTTCGCATGCGAGGTGCTCGACGTCACGATGGCGTACAGCGAAGGCAAGCGCCCGATGCCCCGCCCCCTTGTCACCTGCCGCTCCGAGGACGGCCCGCTCCCCGGGGGGACGGCACGGCTCCACCGCGCGCTGCCCTCGGGCGGCGAACAGCGCGCCGAGGTCACCGAGCACGGCGAGGTCTTCACGGTGCGGCTCACGAACGGCATGGGACGGAGCAAGGAGCCGGCGGAAGGGAGCGTGCCGGAGCCGGGCGAGCGCCTCTGCTGGACGCTCTTCGAGCACGCACCGCGCGGCGGCCCCGGCCTCCCGGAGCCGGAGGCGACCCCGTGGACGCACGGCGGCCCGCCCGCGCAGCTCCCCGAGCCTCCCGACGCGTTCACCCCCGAGGACCGCCTGTGACCGAGCAAGCCGGCACGCGCCACGCATCCGTCGTCGACGCGGTGCTCCGCGACACCCTCCACTCCCCCGAGCGCGGCGTCGTCGTGGACTCCCCGCCGGGCGCGGGCAAGTCCACCCTCGTCGTCCGCGCGGCCCGCGAACTCGCCGCAGCCGGCCGGCGCCTGATGGTGGTGGCGCAGACCAACGCCCAGGTGGACGACCTCGTCGACCGCATCGCCACCGCGGACCCGAACCTCCCCGTCGGCCGCCTCCACAGCAACGAGCCGGACCCGTACGACCCCCTCCTCGACGCCCACGAGTCGGTTCGCACCTCCGCCAAGCCGGCCGACCTCGCCGAGCTGGGCGTCGTCGTCTCGACGGCGGCGAAGTGGGCCTGGGTGAAGACGGAGTCCCCGTGGCCGCAGGCGATCGTCGACGAGGCGTACCAGATGCGCTCCGACGCGCTCCTCGCCGTCGCCGGACTCTTCGCACGGGCGCTCTTCGTGGGCGACCCGGGCCAGTTGGACCCGTTCAGCCAGGTCGGAGCGGGCCAGTGGGCCGGCCTCGCGCACGACCCCTCGGTGAGCGCCGTCGGCACCCTGCTCGCGCACAACTCCGAGCTGCCCCGCCACCGGCTGCCGGTCTCCTGGCGCCTGCCGGCGTCGGCCGCGGGGCTGGTCTCCTCCGCCTTCTACCCGTACACGCCGTTCACCAGCGGCACCTCCCCGGGCGACCGGCGCCTTGCGTTCGAGGCGGCGTCGAGCGGCTCGGCCGCCGACCGCGTCGTCGACGAGGCGGCGGCGTCCGGCTGGGGCCTCCTCGAACTCCCCGAACGGCACACCCCGAGGACCGATCCGGAGGCGGTGGCCGCCGTCGCCTCCGTCGTCCGCAGCCTGCTCACCCGCGGCGGTCTCGCGTACGGCGAGCGCTCCCCCGAGCCGTCCGCGCTCACCCAGGCCCGGGTCGCCGTCGGCACCGCGCACCGCGACCAGGCGGCCGCGGTCCGCGCCGCCCTCGCGGCGGCCGGCTTCCCCGAGGTGACGGTGGACACCGCCAACCGCCTCCAGGGCAGGGAGTTCGACGTCACCGTCGTCCTCCACCCGCTCTCCGGCCGCCCCGACGCCACCTCCTTCCACCTGGAGAGCGGCCGGCTCTGCGTCCTCGCCTCGCGGCACCGGCACGCCTGCGTCGTGGTGTGCCGCGCGGGCGTCGCCCGCCTGCTCGACGAGCATCCCTCGGCCGAGCCCGTCGAACTCGGCGCCGAAGTCGCGTTCCCCGACGGCTGGGAGGCGAACCACGCGGTCCTCGCCGAGCTCGCCGAGCACACCGTCCGTACCGACTGACCGCGCACGCCGCCGGCACCCGGCCAGGTCCCGGCGCCTGTGCACCGCAGCCCGAAGGGGGCGCACAATGGACGGCGCCCGACAGACGATGGAGGTACGCACATGTCCGAGCCGCCCTCGGCACCGGAGCCGTCCGCCTCCGGCTCCTCCTCGGCCGGAGGCGGCGGGCCGCGGTTCAAGCGGCCGGCCCCGCTGCTCTTCGAGCCGTCCGAAGCCACGGCCGACAAGGAGCACTTCTTCGGCCTGGAGTCGCTCACCGACCCTCGCGAGACGCTGGAGCGCGCCACGGAGCTGGCGCTGGCCTTCCGCGCCGCCGCCGACCGCGCCGTCGAGTTCCAGGCGACGGCCGCGGCGCACCTCGCCGATCCGCGCCGTTTCGACAGGCTGACCGACGCGGCCATCGCGGAGCGCGCCGACTGGACGGAGGAGTACGCCCGCAGAATGGTCGAGTTCGGCCGGGAGCTCCTCAGGGACCGCCGCACCGAGTGACGCACCGCACTGCGCCGCAGGTGGGGCCGTGGGTCGCGCGGACGCTCGATTTCGTCTTCGCCCTCCGGTGGTGCTAAGGTCTACGACGTCAACCGGCGCCGCTAGCTCAGTTGGTTAGAGCAACTGACTCTTAATCAGTGGGTCCGGGGTTCGAGTCCCTGGCGGCGCACAGACAGCGGAAGGCCCCCTCGCTCCGGCGAGGGGGCCTTCCTCGTGCGCGCCCACTACTTGGTGATCTTCACTTCCCACTCCCCGTCCGCGCCCCGCCCGGTCACCTCGACGCGCACCCCCTCCTCGGTGACCTGCCCCTCCCCCACGCCCAGCGGTGCGTCGGCGAGCGCCGGGTGGACGGAGGTGCGCAGGCAGGCGCTGGTCCCCGGGTGCCCGTCGATCACCTCGACGGGACCCTGGGTCGAGGCGGTGTCGCTGTGCACGCGGTACATCAGCACGCCCTCGCGGCAGACGGAGGCGTCCCCGCCCCGCCGCGTCCGCGCCTCGACAGCGATCGCCGAACTCGTACCGGTGCGCACCACGGCGAGCCGCGTCCCGTCGGGGCCTTCGACGCCGGCTCCGTCCGCGCCGCCCGAGGGAGCCGAGACGGCTCGGAGGGAGTGCCGGGTGACGCCGTGCCTCGCCGGTGCGCAGTCGATGTTGCGGGGCCCGAGCCACCCGATCTTCCACCGGTGCCAGGCGAAGGGTTCGGGCGCGAGGCCGAACTGGCTGCCCATGAGGTCCCAGTCGCCCACTCTGGTGTCCCAGTCCGCCTTGCCGTCCTCGGGTTGCTGGTAGAGGTCGGGCAGGTCGAAGACGTGTGCCGTCTCGTGCGCCAGGACGTGCCGGTCGGGCGGGCTCTGCTCGAAGACCGTGACGAGGCGGCGCAGGTCGCCGCCGTCGACCTCGACGGGCTCGTCGAAGTTGACGACCTTCGTGGCGTCGGAGTCGACGCCGGGCGCGTCCGGGTCGGCGATGAGGTACACGACGTCGTACTTGGCGAAGTCGAGGCGCGGGTCCGCGACGTCGATGGCGTCCCGCAGGTAGTCGGTGCGCCGCTCGGGGTCCCAGTCGCGCTGTATCCCGTAGGCGGTGGACGGCCTCGGCATCGTGATCCACCGGCGCGCGGAGTGGGGGCGCAGGTGGAAGGCTCCGTAGGAGGTCTCCTCGAAGAAGCGGGAGGTGTCGGGGAAGTGGTCGGCCGTGAGTTCGGCGGGCGTGGTCTTCGGCTTCGCGTCGGGGAACGAGAGGAAAACGAGCGCGGCGTCGAAGGTGCCGCGCGGGCGCTTGTACGCGTCGTCCCAGGTGTCGGTGCCCAGGGAGTGGTGCGCATCGGTGCGAGGGAGTGCGCAGGGCATGGCGCCGCCGGCGGCGGTGACCGGGCCTGCGAGCAGAGCCATGCCCATGAAGGCGACGAGTGAGGTGAGCACCGCCGCCGCGCGGTACGCCCGTCGGCGCCGGGCGACGGCGGCCACCTCGGGGGGTATATGCGACTGGGCCACGTGGGACCTCACCGGATCAGGGAGTGCTGAACTCCCACCACCTTGTCCCATATGCCCGGTTCTGTACCGTTCCGGTAGGCCGGACGAGTCACAGAGATATGACTACCCTTCGTAGCCCTCTGTCGTTAGCGATCAGGGTGTCGCCGCCGCTCGGACAGATTCGGTCAGGGTCGTACCCAGGGGCCCGGTCCGCGTGCGCAGTTGACCGATGCCGACCGCCCAAACACTGGCTCCGCTCGTCCGGCGGCCTCTATGATCGGCACATTTCCAGCGCGGATCTGCGCCCGAGCGGCGGCAAGGCCACGGCTCCCGAACGGTCCGCACGAATCGAACCACCGCGGAGCGATCGGTGAACGGACCCCTCGAAGGACCGGACAAAGGCTCCGGAGACGCCCCGGGAAACCCCCCGCAGGCATGCACGCAAAGTAGTCAGCCGGTGCTGCGGCAGACGCATGCCGCAGCACCGGAGAGCACCTACGCCGCCGCGTTCCACACGGCTCCGCTCCCGATGGCCGTCATCGACCACGAGGGCCGCGTCCTCACCGCCAACCGCGCGCTCGGCTCCTTCCTCGGCACCCCGCCCGCGACGCTCGTCGGCGCCCCCGTCGCCGAGCTCGGCGGCCTCGGCCTCGACGGCCGCACGACCGCCGCGTACCGCGAGGTCCTCCACGGCCGCACCGACCGCATGCGCTGCACCCGCAGGCTCAAGCACGCCGACGGCCACGCGCTCCACGCGGAGATCGCCGTCACCTCGACCGCACCCGGCCGCCAGGCCCTCCTCTCCGTCACCGACGTCGGCGAGCAGCACGAACTCCGCGAGCGGCTACGGCACCTGCGGATGCACGACGCCGTCACCAAGCTCCCCAACCGCTCCCTGTTCTTCGAGCGCTTGAGCAGCGCCCTGGAGGACTCGGCCACCGGGCGCACCGGCATCTGCTACCTCGACCTCGACGGGTTCAAGGCCGTCAACGACACCCTCGGGCACCGCGTGGGCGACGCCCTCCTCGACGCCGTCGCGCGGCGGCTCACGCACTGCGCCGAGGGCGCCGCCGCGCGCGAGCGGACGGACGCGGGCGGCGTACTCGCCGAGGGAGGCGGCCACCTCGTCGCGCGGTTGGGCGGCGACGAGTTCGCCCTCCTCGTCGAGGGCTCGACGGGCACGCAGCAACTGACGGCGCTCGCGCAGGCGCTGCTCTCCGCGCTCCAGCAGCCGTTCGACCTCTGCGGCCACCGGCTCACCGTCTCCGCGAGCGTCGGCGTCGTCGAACGCGAGACGGCGGGGACGACGCCGACGGAGCTGATGCAGGCCGCCGACACCACCCTGTACTGGGCAAAGGCCGACGGAAAGGCGCGGTGGACGCTCTTCGACCCCGAGCGCAGCGCCCACCTGATGACCCGGCAGGCGCTCTCCTCCACGCTGCGGCGGGCCGTCGACCGCGGGGAGTTCGTCGTCGAGTACCAGCCCATCGTGGACTTCGACGACGACGTGCTCCGCGGCGTCGAGGCCCTCGTCCGGTGGCAGCACCCGCAGTTCGGGCGGCTCGGGCCCGACCGGTTCATCGGCCTCGCCGAGGAGAACGGCGCGATCGTGCCGCTGGGGCGGTGGGTGCTCGCCGAGTCCTGCCGTCGGGCGAAGGAGTGGCTGGGGCGGCGGCCGGAGGGCGGCGTCTACGTGAGCGTCAACGTCGCGGTGCGGCAGGTGTGGGACTCGGACATCGTGACCGACGTCGCCGAGGTGCTGGAGGAGACGGGGCTCCCCTCCGGGCTGCTCCAGTTGGAGCTCACCGAGTCCGCCGTGATGGGCTCGGCGGGGCGGCCGCTCCAGGCGCTCCAGGCGCTCTCCGAGATGGGCGTGCGGATCGCCATCGACGACTTCGGCACCGGATACTCCAACCTCGCCTACCTCAGCCGCCTCCCCGTGCGCACCCTGAAGCTCGACGGCTCCTTCGTGCAGGGCTTCCGCACCGCCCGCCACTCCAACCCGGCGGACGAGACCATCGTCACCGCGCTCGTCCAACTCGCCCACAAACTGGGCCTGTCGGTGACCGCGGAGTGCGTCGAGGGGCCGGCGCAGGCCGAGCGGCTCCGCCGGATCGGCTGCGACGCGGGCCAGGGGTGGCACTACGCCAAGCCGATGGCGGCGGAGCGGATCTCCCGTCTGCTCGCCTGAGGGGGCTCAGGCGGGGAGCCCGTAGGCGTCCGCGACGAGCTCGTAGGAGCGGACGCGCGCGGACGGGGTGTGCGCGTTGGCCGTGAGCATCAACTCGTCGGCGCCGGTGCGCTCGACGAGGGCGTCGAGGCCGCTGCGCACGGCGTCGGCGGTGCCGTAGACGACGTTGCCGAGCCAGCTGTCGACGAAGTCCTTCTCCACGGGGCTGAAGGAGTACGCCTCGGCCTCCTCCGGGGTCGGGACGAGTCCCGGACGTCCGGTGCGCAGGCGCAGCATCGACAGGGCGCCGGTGAGGATTTGCCGGTGCGCCTCCCGCTCGGTGTCGGCCGCGAAGGCCGAGGCGCCGATGAGCGTGTACGGCTTCTCCAGCACCTCGGAGGGCTGGAAGCTCTCGTGGTACAGCTCAAGCGCCGGAAGGGTGTTCGCGGCCGAGAAGTGGTGCGCGAACGCGAACGGAAGGCCGAGCTGGCCCGCGAGTTGGGCGCTGAAGCCGGAGGAGCCGAGCAGCCAGACCTGCGGGCGCGACGTCTCCGCCCCGTCGGCCGCCTGCACCGGGCCCGGTACGGCGTGGATGCGCGCGTAGGGGTGGCCGGCGGGGAAGTCGTCCCCGAGGAAGCGGACCAACTCGGCGAGCTGCTGCGGGAAGTCCTCCGCGCCCTCGCGGAGCCGGTCGGTGCGGCGCAGCGCGGCGGCCGTGGCACCGTCGGTGCCGGGCGCGCGGCCGAGGCCGAGGTCGACGCGTCCGGGGGCGAGCGCCTCGAGGGTGCCGAACTGCTCGGCGATGACGAGCGGCGCGTGGTTGGGCAGCATCACGCCGCCCGAGCCGAGGCGGATGCGGTCCGTGTGCGCGGCGAGATGGGAGAGGATCACCGCGGGCGAGGAGCTGGCGACGCCGGGCATCGAGTGGTGCTCGGCGACCCAGTAGCGCGTGAACCCGCGCGCCTCGGCGAGCTGCGCCGTCTCCACGGAGGAGAGCAGCGCCTCGCGCGCGGTGCACCCCTCCCCCACGTTGACCAGGTCGAGCACGGACAGGGGTACGGGTGCGGTGCCGAGGGCTTCGCCCCGTACCCCGTCGGTCGTGCTCCGGTTCTGCTCTGTGCTGCCAGCGTCGCCCACTGTGGCCCGCCTTCCTCGGTACGTACGTTCCCGAGGGGCAACACGCCGGGCCCACGTTCTCTTCCCGGGGCGGTGGACGCGGTGGGCGCGGCTCAGTCGGCGGGCGAGAAGAGCGTCCCCAACTGCGGGCAGCGCGCGCCGACTCCCAGGAGGCGAAGGCCCTCCCAGGCGGTCACCTGGTTCGCCGTGAGCACCGGCTTGCCCAGCTCGGCCTCGAGCTGCGGAATCCACGCCGCGGTGTGGAGGGCCGTGTCGGGGAGGAGTACGGCCTGCGCCTCGGGGTGGTCGCCCTCGCGTGCCAGGGCGAGGACCTCGGCGCGGCCCCAGGTGCCGACCTCGGCCGCCGTGATGATGCCGCTCCCCTGCCGCGCCACGACCTCGGCGCCGGCCGACTTCAGGAAGCCGGCGAAGAGTTCGGCGACGTCGTCCGGATAGGTCGCGGCGACGGCGACGCGCTCGGCGCCGAGCGCCTGCACGGCATGGGCGAAGGCGAACGAGGTGCTGGAGGCGGGGAGCCCCGCGGTCGTCGAGAGCTCGCGGACCTGCTCGCGGGCGCCGTCCCAGCCGAAGACGAAGCTCGCGGAGGTGCAGGCCCATACGACGGCGCCGATGCCGGCCGCCTTCACCTCGTCGACCTTGTCGGCGAGGCGGTGCGCCGAACCCATCTCCAGCAGTGCCTCGACGCGGTGCGCGTCCGTGCCGATGTCGGTGTGGACGAGCGGGAGCCGCACCTCGGTGCCGGACTCGTCGAGGAGCCGTTGCAGCCTGGGGTAGTCGTCCTCTGCCGAGTGGCCCGGGTAGAGGAAGCCGACGGCCGGGGTGGTGCGCGGGTGCGCTGGTTCTGCCACGTACGCCTCCTGGCGCGGTTGCGGGTGTGCGGGATGCGGCGGTGCGCGGGCGCCATGGGCGGCGCCCGCGCCTGTGGTGCGCGTCAGGCTGGGGGTTGTGGGCCCCATTCCTCGCTCTGCGCCGGGTGCGCCGGATCGTGGACGGCGTCGATCGGGTCGCCCGGTTCGGTGCCGGCTCCGGTCAGCGCCGCCTCCGGCTCCGGGTGCGGCGGTTCGGCGGCGCGGGGCTCGGGCGGCGGCGCGGGGGCCATGGCTGCGGGGCCGCTGCGCGCCACCGGGTCGAGGAGCGCCTGGTACGGGCCGACCGCTTCCTTGCCGATGCTCTTGAGCGCTGCCCAGATGGTGACCTGGTTCGCGGAGAGGACCGGCATCCGCAACTCCGCTTCGAGCTGCGGGATGACGTCGTAGGTGGGCAGGTTGGTGCAGCTGATGAAGAGCGCGTCGGGGGCGTCGGCGGCGGCCTGCCTGGCCATGTCGACGACCTCCCGGTAGGACACCTTCCAGATGTGGCAGGTGAGCCCGAGGTAGCTGCGTCCGGTGACGGACATGCCGCCTTCGGCGAGGTACTCCTCCAGCGAGTCGGTGACGGATTTGGTGTAGGGCGTGACGACGGCGATGCGGTGGGCGCCGATCTCTTCGAGCGCGGCGAGCAGGGCGCCCGAGGTGGTCAGCGACGGCACTTCGCCGGACTGCGCCATCGCCGCGGTCATCGCGCGCTCGCCCGCCGTGCCGCCCACGAAACTGCCCGACGTGCAGGCGTAGGCGACGACTTCGGGCGCCACGGCGGTCAGCGCACGGACCCCCTCGCGCAGGGTCTCGTGCTCGCTGACCAGGCGGGCCAGGTCGAGGCTGACCTCGACGGGCACGAAGGGTGTTCGCGTCAGGTGCAGGGACACGTCGTCCGGCACCCAGCGCCAGAGCTCTCGGTCGAGAGCGAAGTCGAACGGAGCGACGATGCCGACACCGCGCTGCGGTTGCGGTCCGCCGAGGAAGGAGACGTCCATTTTTCGAGCCCCAAGAGACGGAGGGATGACTCGTGACCAGATGACCAGAGCCCGACCGGGGCAGGTGCCTCGGCAGACGCCGGTCAGAACCGGTGAAGAAGGAATGGAGAATGCCGGTCAGAAGCCGGGACGCCGGGACAGATGTCTTTGTTGACGAAGGTAGTTTCCGCTCCCTACCGTGGTCAATCCTCGCATCAACGGCGGGATCTCGCGCACGGTTCCGGTCCACCGTCCCTTCGTTTCGAAATGGTTTCCTGCCGATGTCTGAAACGCACGTCCTGGTCCTCGAAGCGGAACCTCTTCCTTCGCTCGATCGCCTCAAGGGCAGGGCCGCCGTCTCGTACGCGGACGCCGCGACGCTCCCCCAACTCCTGCCCTCCGCCGACGTGCTGCTGGTCTGGGACTTTCTCTCCGACGCGGTCCGCAGGGCGTGGCCGGGCACGGGCCCGCGTCCCGGCTGGGTGCACACCCCGAGCGCCGGCGTCGACCGTTTGCTTCCGGAACTTTCCGAACCGGCGAGTACGGTGCTCACCAATGCGCGCGGAGTCTTCGACCAGCCGATCGCCGAATATGTGGCGGGGCTGGTTCTGGCGATGGCCAAGGATTTTCACGGCACACGGGAATTGCAGAGGCAGAGGAAGTGGCGGCACCGGGAGACAATGCGCGTCGCCGGAACGCACGCCGTCGTCGTGGGAAGCGGTCCGATCGGCCGGGCAATTGGGCGCACACTTACGGCACTCGGTGTCAGCGTGGACCTCGTCGGGCGCACGCCGCGGAACGGCGACGCGGAATTCGGTGAGGTGCACGGGGTCGGCGCCCTCGACGGCCTGCTGCCCGAGGCGCACTGGGTCGTCTGCGTCGCGCCGCTCACCGAGGAGTCGCGAGGGCTCTTCGACGCCGACCGGTTCGCGCGCATGCGCCCGGGGGCACGCTTCATCAACGTGGGCCGCGGGCAGCACGTCGTGACGGACGACCTCGCCGCCGCGCTGCTCAGCCACCATCTCGCGGGCGCCGCGCTCGACGTCTTCGCCGAGGAGCCGCTCGCGGCCGAGAGCGGGCTGTGGGACGTGCCGGGGCTGCTGGTCTCGCCGCACATGAGCGGGGACACCGCCGGCTGGCGCCAGGACCTCGCCGAGCAGTTCCTCGACAACTTCGACCGCTGGGAGGCGGGACATCCGCTCCTCAACGTCGTCGACAAGACCCTCGGCTACGTGCGCTCGGACTGAGCCGCCCGCGCCCGCCGGGGGCGCGCGCACGACCCCATTCAACACCGCGCGCGAGCGTGCACCACCGGTGCGAACCGCGCCCGCCGCGGCGGATCGGCACTTCCACCGGGAGGCTTCGTCCATGTCGGATCTCACCAGCCGTACGGCAGCGCAGTTGACCGCCGGGTACCAGACCGGCGAGTTCAGCCCCACCGACGTCGTGCACGCCGTACTGGAGCGGGCGGTCGAGGCGCAGGCGCGGGTCAACGCGTTCGTCCGCATCGACGGCGACGGCGCGCTCGACGAGGCCGCCGAGTCGACCGAGCGGTGGCGGCGCGGTACGCCGGCCGGGCCGCTCGACGGGGTCCCCGTCACCGTCAAGGACATGCTGCTGACGCGTGGGGCGCCCACGCTGAAGGGCTCGTTGGCGCTCTCCGAGGAGGGCGCCTGGGTGGAGGACGCGCCCTCCGTCGCGCGCCTGCGCGAGCAGGGGGCGGTCTTCGTCGGCAAGACCACCACCCCGGAGTTCGGCTGGAAGGGCACCACCGACAGCCCCCGCCACGGCGCGACGGGCAACCCGTACGACGCGCAGCGCACGGCGGGCGGTTCGAGCGGGGGGAGCGCGGCGGCGGTGGCGCTCGGCGCGGGGCCGCTCTCGCTCGGCACCGACGGCGGGGGGTCCGTGCGGATTCCGGCGGCCTTCTGCGGCGTCTTCGCGATGAAGCCCACGTACGGGCGCGTGCCGATCCACCCGGCGAGCCCCTTCGGGACGCTCGCGCACGTCGGCCCGATCACCCGCGACGCCGCGGACGCCGCGGCGCTGATGGACGCCGTCACCGCGCCGGACCCGCGTGACTGGTCCCAACTCGGTCCCGTAGAGGGAGGGTTCCGCTCGGCGCTCGCCGAAGGAGCCGACGGCGTACGGGGGTTGCGGATCGCCTACGCACCGGACCTCGGCGGACGGGTCGCGGTCGACCCCGCCGTCGGGGAGGCGGTGCGCGGGGCCGTCGCGCTCCTCGCGAAGCTGGGCGCCGAAGTCTTCGAGGAGGGCCCCGACTTCGCCGACCCGGTGGAGTCCTTCCACACGCTGTGGTTCAGCGGGACGGCTCGCGTCACACAACCGTTCACGCCCGAGCAGCTCGACCTCCTCGACCCCGGCCTGCGCGAGGTGCGTGACGAGGGGGCGCGCGCCGGCGCCCTCGACTACCTCGCGGCCGTCGACGAGCGGATGGCGCTCGGCACGCGGATGGGCCTCTTCCACCAGCGGTACGACCTGCTGGTGACGCCGACGCTGCCGATCACCGCCTTCGAGCTCGGCGTCGAGGTTCCGGCGGGCTCGCCCCACGACCGGTGGACGGGGTGGACGCCCTTCACCTATCCGTTCAACATGACGCAGCAGCCCGCCGCTTCGGTGCCGTGCGGCGTCGGCGACGGCGGGATGCCCGTCGGCGTGCAGCTCGTCGGGGCGCGCCACCAGGACGCGCTCGTCCTCCGCGCGGCGCACGCGCTCTACGAGGCGGGGCTCGCCTCCCGCGTCCCCGCGCCGCGGCTCTGAGCGGTCGGACGGAAAGGACGCCCCGACCGAGGGGCACGCCCCTCGGCCGGCGACGTGCCTACGCCCGGCGGAAGTTGAGCGTCTCGCCGAGGGCTCCCGCGCGCCACAGGTCCTGGCACGCCTCCGCCATGCGGTCGAGTCCGTCGACGATCGAGCCCCAGACGATGCCGGGGACCCATCCGGCGTCGCCGTTGATGAGGAGGTTATTGCGCTCGTAGAAGAGGGCGAGGTCGATCACGGTCGACCTGGTGGCGTGCGCGGCCTCGGAGCCCTGCTGCTCGGCCGCTGCCTCGTAACCGTAGGAAGAGGTGCTCAACTCCGTCTGGGAGAAGGTGAAATAGCACAGGTCTCCCGGGATGGGAGTGACGGTGGGGTTCTCCAGCGGCGGCTCCTCGGGGGCAAAGGGCGGAACCAGCGCATAAATCTCGTTCCGTGCGTACTTTGCGTGGTAGACGTCTCCGCCGAGCGGGAGTGCGTTCCAGACCGCTGCACAAGTGAGAGGGGCCCGGTCGTCGAGTAGCTTTGCCGTGCAGCTCACTCCGCGCTTGTCGAGTGAGACTTCGATGAAGCGTTCGGCCATGGTGCCTCCGCGTACTTCTCGGGCCTCTCGGCCGCTATGACGTGCTTCGCCGGTTTGGCCGGGTTGTTTGGTTCCGCGTCCATACTGCCGCAATCGTCAAGCCCTCAACACGCGTACCAGCGGCCGGAAACAATCCGCATAGGTCCATCGAACATGGGTAGCCGCGCGGCCATGGCTCCACCACAAGGGAACGACAAGGGAAGTATCGGGAGAGGTTTCAGCCGCCGCTCGCTGATGGCCGGTGCCGCGGCGATCGGCGCGGCCGGCACGCTCGCTGCGACGACCGGTTGCAGCCGCGTCTCCAACGCCGACAGCAAAAAGGGCGGAGACCTTCTTGAGCGCCTCAAGGCCCAGGGGACCGTCAAGCTCGGAATCGCGGGCGAACAGCCGTACAGCTACATCGACAAGAACGGTGAACTGACGGGAAGCTCCCCCGCCATTGCGCGCATCATCTTCGAGCGGCTGGGCGTGGCCAACGTGCAGCCGATGCCGACGGAGTTCAACTCGCTGGTTCCGGGGCTCAATTCGCAGCAGTTCGACGTGATCGCAGCCGGCATGTACCTCACGCCCGTGCGCTGCCGGCAGGTCCTCTTCGCCGACCCCGAGTACCAGATGCCGGACGCGCTCATCGTCCGCAAGGGGAACCCGAAGAACCTGCACAACTACGAGGACATCAAGAAGGCGGGCGTCAAGTTCGCGACCGGCACGGGATACGCCGAGATCGACTACGCGAAGGAGGCCGGCATCAAGGAGTCGGAGATGCTGCTCCTCCCCGACCAGCTCGCCGGGCTCCTCGCGGTCGAGCAGGGAAGGGCCGATGTCTTCGCGGGCACGGCGGTCACCGTCCGGAACGTCGTGCACCAGACGAAGACCCGGAAAGCCGAGTACACCAAGCAGTTCGTTCCCAAGCTGGACGGGAAGCCCGACCTCGGCACCGGAGGCTTCGCCTTCCGTCCGGCCGAGCGGAATCTGCGCGACGCCTTCAACGACGAGCTTGTCAAGATGAAGAAGAGCGGTGAGCTCCTCCGCGTGATGAAGCCGTTCGGCTTCCTCGAGGAAGAGATGACGGACATTACGGCGAAGGAGCGTTGTCAATGACGGACCTCACAACGGGATTGTGGGGGCTGCTCTTCCAGGGTGTCTGGGTGACCGTCCAGCTCACGGTTCTCGGCGCCGCGCTCGGGGCGTTCGTCGCGTTCGTCGTGGGCGTTGCGCGTACCAACAGACTCTGGATCGTGCGCTTCCTCTCCGGTCTCTACATGGAGATATTCAGGGGCACTTCGGCCCTGGTACTGATGTTCTGGGTGTTCTTCGTGCTGCCGGTCGCTTTCGGGTGGCAGCTCGTACCCATGTGGGCGGCCGTCCTCTCGCTCGGCCTCACCTATGGCGCCTACGGCTCAGAGATCGTCCGCGGTGCTCTCGCCTCCGTGCCGCCGGCGCAGCGGGAGGCCGGGATCGCGCTCAACCTCACGCCGTGGCAGCGGTTGCGGAAGATCGTGCTGCCGCAGGCGTGGCCCGGGATGATCCCGCCTGCCAACAACCTCCTCATCGAGCTCCTCAAGGGGACGGCCCTCGTCTCCGTCCTCGGCGTCGGCGACATCGCCTTCGGCGCCTCGCTCGTGCGCAACGCACTCGGCGACAGCGCGCCCGTCTACACGATCATCCTGGTGATGTACTTCGTCATCGCCTTCGTCCTGACCCGCGGTATGCGCGCCCTGGAGCGCCAGGCGAAGGCCAACCTCGGCCAGGCGCCGGAGCGTTCCGGCCTCTTCGGCAAGGGCCGCAGGTCGGCGACGAGTGCTGCGGCCAGCATCGGAGGTAAGTGATGCAGTGGGACTGGTCGGCGGTCGCCGACTTCATGCCGCGGTTCTGGGACGGCGTCCTCGTCACGCTCCAGGCCCTCGTCCTGGGCTCGCTGATCGCCTTCGCGCTCGGCCTCGTCTGGGCGATCGCCCAGCGTTCGGCGCTCAAGGCGGTGCGCTGGCCGGTGACCGTGATCACCGAGTTCGTCCGGAACACCCCTCTCCTGGTGCAGCTCTTCTTCCTCTACTTCGTGCTGCCGGAGTGGAACATCACGTTCTCGGCCCTGACGACCGGCATCGTCGGCCTCGGTCTGCACTACTCGACGTACACGGCCGAGGTCTACCGCGCCGGCATCGACGGCGTTCCCGTCGGCCAGTGGGAGGCGTGCACCGCGCTGAACATGCCGCGTGGGCGCACCTGGACCGCGGTGGTCCTGCCGCAGGCGATCCGCCGCGTCGTGCCCGCGCTCGGCAACTACGTGATCGCGATGCTGAAGGACTCGCCGATGATCGCCACCATCGGCGCCCTCGAACTGCTCGGACAAGCCCGCCAGTTCAGCGCTGTCACCTTCCAGCCGACCGAGCCGATCACCGTCGTCGGCATCGCCTTCATCCTCATCGCCTACCCGGCATCCCTGCTGATGCGAGCCCTGGAGCGTCGCCTTGTCCGCTGAGAACACCACACCCAACGACCACGCCAACCCCGCCGTCGACGGCAGCGAGTTGATCCGCTTCGACAAGGTCACCAAGCGCTTCGGCGACAACGTCGTCCTCGACAACCTCTGCTTCGACGTCGCCTCGGGCAAGCACGTCACGCTGATCGGCCCGTCGGGCTCCGGCAAGACGACGATCCTGCGGCTGCTGATGACACTGGTGAAGCCGGACGAGGGCACGATCAAGGTCGCCGGGGACTACCTCACGCACGAGGAGAAGGGCGGCAGGCTCGTCCCGGCGGGCGAGCGGCACGTCCGCGAGGTGCGGAAAAGCATCGGCATGGTCTTCCAGCAGTTCAACCTCTTCCCCAACATGAAGGTGCTCCGGAACATCACCGAGGCGCCCGTCCACGTCCTCGGCATGGGCAAGGACGAGGCAGAGGAGCGCGCACGGGAGCTGCTCGAACTCGTCGGGCTCACCGACCAGATGGACAAGCACCCGAGCCAGCTCTCCGGCGGCCAGCAGCAGCGCGTGGCGATCGCCCGCGCGCTGGCGATGCGCCCGCAGGTGCTCCTCCTCGACGAGGTCACCTCGGCGCTCGACCCGGAACTCGTCGCGGGCGTCCTCGACGTCCTCAGGGACATCGCGCACACCACCGACATCACGATGCTCTGCGTCACCCACGAGATGGGCTTCGCCCGGGACATCTCGGACGACGTCCTCATGTTCGACGAGGGCAGGGTCATCGAGTCGGGCGCACCGGAGAAGATCTTCAGCGAGCCCGAGCACGACCGCACCCGCGAGTTCCTCAGCGCCGTGCTCTGAACACCCGCGCGGGGGCGCCGTGTTGCGCGGCGGAGGCGCCGAGGCCCGGGGCGCGTACAAGAGAGGTACGGCCCCGGGCCCGCGTCCCGCGCACCTCCGCGAGCCGTCCCGAACAACCGGACGGATGCGCGGGGTTCGTGCGACACCAGCGGGGTAGGGATCGGCTTGCGGCATATGCCGATCGCGGGATCATCGCCCTTTCGCCGGCGCGCTGCCCGCTATCGTGTTACGTACTGACGTGACCACACGCAGCGGTCGCGACGCGAACCGTCACCACTCCAGGGGGCACCGTGGCGCCGACGCCGGAGCCAGCACAGCCGATCCGTTCGGTCCAGTACGCGCTGCGGGTGCTGGAGACAGTCGCCCGGCACCGCGACGGAGTCGGCGAAGAGCTCCTCTCCCAGGAAGCGGGCATCGAGGCGGCCCAACTCCAGCCGCTGCTGCGGATGCTGCGCGGCGAGGGGTACGTCGAGATGCACGAGGACGCCGTCTACACCGTCGGCGAGTCCCTGCTCATGCTCGGCGTCGGCGGAGACCACAGGCGCGTCCTTCAGGAGCGCCTCCAGGACACCCTCACCGACCTCAGGGACGCCGTCGGCGCCGCGGTCTACTTCAGCCGCTACAAGGACGGCGAGCTGGAGACGACGCAGTTCGCCGACAGCCCCGCGGCACCCGCGGTCAACCAGTGGGTCGACTTCCGCTCGGCCGTCCACGCCACGGCGATAGGCAAGTGCCTCCTCAGCCAACTCGACCACGACGGCCGCAAGGACCACCTCGCACGGCACAAGGCGGCCCGCCTCACCTCCCGCACCATCACGGACGAGCGGCTCCTCCTGAGCACCCTCGACCGCCAGCCGCCCACCGTCCCCACGCTCGACCTCCAGGAGTACGCCGTCGGCACCGTCTGCGCGGCGGTACCGATCACCGCCGGCTCCTCGGTGAGCTGCCTCGCCCTCTCGCTCCCCGTCGACCAGGCGCACCGGCTCCGCCGCGCGGCCGAGGCGCTGAGCCGCAGGGCCGCGCCCGTCATGCTCTCGCTGTCGCTCTAGGCGGAGTCGCTCACCGCGCCCCGCGCTCCTCCAGCACCGCACGCCAGCCCGCCGGTTCGGGCCGCTCGTCCGGCGCGGGGCGAGGGTCCCTGCGCCCGCCCTCCGCGAAGAAGGCGGCGAGCGGCAGCGTGGCGGCCCCGACGGTGACGGCGTCGGCACCGAGGCGCCCCAGCTCTATCGCGACGCGCTCGCCCGGGTAGCGCAGGGAGTGCGCGGCGGCGTGGCGGCGGACGGCGTGCAGGAGGTGCGGGCCGATCCGCAGCCCGGCCCAGCCGCCGATCAGCACCCGCTCCGGACCGAAGAGGTTGACGAGGCCCGAGATGCCGGCGCCGAGGTACTCGGCCGTCTCGTCGAGGACGGCGACGGCCGACGCGTCGGCCGGCCGCCCGTCGCCGGGGTACGCGGCGGAGAGCAGGGCGCGGAGCCCGGCCTCCTCGTCGTCGGCCGGCGGCGCGCCCCCCGCCTCCCGCCAGCGCTCCAGCAGACCGGCGGACCCGGTGTACGCCTCCAGGCACCCGCGCGCGCCGCAACGGCAGCGCCGGCCCCGGAGGTTGACCGTCAGGTGCCCCCACTCGTCGGCGCCGCCCCGGTCCGCGCCGCCCGTGACGACGCAGGCGCCGACGCCCGAGCCGAGGAGTACCACCACGGCGTCCTGGGCACCGCGGCCGCCTCCGAACCACATCTCCGCCTGACCCAGCGCCTTGGCGCCGTTCCCCACGAAGTACGGGACCTCCGCGGGGAGTTCGACGGCGGCGCGGAGACGTTCCTCCAACGGCACCGCGTCCCAACCGACCGTCTGGCCGTGCACCACGGCGCCCCGCTCCGCGTCCCGCTCGACGATGCCGGGGACGCCGACGCCGACGCCGAGGAGCGCCGCGGGGTCCGCGCCGCTGCTCCGCAGGACGCCGGCGACGCACTCGCCGACGTGGCCGGCGACGAGTCCGGCGTCGTGCCCCTGGCCGGCCAACGGGAGTTCGGCGCGGGCGAGTTCGTTGAGCGCGAGGTCGAAGAGCTCGACGCGGACACGGGTCTCGCCGATGTCGACGCCGATGAGGCAGGCGCTGCCCGCCGCCACGCGCAGCAGGGTGCGCGGCCTCCCCCCTTCGGACTCGATCACGCCCGCTTCCTCCAGCAGCCCCTCGCCCGTGAGTTCGGCGACGACGTTGCTGATCGAGCCCGAGCTGAGCCCCGTCGCGGGACCGAGTGCCTGGCGGCTCAGCGGGCCCTCGAAGTACAACTGCCGCAGGACCGCCGTGCGGTTCCCGCGGCGCAGGTCCCGCACCGTACGCCTGCCGTGCTCTGCCATGTGGCTCCTCCCTCCCCGAACCTATCCTCGGGGAGGCCGGCGGGGCACCCTTTCCTCTCGTATTGGCTCTCGTCCTGAATTAAGAGGTGAGACGGGAAGTGACGCACTCCGCCGGGTACCCGATGCGTGCGGATGCCGTCACGCTCGGCGTCGGGGCGGACGGTCACGAGCACCCCGCGGGAGGGGGTAGTATTTCCTGCGTCGGCCGAAACGGCGGACAGCGCGCCGCTAGCTCAGTTGGTTAGAGCAACTGACTCTTAATCAGTGGGTCCGGGGTTCGAGTCCCTGGCGGCGCACCTCTTCGAAGGCCTCCGCGCACTGCGGGGGCCTTCGTCGTTGGCCCGGGGGTGTCGTCGAATCCGCGTCGTCGCACAGCAGGCGGGGACGTGACGACACCCCCTAGAGTGCACGGATGACTGCGGTGGGGTACGGACACGGCGGCACGGAGTGGATACGCGTACCGGTGGGGGCCGACGCCGAGCGGTTCGCCTCGCGCCGGCGGCTGCGCCGGGTGCTCCTCGTCGTCCACAACGTGACCTCCGCCACCCGGCTCCTCGACCTCCTCCCGCTCTTCCGCGACGACCTGCGCCTCCAACTGCTCGCCACCTGCACCGGCTCCTCCCCCGTCCAGCACGGGGTCCCCGAGCTCCTCGCCGACCTCGGGCTGCCCGTCCTGCCGTGGGAGCAGGCCGTGCGGACACCGGTCGACCTCGCGGTGAGCGCGAGCTACGGGGGGCAACTGGAGGCGTTCCAGGGGAAGTTGATGGTGCTGTCGCACGGGGTCGGATACAATAAGAGGCTGGCTGCACCGGACACCGGACACCGCGAGCCCGCACCCGCGCCCGTCTTCGGCCTCTCTCCCGAGTGGCTCCTCCACGAGGGCAGCCCCCTCGCCGCGGCCACCGTCCTCTCCCACCCCGAGCAGCTCGCCAGGCTCACCGAGTCCTGCCCGCAGGCCGCACCGACCGCCGTCCTCGCCGGGGACCCCTGCTACGACCGGCTCCTCGCCTCGGCCGCGCACCGGGACGTGCACCGCCGCGCTTTCGGACTCACCCCGGGCCAACGGCTCGTGGTCCTCAACTCGACCTGGAACCCGGAGTCCCTCCTCGGCGACGCGGGCGCCGACGTCCTGCCGGAACTGCTCCGCCGGCTCGTCGAGGAGCTCCCCTGCGACGAGTACCGGCTCGCGGTCGTCCTGCACCCCAACATCTGGCACGGCCACGGCCCCGGCCAGGTGACGGCGTGGTTCGACGCGGCGCGGCGGGCCGGGGCCGTCCTCGTGCCGCCGCTCGACCAGTGGCGGCAGGCGCTCGTCGCGGCCGATCTCGTCCTCGGTGACCACGGCAGCGTCTCGTACTACGCGGCGGCCCTCGGCGTCCCCGTCCTCCTCGGCGCATGGCCGACCGAAGGGCTCGCGCCCGACTCGCCCGTCGCCGCTTTCGTACGCGAGGCGCCGCGCGTCGATCCGACGCGCCCCCTGTCACCGCAGTTCGAAGAAGCGCTCCGAGTGCCGTGTGCGCCGCGGCGGCCGGCGGAGAGCGTGAGCTCGGTGCCGGGGCGCTCGGCGGAGCTGCTGCGCCGGTGCGCGTACCGGCTCCTCGGGCTCGACGAGCCGGAGAGCCCCGCGCTCCTCGACCCCTTGCCCGCGCCGGCGTACGAACCCGCGCACCGCACGGCACCGCTCCGCGTGCGCACCCGGGTCGCGGACGCCGGCGACGCACCCCGCGTCGAGGTGGTGCGCAGGACCTCCGACCACGCCGACCGGGACGCCGGGTGGCGCACGCACACCGTCGTCGACGAGGAGACGGCCGACCTCGGCAGGCTCGCCCTCGCCGACATCGTCGTCCTCCGCGCGGACGCGGACGACGTACGGTACGGCCCCGCGGACACGTGGCTGCGCGAGGCGGCCGAACGCCACCCGCACGCGTCCCTGTGGTGCCGTGTCACGGGCCCCGACCGCTGCACGGTCCGCACCCGCGACGGCACCCACCGCACACTCGCGGCCCGCCGGCTCCCCGACGGCCACACCGACTTGGCCGACCCCGCGCTCTACGCCTCCGCGCTTTTCGCCTGGCTCGCCGAGGGCCGCCCCGCGGAGCGGCGCCGCCTCACCGTGGAGACGGGGCGCGAACGCCACGAAGTCGACTGCTCGGCGTCGGCGCCGTCAGACCTCTGATTCCAGCAGACCGCGGAGCCGGTCCGCCGCTTCGAGGTCGCCGAGCGCCTTGCGGAGGCGTAGCGCGCGCCGGCGGAGGCTGCGGCGCTCCGACGCGTCGGGGACGCGGTCGGCGAGGAGTTCGGCGGCCTCTGCCTCCTGGGGCAGTGCTCTCTTGTCGTCGAAGAGGTCGAGCGCCTCGCGCAACGCCTCGACGCCCGCGTCCGGTCGACCGGCGGCGGCATGCGTACGGGCGACGGTGACGAGGACCTTCGCGCGGTTGTAGAGGTCGCCCGGCGGTGCGAGGCCGGGGAGGTCGCGCAACGCGAGGAGGGCGGCGTCGAGTACGGGGAGCGCCTCCCGCGCGCGGCCCAGTCCGGTGAGCGCCCGCGCGTCGTTGTGGAGCAGCAGCGCACGGGCGCGCGGGTCGGTCGCGTACGCGGCGGCCTCGCTGAAGCACGCGCGGGCCGCGGTGTACTCTTCCTCGTCGAGCCGGAGGTAGCCGAGCGACTCGACGGCGGTGGCGCGTCCCCGCGCGTGGTCGTCGGGCTCCAGCTCCTTCGCCCGCGCGAAGTCGTCCGCCGCGCGGCCGGGCTCGCCCAACGCGCGGTAGGAGAAGCCGCGTTGGACATGGAGACGGGCGACGAGCCGCGGGTCGGCGAGGCGAGGCCCGCGGGCGCCGTCGACGGCGGCGGCGAGCGCGGCGCCGTGGGTGCGCAGGCAGTCCTCGTGGAACCCGAGACGCAGATGGAGCCCCCACATCGCCTCGCAGAGCTCGGCCGCGAGCTCGGCGAACCCGGAGTCGGCCGCGAGCACCACGGACTCGACGAGCGCGGAGCGCTCGGTGCGGAGCGTGTCGAGCGCTTCCCCGTCGGTGCCGTACACCTGTGCCTGCGCGCGCCGCCCCGTGTAGAACGGGCCGAGCACCCAACGGCCCCGCATCACACGGCGATCGGCGTCGACGGCGACCTCGCGGTAGTGCTCCAGGAGCCGCAGCACGGCGACGCCCGGGACTTCCGCCGGGAGTCCGCGTGCGTGGCGGCGTGCCGCGGCGGGTTGGCGGTACCGGCCGTTGCCCGGCGTGCTGAGGAGGCCGACCGAGGTCAACTCGGCGCAGGCATCGGCTGCTTCGGCCTCGTCCACGTCGAGGAGCCGCGCGACGGGGGCCGCCGTGACGCCGCATCCGGGGCCCGCGTGCGGGAGGCGGCCGAGCCGGGCGTGAAGCCGCTGGGCGAGCGGGGTGAGCGTGCGGTAGCCGCCGTCGAGGATGCGGAGGGTGGCTCGGCTCGCCGCTTCGTCGCCGTCTTCGGGCATCGGCTCTCCCGCCGGTGGCGCCGTGCCCGCCCCTGCCGCGGGCATCCGCGGGAAGCCTTCCCGCGGCGCACCGGGCAGCATGCGGCCGCCGACCCTTCGGCGGACGGCGGCGACCTCGCTGAGGTTCCCCGGGTGGCCGGCGCGGACGACGGCGCGCAACTCCCGGTCGTCCCTGTCGGGTTCGGCGCCGAGCTGCCGCAGCAGCTCCCAGGAGTCCTCCTCGGGGAGCGGTTCCACCGGGAGGACGGCGCCGGCTTCCCCCGCGAGGCCGAGGGGCACGGAGGCGGCTGTGACGAGGGTGAGGGAGCCGGGGATCTCGGTTTTCACGGCGCCGAGCTGGGCCGCGCTGTGCGCGTTGTCGAGGAGGAGCAGCGGGCGGGTGCCCGCCAGGAGCCGGCGCAGGCGCCGGCGCTTGGCCGCCGCGGTGCGCGGCAGGGACTCCTCGGGGAGGCCGGCGTCGAGGAGGAGTTCGGTGAGGGCGCTGCCGCCCGTCTGGGCGCCGGACGGGTCGCCGCCGCCCAGGTCGACGGCGTGGTGGCTGCCGGGGAAGTACCCGGCGAGCTCCGTGGCGAGCTGCCGTGCGCAGCTCGTGGTGCCGCTGCCGGGCGGGCCGTGGAGCAGCACGGTGAGTGCGGCGTCGGGCTGGGCCGCGAGTGCCGAGGCGACGAACTCGCGGGCGCGGTGGCGGAGTTCGTCCTGGTCGAGGAAGGGGTGCGGGGCCGCGAGGCGTTCGGGCGGGAGTGCGCCGTGGTCGCGGAGGAAGCTGCGGAGGAGGAGCTGGACGGGGCGGTCGTCGACGGTGGAGGCGACCTCCTGGAGCGCCCGCCGGAGGCCGTCCGCGTCGTCGGGCCGCAGTCCGTCGCGGTCGTCGGGCGCGTTGCCGCGCCGGCGTGCCCGGCGGAGGAGGTCTTTCAGCTCCGCCACCGACTGGTCGGTGACGGACTGGAGGACCGCGCCGCCGACGAGTCCGAGCCCTCCGATGAACAGTTCCACCGCGCCCCCCGGTGATCGTCGCGAGCGTCCAGGGTAGTGCCAACGCACGTGCCGCGGCAGGCGCTTGGGGCTCTCACATCGGCAGACGCAGCAGGTCGCCGTCCCTGCCGCGCCGGGCGCACACCACGGTCAGCAGGACACCGACCGCCGCCCACACGGCGAGGACGGTGAGCGGGAAGGCGAGGGCGTTGCCCGAGAAATAGACGGCGTTGCGCACGGCGTTGGTGCCGGCGCCCGCGGGGAGCCAGTCGCCGATGGCGCGCCAGAACGGCGGGATCATGTTCCGCTGGTACGCGCCCCCCGCGCTGGGGTTGCCGAGCACGACGAAGAGGACGATCGCGACCCCGATCCCCACGACGCCGAAGAGCACCTGGAGCGCGATGGTGACGGCGCCTGTCAGGAAGACGGTGAGCGCGCCGATGCCGACGATCGGCCAGAAGTGCCCGGGCAGCGCGTCGAGTACGGGCCCGACGACGAGCGCGCTGCCGATCCCGGAGAGCCCCGCGTACAGCGCCATGGCCGCGATGCGCAGCGTCGCCCTGCGCCGGTCGGCGGGGCGTGCGCCGACGGTGATGCCGAGCATCGAGGCGGCGAGGTAGCCGCCGACGAGCCAGCCGACGACGAGGTAGAAGGCGGTGAGGCTGCCGTGGTCCCCGCTGCTCGCCGGGGCGATGTCCTCGGTGTGCAGCCTGCGTCCCTCCGAGTGCGCGTACTCCTGGGCCAGTTCGCGTACGGCGCCGGTGACCGACTGCCCGGCGGCGGAGGCGAGGAGGAGCGTGTCGCGGTCGCCGTCCGGGTCGACCACGTAGCCGGCCTCGGCGTCACGGTGCAGGACGCGGTCGCGTGCCGCTTGCGCGTCGTCGACGCGGCTGGTCTCGACGGGGCGCCCGGGCAGCCCGTCGAGTTGGCGGGCCACCTGCTCGGGTGCGGCGACGGCGAGCGGGACGCGCTGCGGCTCGGGGTGGTGGAAGGCGCCGACGTAGGAGAGGAGGAAGCCGAGTTGGATGAAGAGGACGGCGACGGTGAGCCAGAAGGCTCTGGGGGTGATGGCGTCGCGGAGGTCGGCGAAGCGGGAGGTGCGCATGGGCGGTCCTTGCGAGGGCTCCGCGCGGAAGGCGCCGGGACGCGGAGGCGGGGCGGGAGTTGGCGTGCGGGTTTCGACGGGTGCGTGCGGGTGCGCACGGTTTGTCCGTCGTCATGCCTACCGCATCCACCCGGCCGTTCCGGGTGCGCCACGACCGTCGCGGCGGTGCGGCAGGGTCGAACGGCACCCTCAAGGAACCCCGGATTCCTCTTGCATTGGTCTGGACATGCCGAGGAACAGCCCAGTAGTTTGCAGGTTGGTCTAGACCGCGTCGTCTCCCGTGAGGCCCCCACACTCCTCACGCCCCCCACAGCACAAAAGGAGCGAACATGCGCAAGAAGATCGCAGCAGCCGCCGTCGGCCTCGGACTCGGCGGCGCCGCCATCCTGTTCACCGGCGGCTCCGCGCAGGGGCACGGCTACAGCCAGGACCCCATGAGCCGTCAGGCGTACTGCGCCGAGGGCACGGTGAGCGACTGCGGCTCCATCGAGCACGAGCCGCAGAGCGTCGAGGGCCCCAAGGGCTTCCCCGAGGCGGGCCCTGAGGACGGCAGCATCTGCTCGGGCGGAAACGAGGGCTTCGCCCAGCTCGACGACCCGCGCGGCGGCGACTGGCCGACCACGAAGCTCGACGCCGGCGGCGACTTCACCTTCAAGTGGAACCTGACGGCGATGCACTCCACCACCGACTTCCGGTACTACATCACCAAGGACGGCTGGGACGCGAGCAAGCCGCTGACCCGCGCCGACCTGGAGTCCGAGCCCTTCCTCACGGTGCCGATGAACGGCGAGCAGCCCCCGGCCGAGTGGACGGCCGACGGCCAGCTTCCCGAGGGCAAGTCGGGCAAGCACCTGATACTCGGCGTCTGGAACATCGACGACACGGCCAACGCCTTCTACTCCTGCGCCGACGTCGAGTTCTGACGCACCCCCGCGGCGGGCCCGTCCGCCGGTGAACGCCGCACGTCCAGCCCCCATGCGAGAGGGCCGGGCCGCAACCGGGCGGCCCGGCCCTCTCGTGCGCACGCCCCTCGGTCGCCGGTGCGCGTCGCCGGCGGAACCGGAACCGTGAGAGCGCCGCCGTACACCCGTGCGCGGCGGCTCACCTCCGTACGATTCCAGTCCCCCGGAAAGTGTGAACGCACCCCGCGCCGCCCGGCGTCGGGCGCACGGAGCATCCCCGCCGGGGCCCGCTCGCCGGGGCCGCACCGTGCAGGAACAGCGCAGGTCGCAAGGGGATGACGTGTTGGTCACACCGAACTCGGCAATCCCTTCCGTTCCGGTGTGAACAGCTTGTTTCGCCCTTGCGATCATGTGGGGAGTCCGGGAACCTAACGTCGAGTCAACGAGACTGCTGAAACCGCACGAACACCGGACGAACACCGGACAAACACCGCGCGAGAGACCGCGTCAACGCGTACAACACAGCACCGCAGAAGGCGCGTCCGGCCACCGGCGGAAACGGAATCGTTGGATCGACCTTGGAACCGCACGAGGCCGTACGGAGTCCTGGCACTCGGCGGTCGAAGTACGCCGCGCTCGGGCCAGGGGGGCCAGGACCCGAGCAAGCACGAGTACACGCAGCCAGCTGCGTGCGGGGGGATGGACGCATGACGCCGTCGACGCCGCCGGACGACACAGGGGCGCACACCGGTCAGGACGCGACGCGGACCACCCAGTTGCGCATACCGCGGCCGGGCCGCGCCCGCAACGGCAGCGGCAGGACCGGGCGTTGGACGCGCAGGGCGCTGCCCCGCTACGACTACGAGCACTACAGCCGCCTCGCAGGCCCGCTCAACCAGCCGCCGCCCGGGCGCCCGTACCGCGTCGCCTACCGCAGTCTGCTTGCCGACGAGCCGCACAGGTTCCGCGCCGGCTTCCTCCTCTGCCTCGCCCCGCTGCTCTCCGCGGGGCTGCTCGTCTGGCTCATGCAGCCCGAGCACTGGACGAAGCGGGACGACGGCGCCGTCTCGGACCTGGTGCTCAAGCTCGACATCGTGATGCTCGTCGCCATCGGCCTGATCGAGCTCTTCCGCACGATGAACGTCGTCTCCAACGCGCACGCCACCCTGGTCGCGCGCGACCCGATACCCGTGGTGCCCGAGTCCGGCACCCGCGTCGCCTTCCTCACCTCGTTCGTGCCCGGCAAGGAGCCGATCGAGATGGTGACGAAGACGCTGGAAGCCGCCGTCCGCATCCGCCACCGCGGAACGATGCACGTCTGGCTCCTCGACGAGGGCGACGACCCGCAGGTCAAGGAGGTCTGCCGCCGCCTCGGCGTGCACCACTTCTCCCGCAAGGGCGTCGAGAAGTGGAACCAGCCGAAGGGCGCCTTCCGCGCCAAGACCAAGCACGGCAACTACAACGCCTGGCTCGACGCGCACGGCGACGACTACGACTTCTTCGCCGGAGTCGACACCGACCACGTCCCGCTCCCCAACTACCTGGAGCGGATGCTCGGTTACTTCCGCGACCCGGACGTGGGCTTCGTCATCGGCCCGCAGGTCTACGGCAACTACGACAACTTCATCACCAAGGCGGCCGAGTCCCAGCAGTTCCTCTTCCACGCCCTCATCCAGCGGGCCGGGAACCGCTACGAGTCGCCGATGTTCGTCGGCACCAGCAACGCCGTGCGCGTCAAGGCGGTCAAGGCGATCGGCGGGCTCTACGACTCCATCACGGAGGACATGGCCACCGGCTTCGAGATGCACCGCCACCGGAACCCGGAGACGGGTCGGAAGTGGCGCTCGGTCTACACACCCGACGTGCTCGCCGTCGGCGAGGGCCCGAACGCCTGGACCGACTTCTTCACGCAGCAGCTCCGCTGGTCCCGCGGCACCTACGAGACGATCCTCAAGCAGTACTGGCGCGGCCTGTTCACCCTGCCGATCGGGAAGCTCTTCAACTACACGATGTTGATGATCTTCTACCCGATCTCGGCGATGAACTGGATTCTCGCTGCGCTGAGTTGTGCGCTCTTCCTCGGCGTCGGCGCCTCCGGCGTGCAGATCGACCCGACGATCTGGATGGCCCTCTACGGCAACGCCTCCGCGCTCCAGATAGGTCTCTACATCTGGAACCGCCGGCACAACGTCTCCCCGCACGAACCGGAGGGCTCGGGCGGCCTCGCCGGCATGCTGATGTCCGCGCTCTCCGCGCCGATCTACGCGCGCTCGCTCTTCGACACCGTGCTGCGGAGGAAGAGCAAGTTCGTCGTCACGCCGAAGGGGAATTCGGCGAGCCCCGACACGCTCTTCGGCACCTTCCGGGTCCACCTCTTCTTCATCGTGATCTTCGGTGGTTCCTTCGCCGGGTCCTTCTTCCTCGGCCACGACCACCCCGCGATGCTGACCTGGGCCGCGCTCGCCCTGCTCATCACGGCAGCGCCGATCATCGGCTGGCGGGTCACGGTCCGCGCCGAGAAGAAGAAGCGGAAGAACGCGAGGAAGCACCGGCAGGGGCCGCCGGCGGCGCCCCCTGCCGGCGTGGACGCCGGCGGCCGGGGCCCCTCGCCCCAGGGCGCGCCGGGGCCGGCGGGCTCGCCTGACGACACCATGCAGATCGCCCTTGGGGGACGCAACAAATGAAGTTCCGCGTAAGCCGCCGTACCCGTCGCCTCACGATCGGCACGGTGGTGGTACTCGCGATCGTGGGATTCAACGGGCCCGCGCTGTACAGCGTCGCGTCGGAGAAATACCACGACTACAAGATCAACCAGCCCGAGTACAAGGCCGAGAAGGGCCATTGGGAGATCGTCGACATACCGGAGAAGTTCCGGATCAACACGATCCACGCCGCGCTGCTCAACACGGGCAAGGTCCTCCTCGTCGCCGGCTCGGGCAACGACGCGAAGAACTTCGCCGCGAAGAGCTTCCGTTCGGTCCTCTGGGACCCGGTCAAGAACAGCTTCAAGAACATACCGACGCCCAACGACCTCTTCTGCTCCGGCCACAACCAGCTCCCCGACGGCAAGCTCCTCGTCGCGGGCGGCACCCAGCGGTACGAGACGCTCGAGGGCGACGTGCAGCGCGCGGGCGGCCTCATGATCGTCTACAACGAGAACCCGGACAAGGCGAAGACCCTCCCCGCAGGCACCGAGTTCACCGGCCGGAAGAACGGCATGACCTTCGTCTCCAAGGACCCGATCGTGGTGCCCCGGGCGAAGAAGAAGGTCGACCCCGCCACCGGTGAGGCGAAGGTGACGTCGAACCTCTCACGCGTCTACGTCGAGGCCGTCAAGAAGGGCCGCAAGTACCAGACCGGCGCCCAGGACCAGTACCGCGTCGGCGGCCTCCGCGGCCAGGAGAAGCAGGACATCTACGGCATCGCGCAGAAGCTTTCCTTCGACAAGAAGGACTTCCAAGGCATCCGCGACGCCTACGAGTTCGACCCCGTGGCCGAGCGCTACATCAAGGTCGACCCGATGCACGAGGCACGCTGGTACCCGACGCAGCTCACCCTCCAGGACGGCAAGGTCCTCTCCGTCTCCGGACTCGACGACATCGGCCAGGTCGTGCCGGGCAAGAACGAGATCTACGACCCCGACACGAAGAAGTGGTCCTTCCTTCCGCGGAAGCGCTTCTTCCCCACCTACCCGGGGCTCCACCTCGTCGGCGAGAACAAGGTCTTCTTCTCCGGCACCAACGCCGGCTACGGCCCGGCCAACCGCGGCCGCGTCCCCGGGCTGTGGAACCTGGAGACCAACCGCTTCCAGAAGATCCCCGGCATGAGCGACCCGGACGTGCTGGAGACCTCGATGTCCGTGCCGCTGCCGCCGACCCAGTCGCGGAAGTTCATGGTGCAGGGCGGGGGCGGCGTCGGCGAGTCCCCGAAGTCCACCAACAAGACGCGGATCGTCGACCTCAAGGAGGACCAACCGCGGTTCACCGACGGGCCCGACCTCTACGACGCCGTCCGCTACCCGTCGAGCGTGGTCCTGCCCGACGACACCGTGCTCACCACCAACGGCTCCAAGCAGTACCGCGGCAAGAGCGACTCCAACGTCCTCAAGGCGGCGCTCTACGACCCCGCGAAGAACGCCTACGACGAGGCGGCGGAGCCGCTCGTCGGCCGCAACTACCACTCGGGCGGGCTGCTCCTCCCCGACGGCCGGGTGATGACGTTCGGCTCCGACTCCCTCTTCTCCGACAAGGCGAACACCAAGCCGGGCGAGTTCGACCAGCGGATCGAGATCTACACCCCGCCGTACCTCAACAAGGAGGGCAAGGACCAGCCGCACCTCGCGGACCTCGGCGCCCCCCGCAAGACGGTCGACATCGGCGACCCGCTCTCCTTCCGCAGCGACGACGCCGAGCGCATCGAGAAGCTCCGCCTCGTGCGGCCCGGCTCGTTCACCCACGTCACCAACACCGAACAGTCCTCGGTGGCACTGAAGTTGACCAAGGGCGCCGACGGCAAGCTCTCGACCCGCATCCCCGACGACCCGTCGCTGGTCACCCCGGGCTGGTGGATGGTGTACGCGGTCGACGGCGACGGCATCCCGTCGAAGGCACGCTGGGTCAAGGTGAACGTCGACGCGCAGGCCGGCACGGTGACGACGACGCAGCAGGACCCGTAGGGCGGGCTTGCGGCGGGGGGCTTGCAGTGGAGTGGCCCCCCGCCTGCGGGGGGCCATAGTTGCTGGGGCCGGTCGACGGGTGCGAGTTCCGTCGAACTAGGGAAAGAGCCTTCCATGCGCATGCCCCCGCGCCCGGCTCCCGCACGTCCTTCGTTCAGCGGCGGGCCGGGTCACTGATCATCGCCGATGTCAAGCCAGATCACATCCGTCACGCGGAACTCGCGGAGCCCGGGATAGCGGCTGTAGCTGATGAGCACCGGCACCCCCGGCATGTCGACGTTGTAGCGCTCGTCGCCCATGGGGAGACCGGGCAGTTCCTTCTCCGCGTCGACGGCGGCGCCGGCCTCGACGGCGAGTGCCTGAAGGAACTGCACGACCCGGTCGTGCAGTTCGACCTTGCCGCTCAGCCGCATGGCCTCCAGCGTGTTCGCTGCGTCCTCGACGCAGTACACCGTCCAGCCACGGCGGGGCTCGCTCACTCGCCGACCATGTCCGGGAGCGGCCGTAGACCGCGGCCGGCGTCCGCGTTGGCGAGCCGGCGCCCGCGCCCCGGCACCGCGTCGCACAGGGCCTCGATCCACCACTTGTGCAGCGTCTCGTTCAGCTCGGGGCCCTCTTGAGCACGGCCGACCTCGGCGTAGAACGCCATCCGCTTGGCGCCGCTCAACGCATCGGCAACGGAATCGATGGTGCGGGGGATGGGGCGAACCCGCGGATCTACGGAATGTTCGGGCTGAGCGCTCATGTCCCCTCCGAGGTGCACATGGTCTTGACCTACACGGTACTGGACCACCCCGCATGCGCGGGGGTCACAGGATCAGGGCACCGACGGCCTTGAGCGAGTCCGGACCACCCCCGCACGCGCGGGGACCACTCCTGCTCGGTCGTCTCCACCGTGAGGTCGGCCGGACCACCCCCGCACGCGCGGGGACCACTCGACCGACGCAGGCATCGGCACCGTGACTGGCGGACCACCCCCGCACGCGCGGGGACCACACTTCCCGACCTGCACTCCTACGAGCGAGTACCCGAAATTTGCTTCACCTCGCACCTGCTCCCGACAGACCACCGAGTCCCACTCAGCCGCACCCCCGAACCCGCCCAGCACCCCGTATACATCCGCAATCCCAACTTACCGCCGGCGCACCCCGTAAGCCGTGCCGTCTCACAACTCCACCGGAAGCGCGCCCTGTTGCGGGCGCGAGGCGCCGGGTTGCGAGCACGGGATGCTGGCAGAATCGCATGGATGGCGGGCGTGCGCACGGCGACGGAAGAGGACACCGACGGGCTGCTGCGCCTCGCGGCCGAGGTCGAGCAGTGGTTCGGTCCCATGGTCGAAGTGCCCGGCTTCCGGCGGGCGCTGGGCAGGCATCTCGTCCGCGGCACCGCACTCGTCCGGCCGGGGGCGCAACAGCTCCTCGGCGGGGTGCTCTTCGGTCCCGGCCGACCGGCGCACCTCGACTGGCTCGTCGTCACCGAGCAGGCGCGCAGGCGCGGCGTGGGGCGCGCGCTCCTTGCGGAGTGCGTGCGGCGCTTCGTCCGGCCGCCGGGGCGAATCGAGGTCGTGACCTTCGGGGCGGCCCATCCCGGTGCCGAGGCGAGCGGCGCCCGGGCCTTCTACGAACGGCTCGGGTTCTCCCCGGCCGAGCCCGCACCGCCGGGGCCCGAGGGCGGCCCTCGCCAGCTCTACCGGTGCGACGTCCGCCGCCCGTGAACTACCCGGCGTTCCGCGCCAGTTCGAGCGCGTACTTCGGCCACCAGGCGCCGGCCTTGGGCCCGCCCTTGCACTCCCCGTCCGACTCGCCGGGACGCTTGATCCACAGGTAGGCGTCGACGAGTTCTTCGCCCGTGCGCGTCGTCGGCTCCTCGCCAAGCGCCCTGCCGTCCGGGTTGCACCAGGACTCCTCGTCCTCGGCGCCCTTCACGGGGCCGTTGCCGTTGCGGCTGGTGTCGATGACGAACGGCTTGTTGCCGATCATCGCCGAGAGCTTCTTGCCGTACGCCTTGTTGGACGCCGTCGTCTGGTAGTTGGAGACGTTGAGCGCGAAGCCGTCGGCCTCCCCGATGCCGGCGCGCTGGAGCGGCTCGACGAGGCCGCCCGGGTCGCGCACCCACAGCGGATTGCCGGCGTCGAGGTAGACCTTCGTCTTCGGCTTCGCCTTCAGCGTGGTGACGGCTTCCTTGAGGAGCGCGTACCGCTCGTCGTGGAACTCCTCCGGTGTGCACCCCTCGGCGAGCAGGTGCGGCAGCGCGTCCGGCTCGACGACGACGGTCGCCTCCCGGTCGCCGATCCCCTCGGCGACGGCGTCGACGAACTCGCGGTACTCGTCGGCGTCGCCGGCGCCGCCCTGCGAGTACTGGCCGCAGTCGCGGTGCGGGATGTTGTAGACGACGAGCAGGGCGCTGCGGTCGGCCTTCTCGGCCGCCTTGGTGAGCTGCTCGGTCTGCGCCTTCGCGTCCTCGGGGCGCACCCAGTCGGCCATCGGCTGGCTCGCGATGCGCTCGATGAGCTTCGCGTTGCGGTCGTCGTCGTCCTCCCGGTACTCGGCGGCCTGTCGGGCCGCCTTGCCCTCCGGGTTGACCCAGTAGGGAGCCTCCGACTTCGGCCGCTGCTTCTCCTGCGGCTTCCCGGCGCCGTCGTCGTCCGAGTCCCCGGACGAGGAGCAGCCGGCGAGCAGCAGGGCCGCCCCCGCCACCGCGCTGCCCGCGACCAGCCGAGCCCGGGCACCGCGGTGTCCGCGGCCGCCGTGACTGCCGTACATCGACTCCCCCTCGGGTGGTGAATGCGCCTCGACCGACTTCCGGACGGAACTGCCCCGCGGCCGGCGCGAGTTGCGCCGCCGACGGCTGCTCCGGCCCCCCTGAGCACCTGTGGCTTCCGGCCATCGTGTCACACGGGACGGCGCCGGAGGCGGGCAGCGAGAGGTTGTGGAGATCCCGTTACGGTCGGCTGCGTCCGCCATGCACCCCTGCTGAGCAGGGCACCAGGAACCGCTCACACCGAGGCGCCGTTGACATGCCCACCCGGTGATGCCACCGTCCGAGCCACACATGTTCATACGGGGCGACGGTGCGCAGGAACCCGGTGCGAATCCGGGACGGTCCCGCCACTGTGACCGCTGCACCGCAGCGGGAGTCAGGAACTGACCCGTCGCTTCTCCACCGATGGGGCGTGGTAACCCCAGGAGGAGGTTCTGCGATGTCCTCGCACACCGCCGGCACGGCCGCACCGGACGCGGGCCCGGCCGCCGTACGCGCCCGGGATCTGCTGATCGCCGTCGCCGCCGCGCTCGTCGCGCTGCTCGCGCTCTACGCCGTCTTCGTCGACAACGGCCACCTCGTCTCCGCCACCGGCGAGTACCTCCACGAGTTCTCCCACGACGGCCGCCACCTCTTCGGCGCCCCGTGCCACTGACGGGGAGGCGGACCATGAGCGACAACTCCACCGGGGTCGACGCGCCGACTCCCCTGCCGCTGCTGCCCGTTCTCGGCCGCGGCGTCCTGGCGGGCGGCGCCGCGGGGCTCGGCACGGGGCTCTTCGCGCTGCTGCTCGCCGAGCCGCTGATGGACAAGGCGATCGTCGCCGAGGAGAAGCGGGCGGCTGCCGAGGAGGCGGCGGCCGGGCATGTGCACGCCGCCGAGGAGGAGCTCTTCACCCGCGGTACGCAGCACTTCGGGCTCGTCGTCACCGCCGTCGTCGTCGGGCTCGCCGTCGGCGTCTTCTTCGCGCTCGTCCACGCGGCCGTCCACCGCGGGAGGCCGGTGGACGGCGAAGGGCCGTGGCGGCGGGCGCTGCTCCTCGCCGGCGCCGGATTCCTCGCGCTCTCGCTGCTGCCGGGGCTGCGGTACCCGGCCAACCCGCCGGGCGTGGGCGACGGCGGGACGGTGAGCGAGCGGCAGGCGCTGTGGGTCGCCGCGCTCGCCGTCGGCGTCCTCGGAACGGTGCTCGCCTGGCAGGTGCAACTGCGCCTGGCGCGCGCGCGGTTCGGTGCGCCCGTCCGGCACACGGCGGCCGCCGGCGCGGTCGTCCTCACCGTCGTCGCGCTCTTCCTGCTGCCGTCCAACCCGGACCCTGTCCCGGTGGCACCGACGCTGCTCTGGGACTTCCGGGTGCTCTCGCTCGCCGGGCACGCCGTGCTGTGGGCGTGCCTCGGCGGCGTCTTCGGCGCGCTCGGCCTCGGACGGACGTCCGGAAGGGGCTGACCCCGGGCGTACGCCGCCGTACCCCGGAGGGCCTACCTCGGTACGGCGGCGTATCGACTCCGGCACTCAGCTCTTCCGCACCCCCGTCAGGTACGCCGAGACCATCACGTCGGCGCCCGGCCCGCCCTCCTGCGTGCAGGCGAGCAGGCGGAGTTCGGCGCGGTGCGCCCCGCCGTGCGGCGCGGGCCCGCCGAGCGGGTCCTGCGGGCCTCCGGCCGGCTGCGAGGGGTGCGGGCTCTCGGTGAGGCTCCCGCACTCCACCGACTGGCGCTTGGCGACGGTGAATTCGACGCGGGACCCGCCACGCACCACGCCGACCCGCTCCCCCGGCCGGACTTCCGCCAGCCCGGCGAGGGCACCGGCGTCCGACCGGCCCACCAGCAGCGCCGTACCGTCGGCACCCGGCAGGGGCCCGCCGCTGTACCAGCCGACGGCGTCCGGACGGCCGCTCGGCACCAGCCGCGCTCCCTCGTCACCGGGCACCACGGGGGCGCGCACGCCCAGGCCCTCGATGACCAGCGTCCGCGGCACAGCACCGCCGGCGAGCGGCTCGTGCGCCCCCGGCCGCGGACGCTCAGGACCGCTCTGCGGCCCCTCGGCGTACGGACGCCCCTCGGCCGTCCCACTCGGGACACGGTGTTCCGGCCCGCCCCCGGCGAGGCGCCCCGCTTCGGCGAGGCTGCCGGGCAGTCCGGCGAGCGGCCCGCCCGCGTGGAGCGAGACGGCGCCGCGCGCGAACACCCAGACGGCGAGGAGCAGGAGAACCCACCCGGCGGCGAAGAGCACCCGCCGGCGCACCGATCCGCCGCGGCCCGCGGTCCGTTGCTCGGACAAGCCGGCTCACCCCTCTCCCGCGCACCGCGCCGCACGGGCGCGACCGCGGGGCGGCACGTAGGGGATCGCCCCGCACCCACCGAGGGGCGCAAGGCAGCGGGCAGCGGACGCAAGCGACACGGAACCTCCCGAGCAGTCGGTACCCCCGACGCTGCAAGCCCCGCAGCCCGCCCGCATCCCGGGCTACTCCGTACGGAGCGCCCGTCTCAGACGAGGTCGACGAGCTCCGCGATCGAGTCGACGACGTTGGACGGGCGGAAGGGGAACCGCTCGACGGAGTCGGCCTTGGTCAGCCCGGTGAGGACGAGGAACGTCTCCAGCCCCGCCTCCATGCCGGCCCGCACGTCGGTGTCCATCCGGTCGCCGATCATCGCCGTGGTCTCGGAGTGCGCGCCGATCGCGTTGAGCCCCGCGCGCATCATCAGCGGATTGGGCTTGCCGACGAAGTACGGCTCCTGGCCCGTCGCCTTGGTGATCAGCGCCGCGACCGAGCCGGTCGCGGGGAGGGCGCCCTCGGCGGAGGGGCCCGTCTCGTCGGGGTTGGTCGCGATGAAGCGGGCGCCGGCGTTGATGAGGCGGATCGCGCGGGTGAGCGCCTCGAAGCTGTACGTGCGCGTCTCGCCGAGGACGACGTAGTCGGGCTCCTGGTCGGAGAGGACGTAGCCGATGTCGTGGAGCGCCGTCGTCAGTCCTGCCTCCCCGATGACGTACGCGGTGCCGTGGGGGCGCTGGTCGTCGAGGAACTGGGCGGTGGCGAGCGCCGAGGTCCAGATGTTCTCGGTGGGTACGTGGAGCCCGATGCGGCTGAGGCGGGCGGTCAGGTCGCGCGGGGTGTGTATCGAGTTGTTGGTGAGCACGAGGAAGGAGCGTCCGGACTCCTTGAGGCGCTTGATGAAGGAGTCCGCGCCGGGGACCGGGATGCCCTCGTGCATCAGCACACCGTCCATGTCGGTGAGCCAGGACTCGATGGGTTTGCGCTCTGCCACGTGCGGGCTCCCTGCCGGTCGACGTCGAAGGTGCGCCCGAGCCGCCCGGACCCGGGGCTTCAGCGTAACCGGAGGGGTGCGGGCGGGCTCCCGCTGCGGGGCCCCGACCTCGCGGGCGGCGAGGATGCGCCAAGCGGTCCTTCTCACGCACCGCGCCCGTTAGCGTGGCGTACGTACGGGGCATGAGGTCGACTCGGCCGATTCTTCGGGAGGTGCCCGCTATGGGCGAGGTGAGTGGGTCCGCCGGCGCGGAAGCGGAGGCTCCGCAGAGGTTTCTCCGTGAGGGCGACGGGCTGGCGGTCGCGGGCGTCGCCTGCGGCGTGCTCGCCTTCTTCGCCTTCGGGATCATCCTCGGGACGTCGGCGCTGGTCCTCGGCGCGCTCGCGCACGACGTCCGGCCCTCGTGGCTCGCGAAGAGCGGGTTCGCGGCCGGGATCGTCGCGCTGCTGTGGTCGTTCCTCTTCCTCGCCGTCGGGGGCTGAGCCTGCGGTCCCCGGCGGACGCTGGGAGACTCGGCACATGAACGCACCGCCCCCAGGAGAGCTCCGCGCCGGCCTCATCGGCTACGGCACAGCGGGCCGCTACTTCCACGCCCCGCTCCTCGCCTCCGTCGACGGCATCGGCGTCTCCGCCGTCGTCACCTCGGACGCCGGGCGCGCGGCGCAGGCGGTCGAGGAACTCGGCCCGCAGTTGCGCGTCTTCGGCACCGCGGACGAACTCCTCGCCCGTACCGAGGAGTTGGACCTCGTGGTCATCGCCTCGCCGAACCGCACCCATGTGCCGCTCGCCCGGCGCGCGTTGGAGGCCGGGCTCCCCGTCGTCGTCGACAAGCCGCTCGCGCCGACGGCCCGGGAGGCGGTGGCGCTCGGCGAGTTGGCCGAGGGCAAGGGGCTGCTCCTCTCCGCCTTCCAGAACCGCCGCTGGGACAACGACTTCCGCACCCTCGCCGCGCTGCTGGAGCGCGGGGCGCTCGGCGACGTCCACCGCTTCGAGTCGCGGTTCGAGCGCTGGCGCCCGCAACCCAAGGGCGGCTGGCGGGAGTCGGGCGACCCGGAAGAGTTCGGCGGCCTGCTCTACGACCTCGGCAGCCACCTCGTCGACCAGGCGCTCGTGCTCTTCGGCCCCGTCGCCGCCGTCTACGCCGAGGTGGACACCCGCCGCGCGGGCGCCGGAGCCGACGACGACGTCTTCCTCGCGCTCACCCACGCCTCCGGCGTCCGCAGCCACCTGTGGGCGAGCTCGACGGCCGCCCAACACGGGGCGCGCTTCCGCGCGTCGGGGAGCGCGGCCGCCTACGTCAAGTACGGGCTCGACCCGCAGGAGGCGGCGCTCCGCGCGGGCGCCCGCCCGGCGCCCGACATGCCGTGGGGCGTCGAGCCCGACCCGGCGTGGGGCGTGCTCGGCACCGTCGACGAGGCCCACCCCGTGCCGAGCCTCGACGGCGACTACCCGGCGTACTACCGCGGCATCGTCCGCTCCCTGCGCGAGGGCGCCCCGCCACCGGTCACCGCCTGGGACGCCGCCGCCACCCTGGAGGTCCTCCAGGCGGCCCGCACCTCGGCGGCGAACGGCTGCCGGGTGCTGATCGGCGAGGCACGGGGCTGACCAACGGGGTTGTGTGCGCGGTTCGTTGACCGCCTCACGGAAGCCCGCTGTGCCAGTTGCGCTCCCGGACGCGGGCACGCAGTTCCTCGAGCGTGCCCGCGGCGCGGACCGCCTCCGGCGGGACGTCCCACTCGTAGCCGCCCGTCGGCGGCCGCAGTTGTACGTACGGGCCACCCGCGTCCATCACCCTGCCGATGCGGTTGGTCCGGGTGTCGACCGCGTACGCACCGACCGGGGGGATCTCGCTGTTCATGCCGGAAGCGTGCCGTCTCGGGCGTATGCTTCTGAGTAACAGCGCGGGTACGCACGGTGGTTGTACCCCCGGGCACCTCCCCCTGCCCGGGCGGGGAGGTGGCCGATGCCGGTCGGCAGGAACGGCGACGAGCGCCCGATGGCGTGGCGGTACGCCGGAGACCAGATGAAACGCTGGCGCGAGGCCGCCGGCCTCACGCGCCAGCAGCTCGCCGACGAGGCCAAGTACGGCATCGACTCGATCAAGGGCATGGAGCGCGGCGTCCGCAAGCCACAGGCCCACGTGCTGCGCATCGCCGACGAACTCTGCGGCGCGCACGGGAAGTTGGCGGCGGCCGAGGAGTTCCTGCGGCCGGAGCGGTTTCCTTCGTACTCGCAGGACTTCATGGAGGCGGAGAGCGCGGCGGTGGCCCTCTGCTGGTACGAGACTCAGTTCATCCCGGGGCTGCTGCAATGCGAGGGCTACGCACGCGCCCTCCTCGGTGCCCACTGCCCGCCCTTGGACGACGAGACGATCGACGAACGGGCCAGGGGACGGTTGGAACGTCAGAGTCTGCTGGCCAAGCAGACGAAGGCGTTCAGCTTCGTGATCGAGGAGGCCGCCCTCCGGCGCAAGGTCGGCGAGGCTGACGTCTGGGCGACCCAGTTGTTCCACCTCATTGAGGCAGGCAAGCCACGGCACGTGAACGTACAGGTCCTACCTACCGACCGAGGCGCGCACGCCGGACTGCGAGGCCCGTTCGTCGTCCTCAAGACTCCCGACCACGAGTATCTGGCCTACGAGGAGGGTCAGGAGATGGGTGTGCTGTACGTCGAGTCGGAGAAGGTGGGCAACTTTATCCAGCGCCATGAAATGATCCTGCGGCAGGCCCTCAGCCCCGAGGAGTCGGCGCGATACATCGGCAAGTTGGCGGAGGAGCTATGAGAACCGAGTTGACGTGGTTCAAGTCCAGCCACAGCAACGACGACGGCGGCAACTGCGTCGAAGTCGCCCTCTCCTGGTTCAAGTCCAGCCACAGCAACACCGACGGCGGCGCCTGCATCGAAGTCGCCCTCTCCTGGCACAAGTCGAGCCACAGCAACAGCGAGGGCGGCAACTGCGTCGAGGTAGCCGCCTGTCCCCACACCGTCCACGTCCGCGACTCGAAGGACCGCACCGTCACCGGGCTCGCCTTCCCCGCCGACGCCTGGGCCGCCTTCCTCCCGCACACCAGCCCCTGATCTCGCGGCGTCGCGCCGAGAACGTCTGCCTTCTCCTCCTCGCAAGGCGGAGAAGGCAGACAGCCGTGCGACGGGAGACGACTCCCCCTACGGACGCGTGATCGCCGCGATCACCGTGTCCGCCGGGGGAAGTTGGGCGATCTCGGCCGCGAGTTCCCGGGCGCGGTCCCGGTACGCGCCCTCCCCGAGCACCGCCGTCACGGCCCGAGGAATGTCGGCCGTCGAGTCCACCGTGATCGACGCTCCGGAGGCGGCGGCGCGTGCGGCGTTGAGGGGCTGGTCGGCGCCTTGGGGCCACAGCACCATCGGGAGGCCGTGCGCGAAGGTGCCGACCACCGTGCCGATGCCTCCCGCACCCACCACCAGGTCGACCTTCTCCAGCAACTGGTCCAGCGGAACGAACGGCACGTACCGCACGTTCGCCGAGTCGGTCCGGGCCGCCTGGCCCGCGGTGGGATGCCTCAAAGACGACCCGAGCGTGGCGACCACGTCGGCTCCGGTCTCCGCGACCGCCGCCACGGCCGCGGAGAGAGTGTCCGGGTCCGAGAAGATCGTGCCCAGGGTGACGAGCACCGTCGGACGGTCACGCCCGCCGGGCTCCGGCAGGTCGAGCGCGACGTCCTTCGGTCGCCGGTGGGCCTGGGGCCGGACCGGCCGCACCGGCACGACGGGGGACCAGTCCGGGTCCTGGAGCTGCTGCGGGCACGGGTCGATGTAGCTGGAGGCGGCGACCGGGCGGAGGTTCAGCCGGTCGTACCGGGCCGAGGCCACGCGCGCGATCTCATCGGTGATCACGGCGGGCAGTGCGGGGCCGATACCGGCTTGGTGCCACCGGATACCGAGCCGGGCGGCGACGAGCGGGCCGACCGCGTCGAACGGCTCGGCGACGATCAGATCCGGAGCCCATGCGGTGGCCCGGTCGATGCTCTCCTCCACAGCGAGGTCCACCCGGGCCCCACCGAAGATCTCGCCGATGGTCGAGGGCGTCGGATGGAAGACGTCGGCGCCGGTGCGGCGGCCCGCCTCCTCGGAGAACACGTCCGGCATGACCCCCGCATCGAGGAACTCCACCTCCGGCGGCAGTTCCTCACCGACCGCGGCCCGGAATTCCCCGCACGACAGCAGCCCCACGGAGTGGCCGTCACCGACCGCCGCCTGCATGAGCGGAACCACCGGAAGTATGTGGCCGAAGGCAGGGGTCGCACTGAACAGAAGCTTCATGGGCATCCTCGGACGTATCGAAAACGAGCTTGGGTGTTCCGCACCCTACAGCGCGTCACCCCGAGCTTTTCCGACCCGAGCAGGGCAGTCGGTTGGCGTGAACTAGTCGGCTGGGGCGGGTGGTTGGGCCTCCCTGTTCGCGCGGAAGCAGGTACGCCGACGAAACAGCCGGGATACGGAATGCAGCGCTCCGAAGACCGGGAAGGCGGGGGAGAATGCCGTCGAGACTCACGCCCTGGCACCCTCAGACCGCAATAGCCCCCTCCGGTGCACAACAGAATGAGAGACGGACCCGCGGCAGCGCGCGCACGGAAAGCCGGAAAGGCCGCACCCCGTCCTTCCCTACAGCGATTTCCGGCCCACCGCCGCCAACACCCCCGCATCCTCCGGCTCCCCGCCCCCCAGATCGGACGCGAGCACCTCCGCGTCCGGCCGACGGTCCTCCCGCCCCCGCGGACCCACCCACGTGACGACGAGCGCGACCGCGAGGTTGCAACCCAGCGCGAGGAGACCGGCGTTGACGCCCCAGAGCGGATCGTGCCCCGTGAAGACGAGGCCGCAGACGACGCCGACGCCGACCGCGAGCCCGCTCAGCGCCCCCGGCAGCGTGAACCGGCGCCACACCAGCCCCAGCAGGATCAGCGGGACGAGCTGCGCCATCCCCTCGTAGCTGATGAGGGAGAGCCGCACCAGCGTGTTGGGCGCCGTGTAGGTGAGCATCAGCGCGAGCAACCCCGAGACGACGACCACGACTTGGGACCAGAGCTTCTGCCGCGAGGCGAGCCGCGGCACGGCGCCCAGTACGCTGCGCCCCCACATCGTCCCGATCACCAGCATGAAGACGGCCATCGGAACGATCGACGAGAGCGCAGCCGCCACCCCCACGATGCCCACGAGCCACCCGGGCAGCGAGTCGATCACGAGCTTGAAGAGCGCCAGGTTGGAGTCGGCCCCCGAGAGCTCGGGCACGACGAAGAGCGCGGCGAGGCCGAGCAGCATCGGCACGAAGAGCAGCACGTTGTAGAAGGGCAGCCAGACCGCGTTCCGCCGGAGCGCCTCGGCGTTGCGTGCGCCGAGGTAGCCGGCGACGGTCGTCGGAAAGATCACCACCGTGAGGGAGTTGAGGAGGCTCGTGGAGATGAACCACCCCTCCCCCAGGCCCCCCGAGTCGTGCCCGGGGAAGGTGAGCCACTCCCCCTTCTCCTCGACGAGCCGCGAGAGCAGCTCGCCGTATCCGCCGAAGTAGTGCAGCGGCACGAAGACGACGAGGAAACCGAGCGTCAGCACCACGAGCACGTCCTTGAGCACCGACACCCAGGCGCTCCCCCGCAACCCGCTGAGCACGACGAACCCCGTCGTCACCGCGAACGCCAGAAAATAGGCCCAGTCGAGGCTGATCGCCCCGTAGGAGACCGTCGAGACGACGACGCCCATCCCCGTGATCTGGAGCTGGATGTACGGCAGCAGGAAGACGGTGGCGAGCACCGCGACCCCGCCGCCGAGCCACCGCCTCCCGTACCGGTGCGCCACGATGTCGGTGATCCCGACGAGCCCGTGCCGCCTCGCGTAGGACCAGAGCATCGGCCCGACGACGTACCCGAGCGCGTATCCGAGCGACATGTAGGCGACGACGTAGAGCACGGGCGCCCCGAAGTCGTAACCCCACCCGGCGGCCCCGAGATAGCTGAAGCTGGTGTACCCCTCGCCCGCCATCAGCACCCAGATGAAGACGGTGCCGAGGCTCCGCCCGCCCACCGACCAGTCGGCGAGTCCGCCGCCCTTCGCGCGTCCGCGCGTCGAGAGGAGCCCGAGTACGACGGTGAGGACGAGGAACCCGGCGAGGACGGCGGTGGAGACGAGCGCGTCGGTGCTCAACTTCCCTCCCCCGGCGCGGAGTCGGAGCCCGCACGCCGACGCGCCTCGCGCACGCGGCGCCGGTCGGCGCGGTGGGCGAGGTGGACGAGCGGCGGCGTCGCCAGCGTCGCGAAGAGCAGCCAGCAGACGAGGAAGGGGACGCCGAAGAGCGTCGGCTGCACCCGGTTCACCAGCGGAACGGCGGCGAGGTACAGCACGTGGGGGGCGAGCAGCCAGAGGAGCTGCGGACGGGTACGCACGGCAGGCGATCCTAGGCGGCGCCCGCGGTCACACGCCGAAGAACCCCGCGACGGTGTAGAGGCCGAGCCCCGCGAGCGCGCCGACGACGGTGCCGTTGATGCGGATGAACTGGAGGTCCCTGCCGACCTGGTTCTCGATCTTCCGGGTCGTCTGCTCGGCGTCCCATCCGGCGACGGTCTCCGAGATGAGCGAGGTGATCTCGTCGCGGTACGTGGTGACGAGGTGGACGGCGACGCCCTCGACCCACCCGTCGATCTTGCGTCGGAGCTGCTCGTCGGCCGACATGCGTCCACCGAGCGAGAGGAGCCCGTCCCGCGCACGCATCCGGAGTTGGCTCCGCTCGTCCTCGGCGGCGGCGACGAGCATCCCGCGCACCGCGCTCCACGCCGAGTCGATGAGCTCCTGCACCTCGGGCCGGCCGAGGAGGTCGCTCTTGAGCCGCTCTACGCGCGCCCGGGTGGCTGGGTCCTCGCGCAGCTCGCGCGCGAAGTCGGCGAGGAAGCGGTCGAGCGCGTCGCGCGCCGGGTGCTCGGGCGAGTCCCTCATCTCGGTGACGAAGCGCAGGAGTTCGCGGTACACCCGCTCGCCGACCCGCCGGTCGACGAACCGCGGCGTCCACCCGGGAGCCCCCGACTCGACGGCCTGGAGCACCGAGTCGCTGTGCACCTCCAGCCACTCGGCGGCCCTGGCGCAGACGAGGTCGACGACGCGGCGGTGCCCCCCGTCGGCGACGATCCGCGCAAGGAGCGTCCCCAGCCCGGGGGCGATCTCCTGGCTCCGCGCCCTGCGGGTGATCGCCTCGCTGACGACGACCCGCACGTCCGAGTCGCGCAGGACGGTCAGCGTGCCGCGGAGCGCCGTCGCCAACTCCGCCGTGACGCGCTCGGCGTTCCCCGGTTCGGCGAGCCACGCGCCGAGCCGGTCCCCGATGCCGACGGCACTGAGGCGCGTCCGCACGACCTCCTGGGAGAGGAAGTTCTCGCCGACGAACTCGCCGAGGCTCGTGCCCAGTTGGTCCTTCTTCGTCGGGATGATGGCGGTGTGCGGGATCGGCAGCCCCAGCGGCCGGCGGAAGAGCGCCGTGACAGCGAACCAGTCGGCGAACGCCCCCACCATCCCGGCCTCGGCCGCCGCGGCGACGTATCCCGTCCAGCCGCCCGCTCCCGCGTGGCCCGCCCACTTGGCGAGCACGAAGACGACGGCCATCAGCAGGAGCGCCCCCGTGGCGATCGTCTTCATCCGACGCACCCCGCGGCGCCGCTCGGCCTCCGCCTCGGCGCTGCCGCGGGAGGCGGGCGCGCTCGGGCCTCGCGGCGCGAGTCCGGCCGTCGCGTCGGCGCTCTCGGCAACTCCCTTGCGCGGGGCACCGTTTCCGGCCACTCCGGCTCCGGAGGGTGCACCCGCGTGAGCATTGTCACGACCGGTGTCCTCGCTCGCGCTCCTCGGTTCCATCGACTCCGCCCTCGCCGCGGTCGCGCGACCGCGCTCCTCTCGAACCGGCCGCCCTTCCGACCGCCGGCCGGGGCGTTCGTGCAGGTCCGCCCCGGTGGCGTCCGGATTCGGACGCCGTCTCGGCCGCCCGTGCGACGATCCTCGCGGGTCCTGGACCGGGCCGGGCGACCCGGCCCATTCTCCCTCCACCCGAGGCGGATCCCGGAAGTCCGCCGCCCGGCGAGGGAACGGCACAGGTGACTCCTGCGTCTGTGACGGCGGAACGACATGGACGCGTCCCGCCCCGCGCGCAACCAGGCGCGGGCACCCGGCGTACGCACGCGGCAAGGCATCGCAGGGTGCCGGAAGGAGGGCCCGCCATCGGCTGTATCCTCTCGCGCCCCGTGCGAACTCCGTACCGGATCGTGGGATCATGACACCGCTGATCATTCCGGAGGCCCCTGCGGGCCCCGCCAGTTGAGGAGAGTCCCCGCGCGTGACCAGGAACATGGGTTATGCCCTGCTCGCCGGCCTAGCGGCGATCGTGGTCCTCGTGTCGACCGCCATCTTCATCGGCGTCGGCAACACCGACGCAGGGCTGGACTCGGGTTCCCCGCAGGCGCGCAACTCCGCCGCCCCCGCCTCCTCCGGCAACTGGGTCGGTTCCTGGTCGGCGTCGCCCGTCGCCGCCGAGCCCGGCACCCAGGACGGGTTCATGGACATGTCCATACGCAACGTCGTCCACACGTCCGTCGGCGGCACCGGCGCACGCATCCGGCTCTCCAACACCTACGGCAACCGCCCGTTGGTGATCTCGCACGCGACGCTCGCGCTCGCCGCGGCCCCCAGCAACCCGACGGCCGCCGCCGGCACCATGCGCCGGCTCAGCTTCGGCGACCGCGAGTCGGTGACGATCCCCGCCGGGCAGGAGGTCACCAGCGACGCCGTACGCCTCAACGTCCCGCACGCCGCCGACCTCCTCGTCACCACCTACTCGCCCGAGCCCTCGGGCCCCGTCTCCTACCATCCGTACGCGCGCCAGACCAGCTACGTCGCCCAGGGCGACCGCGCCGACGAGACCTCGGGGACCGCGTTCACCCAGCAGAGCCCGTACTGGCGCTACCTCACGGGCGTCGACGTCTGGTCGGCGGAGACCGAGGGCGCCGTGGCCGTCCTCGGCGACTCCATCACCGACGGCATCACCTCCAGCCCCGGCGCCAACCGCCGCTGGACCGACTTCCTCGCCGAGCGGCTGCGGACCGAGCGCGGCGCACCGCGCTACAGCGTCCTCAACGCCGGCGTCAGCGGGAACCGCGTCCTCATCAACGGCAGCAAGTACTCGCCGAACAACGGCCCGAGCGCCCTGGAGCGCATGAACCGCGACGTCCTCTCGCGCACCGGCGTCCGTACCGTCGTCGTGGAGATGGGGCTCAACGACATCATCAAGCCGCCGCGGCAGCGCGACCCCGACCGGATCGTGGAGGGCCTGCGCCAGATCGTCGGGCAGGCCCACGCGCGCGGACTCCGCGTCGTCGGCGCCACCCTCACGCCCTTCGGCGGCCACCGCGGCTTCCGGTCCCACCTCGACCAGGTGCGCCAGCAGGTCAACGAGCAGATCCGCGAGGGCAAGGTCTTCGACGCCGTCGTCGACTTCGACGCGGCCCTCCGCGACCCCGCGCACCCCGAACGCCTGCGCGCCGCCTACGACTCGGGCGACCACCTCCACCCGAGCGACAACGGCTACCGCGCCATGGCGGAGGCGCTCGACCTCAAGCTCCTCAAGCGCTCGGGCCCCGCGAAGCTCTGAGCCCTCAGCCGGTACGCCCCGCGTACATCCGCGCGATCACGTCCTCGATCGCCGGCTCCTGCACCGACAGGTCGACGAGCGGGTACTCCGCGGCCACCCGCCCCACGAGCGGCGCGGCGCTCGCCGAGGCCGGGAAGGCGAGCCACTGCCGCGGGCCCTCGGTCCGCAGCGTCCGCGCCCCGTCGAGCCCGCTGATCGGCGGGAGTTCACGCGCCAGGTCGACGACGAGGACGCGTTCGCTCTCGCCGACCTCGTGGAGCCCGGCGAGGGCGCCGTCGTACATGAGCCGTCCGTGGTCGATGACGAGGACCCGCTCGCAGAGCTGCTCGATGTCGCCGAGGTCGTGCGTGGTGAGCAGGACCGTCGTGGAGCGTTCGGAGTTGAGGTCGGCGAGGAAGCGGCGGACGGCGGACTTGCTCACGACGTCGAGGCCGATCGTCGGCTCGTCGAGGTAGAGGACCTCCGGGTCGTGGAGGAGCGCCGCGGCGATGTCGGCCCGCATCCGCTGGCCGAGCGAGAGCTGCCGGACGGGGACGGTCAAGAGCGGGCCCAGGTCGAGGAGTTCGGTGCAGCGGTCGAGGTTCTCCCGGTAACGGGCCGCGGGGATGCGGTACATGCGCCGCATGAGGCGGTAGGAGTCGCGCAGCGGCAGGTCCCACCAGAGCGTCGTACGCTGCCCGAAGACGACGCCGATCCGCCGCGTCAATTCCACGCGCTCCCGCGACGGATCGAGCCCGGCGACGCGCAACCGGCCCCCGCTCGGCGCCAGGATGCCGGTGAGCATCTTGACCGTGGTGGACTTCCCCGCACCGTTGGGCCCGATGAAGCCGACCATCTCGCCGCGCGGCACGGTGAAGGAGAGCCCGTCGACGGCGCGCACCTCGACGCGCTCCCGCCGCAGCCGCCCCGCCCGGCGACGTATGCGGAAGACCTTCTCCAACCCCTCGACCTCGAGGAACGGTTCGGCCGCTGCTCCCATGCTCAACTCCCGGTGCTCCGATAGGCGCGCAGCCCCCGCCGCCAGGCCAGCCCGGCGAGCGCGCAGCAGACGAGCGCGACGGCGGGCGACGCGAGGTCGACCCAGCCCGGCAGGCCGAGCGGGTCCTCGCGCCCCAACACCCGTAGCGCGGGCAGCCAGTTGACGAAGGCGAGCGGCACCACGAAGACGACGCCGCGCACCAGCTCCCTGGCGAAGAGGGTCGGCGGGTACTGGAGGAGCGTCGTCCCGCCGTAGGTGAAGGCGTTCTGCACCTCCGACGCGTCCTGCGCCCAGAACTGGAAGGCCCCGCCGAGGACGAAGACGCAGCCGAAGATGACGCCGCCGCTCACCAGCATCGCCGCGGTGAGGAGCACGCGTCCGGCCGTCCACTCGATGTCGAGCCGGAGGAGCGACCAGACGAGCACCGCACCGCCCTGCGCCACCCGCCCGAGCCGACGGAGCGCGAACCGGTCGGCGGCGACCTGCGCGAGCACCGGGACCGGGCGGACGAGGAGGGTGTCGAGGGTGCCGTCGCGGATGCGGGTGCCGATCCGGTCGAAGGTGCCGAGGAAGAGGTCGGCGAGGCCGAAAGCGGTGCTCGACGTCCCGTAGAGGAAGGCGACCTCGGCGAGGGTGAAGCCGCCGAGCGTCTCCACGTGGGAGAACATGATCATGATCCCGACGAAGTCGAGGAAGGTGGTGAGGAGGTTCCCCGTCGCCATGATCAGGAACGAGGTGCGGTACGCCAGCGTCGAGCGCACCCACATCCCGGCGATGAACCCGTATGCGCGCACGCCCCACAGGAAGACCGCCGCCCGCCGGCGTATCGCCTCAACCACCCTGCACCACCACGCGCCGCACCGCGAGCGCCTGCACCGCCCGGCCCACGGCGAACAACACGGCGGCCCAGCCGAGTTGGAAGCCCCACCCCGCCACCACGTCGCCGCCCTCGCGCGCGCCGAGCAGCACGTCGGCGGGGACCTGGAGCATCGCGGCCCAGGGGAGCTGCTGCACCGCCTCGCCGAAGGAGCCGGGGAAGACGGTGAGCGGCAGCAGCATCCCGGAGAAGAAGACCCCGAGCAGCGTGCTGAGGGTGCTGACGCCGTGCGAGTCGAGGAGCCAGAAGGCGCAGAGCGCGAAGAGGTAGCGCACGGCGAAGCTGACGAGGACGGCGAGGAGGACCGAGACGGCGAACGCGGCCCACACCGACGGCTCGGAGGGCAGCGCGAGGTCGAAGGCGAAGGCGCCGACCGCCATCGGTGCGACGCCCCTGCCGAGGAGGTGGAAGCCGGCGCGCCCCAGGTCGCTCGCGAGCCACCAGAGCTGGAGATCGATCGGCCTGTAGAGGTCGACGGCGACATCGCCGGTACGGATGCGCTGCTGGAACTCCTCCTCGAAGCCGCCGCCCATGAGCGCGACGGTGGCGAGCATCGCCTGCCCGATCCAGACGAAGGTGAGCGCCTGCGCCTCGTCGTAGCCGCCGAGTCGGGGGCGCTCGCTCCAGAGGGCCTGGAAGGTGTACGCGAGGATGAACCCGAAGACGGTGTTGGTGAAGACTCCGGCCACCGTTGCGACCCGGTATGTCGCATATCGTCGGAAGCCCCCGCGCAGCACGGTGGAATAGAGGAGAAGCAGGCGCATCCTTTTGCTTCCCTCCGCCGTCTTCCCAGTAGGCACGACCTCGGCGTCGACCGGTGCGGACGACGGCGCAGTGGTGTCCGCAGCGACGTGCGGGGAGCACGGACGTGAGCCGTCGCGGCCGGCGACAACGGGCGCGGTGAACCGAAGCGACGGACTCTAGCTCAGCGTTCCCCGGCGTCGCCACGGAGTTTTCTCACCCCTCAGGGTGAGCGCCCCGGAGCCGAAAGGAGGCCGACCTCTTCAGCGGGGGCGCGCACTCGGCCGCAGAAGGCGGAGGGTGCGACAGTGTGTACGGGTGATCCGCGCCGGCGGGGCCTTGACGAGGAGTACGGGTAATGAGTGACGAGCCGAACGGCGGGTCCGAGGGCCACGAGGCCGGCGACGAGGAGCAGCCGGCCGAGGGCGCACCGCGCCGCACCGGCTGGAGGCGACTGGTGCCCACGTGGCGGATGGTCCTCGGCGCGGGGCTGCTGGTGCTGCTGTTGATCACGGGGGGCCTCGTCGCGGGGTACCTCCTCGTGGACATCCCCGCACCGAACAAGGCAGCGGCCGCGCAGACCAACGTCTACCTCTACTCGGACGGCACCACCATCGCCCGCGAAGGCGACGTCAACCGGGAGAACATCGGCCTCTCCAAGGTGCCGAAGTCCACCCAGCACGCGGTGCTCGCCGCCGAGGACCGCGGCTTCTACAGCGAGTCGGCCGTCGACCTGAAGGCGATGGTGCGCGCCGCCTGGAACACCGTCACCGGCGGCGGCAAGCAGTCCGGCTCGACGATCACGCAGCAGTACGTGAAGAACTACTACCTCGACCAGGACCAGACGCTCACCCGGAAGGCGAAGGAGTTCTTCATCTCGCTCAAGCTCGACCGCGAGGTGAGCAAGAGCGAGATCCTCAAGGGCTACCTGAACACCAGCTACTTCGGCCGCAACGCCTACGGCGTCCAGTCGGCGGCCCAGGCGTACTTCGAGAAGGACGCGGAGGACCTCACCACCGCCGAGGGCGCCTACCTCGCCGCGCTCGTCAACTCCCCGAACGCGTACGACATCAGGCAGCACCCGGAGAACCGCAAGCGCGCCGTCGCCCGTTGGCAGTACGTCCTCGACGGCATGGTCGAGGAGGGATGGCTCACCAAGAAGGCGCGCGCCGGCATGGAGTTCCCCGAGCCGAAGCAGACGAAGCCGCCGAACAGCCTCTCCGGGCAGAAGGGTTACCTCGTCGAGGCCGTCAAGAACCACTTGATAGAGAACGACATCGTCGACGAGAACAAGCTCGCAGGCGGCGGCTTCCGCATCACCACCACGCTCGACCGCCCCAAGCAGGAGGCGATGCGCGAGACGGTCGAGGACGAGCTGCTCTCCAAGCTCGACCCGGAGGCACGGAAGGTCGACGACTACGTACGCGCGGGCGCCGCCTCCATCGACCCGAAGACGGGCAAGGTTCTCGCGATGTACGGCGGCACCGACTATACGGAGCAGTACACCAACACCGCGACGCTCAGGGCCTACCAGGTCGGCTCCACCTTCAAGCCGTTCATCTTCACCTCGGCACTGGAGAACGACGCGCGCACCCAGGACGGTCAGGCGATCGACGCGCAGACCGTCTACGACGGCACCAACAAGCGCGAGGTCGTCAACGACGGCCACGGCACCGACTACGCGCCGGAGAACGAGGACGAGAAGTCCTACGGGCGCATCCCGGTCACCACCGCCATGGACAAGTCGGTCAACTCCGTGTTCGCGCAGATGGGCGTCGACGTCGGCCCGAAGAAGGTGAAGCAGACCGCGATCGACCTCGGCCTCCCGGAGAAGACGCCGAACATGCCCGAGGACGGCTCGATCGCGCTCGGCGTCGCCACCGCCTCCCCGCTCGACATGGCCGAGGCGTACGCCACCCTCGCCAACCACGGCGAGCACGGCGCGTACCGCATGGTCGAGAAGATGACCCGCGGCGAGGAGGTCTTCGACCTCCCCGACCACGATCCGAAGCAGAAGGTCTCCCGTACCGCGGCCGACTCCACGACGGCGATCCTCCAGAACGTCGTCAAGGGCGGCACCGGCACGGCGGCGCAGTCGGCGGGCCGGCCGGCCGCCGGCAAGACCGGCACGGCCGAGGAGGACAAGGCTGCCTGGTTCGCCGGCTACACGCCCGAACTCGCCACCGTCGTCAACGTGTTGGGCATCGACTCCAAGGACGGCACGCAGAAGCCGCTCTACGGCGCGGCGGGCGAGAAGCGCGTCAACGGCGGCGGCTTCCCCGCGCGCATCTGGGGCGACTACACCAAGTCCGCGCTGAAGGGCGAGAAGGTCCGCCGCTTCGACCTGAAGACCGACGGCGCCGACCCCGGCATCCCCTCCACCGCACCGCCCTCCTCGTCGGCCCCGGGCAGCGAGCCCCCGAGCGAGCAGCCCACGGAGCAGCCGCCCACGTCGGAGCCGCCCCCGCCCCCGTCCGACCCGGGCCCGCCCACCGACGACCCGCCGAGCGAGGAGCCGCCCCCGCCGAGCATCCCGGAGAGCGGCGGCATCGACGGCGGCGACAACGGCGGCGAGGACGGCGGGGACGGCGGCGGCGAGGACCCGGGCGGCGGCATCGACGGCGGCTGGGACAACGGCGGCGTCGAGGGCCCCTATTCGGCGCTCGCCACCTACCGCCCCACCGCCTCGCCCGCGTCCGCCTCGGCATCCGGCTCCCCGAGCCTGGCCCCCGGGGGCCTCCGGAGGTACTGACCACGGCCGCGGTGGCCCGGCGACCTGGGCCGCCGCGGCCGCCGCACGGCTTGCTACCTTCAGGGGCGCCGGCAGCCGCCGGCCCCGACGAGACGCGCCGTACCGGGCCGGCAAAGACGACGCACCCCCGCAAGCACGATGACTACGGAGGTGCCCCCATGGCATGGGTTCTGCTGGTCTTCGCCGGCGTCCTGGAGGTCGGCTGGTCGATCGGGCTGAAGTTCACGGAGGGGTTCACCCGGTTCTGGCCGAGCGTCTGGACGGTGCTCGGCTTCGCCGCGAGCATGTTCCTCCTCTCCCAGGCCGCCAGGACGCTGCCGATCGGAACCGCCTACGGCGTCTGGGTCGGCATCGGCGCGGCAGGCGCCGCGATCCTCGGCATCGTCCTCCTCGGCGAACCGGCCACCGTGGCGCGGCTGTTCTTCATCGCGCTGCTCCTCGCCTCCGTCATCGGCCTCAAGATGACGTCGGGGCACTGAGCGCAACTCCGCCGGGTCTGCCGGACGTCGACGGGTTCGCCGGGCGAGAGGCGCTGGCTCCTCGCCCGGTGGGCTCAGAGGTAGAGGCCGGTGGAGTCGCCCGCGCCCTCGAGGCGCTGGGCCGCCACCGCGTGCAGGTCGCGCTCGCGCATGAGGTAGTAGGCGACGGCGCGGACCTCGACCTCCGCGCGGTCCTCGGGGTCGTAGAGCACGCGGTCCCCCGGCTCGACGGTGCGCACGTTCTGGCCGACAGCGACGACTTCGGCCCATTCGAGCCGTCGGCCGACGGCGGCCGTCGCCGGGATGACGATGCCCCCCGAGGAGCGCCGCTCCCCCTCGCCCCGGTCGGAGCGGACGAGAACGCGGTCGTGGAGCATCCGGATGGGCAACTTGTCCATCTCGGCGGAGCCTTCGGTGCGGGCAGCGGTGTCGGGTGCAGTGGTCTCGGAGGTCACGCCAGAAACCGTAACGCAGGGCCTCAGCGGCGCTTGCGCCGAGCCGAGAGGACGCACAGCCCGACGACGGCCGTGGCGGCGAGGGCAGCAGGGACCACGCGCTCCAGCCGGGGCGAGCCCTGCTCGTCGACGAACTGTCCCCGCGCCTGCGAGACGGCGCGGTTGACGGCGACGTAGGCACGGCCGGCCGTACGGTCGGCGGCCGCCGAGGCACGCGCCTTGGCGTCGCCGACGAGAGTCTGCGGATGCACCCGTACCGCGAGTTCGTCCAGCGCCTCGGCGAGCTGATGCCGCCTGCGGACGATGTCCGCCTCGATGTCCGCGGGGGTTCTGGGTTCCGGCACCGCGTTGCCTCCGTCGCTGTGGGGTACGGGCTTGCACGCCCGGTCTGCTCGGCGCCTCGGGGGCTCGCGCGACACGGCAGTGCCCCCGCGACACCGTCTGTTACCGGACAGTCTGTCAGCTTGCCGCATCCTTCGCCCCACGGCACCCCCACTGTGGTGTCGGCGCTACCCTCGGGCACGGAAGACGGGCGAAACCCGCGCCCGCCGTACGACCGAGGAGGACACGTGAGCGAGCGACTTCAGCCGGGCGACACCGCGCCTGCCTTCTCCCTCGCCGACGCGGACGGCAAGCAGGTCTCGCTCGCTGACCACCGCGGACGCAAGGTCGTCGTCTACTTCTACCCCGCCGCCATGACGCCGGGGTGCACGAAGCAGGCGTGCGACTTCACCGACAACCTCGACCTGCTCGCCGGCGCCGGCTACGACGTCATCGGCGTCTCGCCCGACAAGCCCGAGAAGCTGGCGAAGTTCCGGGAGAAGGAGGACCTCCGCGTCACGCTCGTCGGCGATCCGTCGAAGGAGGTCATGGAGGAGTACGGCGCGTTCGGCGAGAAGAAGCTGTACGGGAAGACCGTCACGGGCGTCATCCGCTCCACCGTCGTCGTCGACGAGGAGGGGAAGGTCGAGCGCGCGCTCTACAACGTCAAGGCGACAGGGCACGTCGCCAAGCTGATCCGGGATCTCGGTCTGGAGGGCTGATATTGACTCCGCGGCACGTCAACGCCCGCAGTTCGTCGGGCGGCGACCCCGCAGTCGACAGCACGAAGAACGTAACCCGTACGCCGACCAGGCGAGCGGCGCGGGCGCAGGCGCGGTACAGATCTGCTATGGACCCCGAGGCCGCGCCGCCCGACGAGGCGGCGCTCAAACGCCATCGACCCCTGTACCGCGCCATCGCGCGCCGGCTCAACCCGCGTGTGCGCCGCAGCGACATCACGGTGACCGACGAGCCCACGGTGCGCAGGGCGACGAAGGCCGCAGCCGTCGGCAACGCGATGGAGTGGTTCGACTTCGGGATCTACTCCTACCTCGCCGTCATCATCGGCAAGGTCTTCTTCCCCGGCGCGGGGGCGACCCAACTCCTCGCCTCGTTCACCGCGTTCGCCGCCTCGTTCCTGGTGCGGCCGCTCGGCGGGCTGTTCTTCGGCCCGCTCGGCGACCGCATCGGCCGCAAGCAGGTGCTCGCGCTGACCATGATCCTCATGGCGGCCGGCACCTTCGCCATCGGGCTCATCCCCTCCTACGCCGCGATCGGGGTCGCCTCCCCCCTCCTGCTGCTCGTCTGCCGCATGGTGCAGGGGTTCTCGACGGGCGGTGAGTACGGCGGCGCCGCGACCTTCATCGCGGAGTACGCACCGGACAAGCGGCGCGGTTTCTTCGGCAGCTTCCTCGAGTTGGGCACGCTCACCGGCTACACCGGCGCGGCGGCGCTCGTCCTGCTCCTCAACACGACGCTCGGCGAGCAGACGATGCTCGACTGGGGCTGGCGCATCCCGTTCCTCGTCGGCGGACCGATCGGCGTCGTCGGGCTCTACCTGCGGCTGAAGCTGGAGGAGACGCCCGCGTTCCGCAAGCAGGTCGAGGAGCTCTCCCACTCGGCCAACGCGGCAGCCGAGGCACGCAGCGCACCCAAGGCCGCCGAGAACACCCCGAAGCGGGAGTTCTCGGCGATCTTCGCGGGCCAGTGGCAGCGGCTGCTGCTCTGCATCGGCCTCGTCGCCGCGTACAACATCACCGACTACATGCTCCTCTCGTACATGCCGGCGTACCTGACGAGCGAGATGGGGTACTCGGGTGCGATGGAGCTGGTCGCGGCGATCATCGCGATGGTGGCGATGATGACGGTCCTCCAGCAGATCGGGAGGCTCAGCGACCGAGTGGGCAGGAAGCCGATACTGCTCGCGGGGATGCTCGGATTCCTCGTGCTGACGGTGCCGGCCTTCCAGCTCTTCCGACTGGGCAGCTTCCTCGCCGCCGTCGGCGGGCTGCTCGTCCTCGGGGCCTGCCTCGTCTGCCTCCTCGGCACGATGTCGGCGACGCTCCCCGCGCTCTTCCCCACGAAGGTGCGGTACGGCTCCCTCTCGATCGGCTACAACGTGGCGACGTCGATCTTCGGCGGCACGGCCCCCGGCGTCATGACCTACCTAGTCGACTCCACGGGCAACAACCTCGCCCCCGCCTTCTACGCCTCGGGCGCCGCGCTCCTCGGGATCATCGCGGTGCTCTGCATGCGCGAGACGGCGCAGCAGCCGCTCGACGGCTCGCCTCCGTCGGTCTCCACGGAGGAGGAGGCGAAGGAGCTGGTCCGGGAGCAGTCCTCCAACCAGCGCTGAACCCCGGACCGCGCGCCCACCGGCGGCGCGCGGTCCGGGCTCCTGCGCGCGGGGGCGACCGGGTACGATAACCGTCGTTCCGGCGGCCGTTGCTGAATGGTATAAGCGAGGGTTTTAGGTGCCCTTGGGAGCAATCCCATGTGGGTTCGAATCCCACCGGCCGCACTGGAAGGTAAGCCCTCTGACCTGCACGGATTCCTCCCGCGCCCTCGCAGGTCAGAGGGCTTCGCCGCACACCGAGGCGATCGAGCTGTCCCTGCGGCGCGTATCAAGCCCTGAGCGAAGCAGCCATGACGGCACTCAGCCGGTCGACACCGTCTCTGCTCGGAGCGGCAGCTCCGCAGCTCGGCGCCCTATGAGTCCAACGGTTGACAAGCCGGTGGGAGTTGACGGGGAGAAAGGCGCCCAGGGGCGGGCCGGCAGGGCGGAAGACGTGCCACGCCAACGCGCCTGATGCGCCGCCGTTCACTCATCCGCACATGGAAACGCAAGTCAACTTCCGCACGGGGCAAGAGCGGCGGGTCCGGTGCTTTCCCGGCAAGTGGCGTGAAGCACCATCCAGTCGACATGAGTCTTCCGCAATGGCTGTGACCTTGGCAGGCTTCACTGGTCCCTGCTGTCACGCACACCTTTGCGAGGTTCTTCGTCATGCCCCAACTCGACCGGCGTCGCTTTCTGCAGATAACGGGAGCAACTGCGGGCTTTGCGGCGCTTTCCGGCAGCATCGACCGGGCCGCCGCGATCCCGGCGGCGCGCCGCACCGGCTCCCTCGAGGACGTCGAGCACATCGTGGTCCTGATGCAGGAAAACCGCTCGTTCGACCAGTACTTCGGCGCCATGAAGGGGGTACGCGGCTTCGGCGACCCCCGGCCCGTCGCGCTGCCGAGCGGCAAGCCGGTTTTCCATCAGCCCACGAAGCCCGGCTCCGGGACCGAGGTGCTGCCCTACCGGGCCGAGGACGAGGACCTCGGCATGAAGTTCCTCGCGGGCCTCGACCACAGCTGGAACGGCAGCCACAAGGCGCTCAACGACGGCGCGTACGACGGGTGGATCGCCGCCAAGTCCGAAGAGACGATGGCCTACATGAACCGGGACGACATCCCGTTCTTCTACGCCCTCGCCGACAAGTTCACCGTGTGCGACGCCTACCACTGCTCGTACATCGGCAACACCGAACCCAACCGCTACTACATGTGGGCGGGCTACCAGGGCGGCGACGAGGACGGGATCGGGGGGCAGGTCGTCTCCGGCGACGATCCGGGCAACGGCGGCACCACGTACCCCGAGCGGCTGGAGGAGGCCGGGATCTCCTGGAAGTGCTACCAGGACATCGGCAACGGCCTGAACGGCGCCGGCGAATGGGGCTGGACCGAGGACGCCTACATCGGCGCCTACGGGTGCAACACGCTGCTCTACAACGAGAACTACCGCAAGGCGAAGCCGGGTGAGCCGCTGTACGAGAAGGCGCGGCGCGGCACCGAGATCAAGAAGAGCGGTGAGCTGCTGGACGACCTGCGCGCCGACGTCAGCGCGGGCAAGCTGCCGCAGATCTCCTACATCACCGCGCCCGAGGCGTTCGACGAGCACCCCAACTGGCCCACGAACTACGGCGCCTGGTACATCGCGCAGGTCCTGGACGTGCTCACCTCCAACCCCGAGGTGTGGAGCAGGACGGCCCTGTTCATCACCTACGACGAGAACGACGGCTACTTCGACCACGTGGTCCCGCCCTACGCGCCCGCCACCGAGGCCCAGGGCGACGCGACGACGGACACCGCGGCCGAGCACTACGAGGGCGACGCCGAGAACCAGGCCGGGCCCTACGGTCTGGGCCCGCGCGTGCCGATGCTCGTCGTCTCGCCGTGGTCGACCGGCGGCTACGTGTGCTCGGAGACCTTCGACCACACCTCCCTCATCCGCTTCATGGAGCAGCGCTTCGGCGTCCACGAGCCGAAGATCTCGCCGTGGCGCCGGGCCGTCTGCGGCGACCTGACCTCGGCCTTCGACTTCTCGCTCAAGGAGACAGGCCGCCCCGAACTGCCGGACGTCGACGAGTACGAGCCGACCGACAACGAGCGGCACGACTCCTACAACCCCGCACGCCCCGACACCCCGCAGGCGCTCCGGCAGGAAAAGGGCCGCCGCCGCACCCGGCCGCTGCCGTACGCACCGGCGGTCGACGGCGAACTCGACGCGGCTCGGGGGAGGTTGACGCTGACCTTCGGCGGCGGCGAGAAGGCCGGCGCGCACTTCCACGTGACCTCCGGCAACCGCACCGACGGCCCCTGGGTGTACTCGACCGAGGCCGGAAAGACGCTCTCGGCCACGTGGTCGACGGACGCGTCCGAGGACGCCTACGACCTCACGGTCCACGGGCCCAACGGGTTCCTGCGCACCTTCCGGGGCAGCGCGACGGAGGCGGGCCCCGAGGTCACCGCGCGGCACCGGGCCGGCACCGGCGGCGTCGAGCTGACGGTCACCAACTCCGGTGCGGCCAGGGCGACCCTGCGCCTGACCAACGGCTACGGCGGCCGGAGCGAGACCCTCAGCGTGCGCGCGGGCGAGACGCTCACCCACACCGTCGACCTCCGGGCGACCAAGCGCTGGTACGACCTGCGGCTCCTCAGCGACCACGACGACACCTACCTGCGCCGCTTGGCCGGGCACGTGGAGACCGGCGAGCCGGGCGTGAGCGACCCGGCCATCGCCACCGCCTGACCAACTCCCCGGCGGAGGCGGTCTCATGGCGACCACGGTGGGCGGGGCCGGGCAGTGCTCGGCCCCGCCCACGGTGGTCAGGTCGGTGTCGGCTGTGGGCAGTGCCGGGTTCCTGGTACTCGCACCCGCGCCGGTGAGACACAGTGCCGGCTTACCGGGCACCTCGGCTCGGATACGTGACAGCGGGAACTCCGAGCGCAATGACGGCGCCGAGGAATCGCAGGATCTTCGTCTTCCCACGACTGAGGCGTCGCTTGCCGGCGCCCGCCTTGACCGAGATCGCATGTCCTGCCTTGAGGACGGAGCGGGGAGCGAGCGCACACAGGAGGCCGAAGGCGAACGCCACCGCAAGGACGATGAGAAACTCCGATTCCACTGATGTCCTTCCGCTCTTCTTCGCCGTCGACGGGTCGGGGCGAGCAGTCGGTGCGGGTGTCGCACACTCGGGCGTGTGGTGCATGATCGTTGAGACGTGGGCTTCAGCGCGCCGGGGCGGGCCCCACCGCGTCAATCCCCGGTCCCCGGCGCCGGGTTCACCCCAGCCCGTGCCGCCGCTGCACGATGCGCTCCACGGCCGCGCGCGGCAGGAGCCGCCGCAGCGGGAAGACGAGCTGGGCCGAACTTCCCACCGCGTACAGCGGCTTGGTGCTGCGGGCCTCGATCGCGCGGAGGACGGTGCGCGCGACCTTCTCGGGCGAGATCCCGTCGGCCTCGTTGGCGTTGAGCGCGCGCAGCATGGCGTGGTACTCGTCCGCGAACGGCGACCCCTCGCGGAGGTACTGCGTGCGGCGCTCGCTGATCCCCGTGTTGATCGAGCCCGGCTCGACGGTGGTGACCCCCACGCCCCACGGGGCTGCCTCGCGCCTCGCCGCGCTGGCGAACCCCCGCAGCGCCGCCTTGGACGCGACGTACGAGGAGCGGTAGGCGAGGGGGAAGCTCGCGAGCATCGAGCCGACCATCACCACCCGCCCGTACCGCCGTTGGCGCATGCCGGGGAGCAGGAGCTGGGTGAGGCGCACCGCGCCGAATACGTTGAGCTGGAAGAGGCGCCGCACCGCCTCGGGCGGCAGCTCCTCCAGCGGACCGCTCTGGCTCTCGCCCGCGTTGTTGACGAGGATGTCGACGTCCCCCGCCGCCGCGGCGCACCCCTCGATCGAGGAATCCTCGCCGAGGTCGAGCGGCAGGTAGGTGACGCCCTCGAGCGGCTCGTCGACCTTCTCGGGGGCACGGCTCGTCCCGAAAACGCGCACCCCGCGCGCGACGAGCGCGGCGGCGACCGCGGCGCCGATCCCCGAGGAGGCGCCGGTGACGAGGGCGGTACGGCGCTCGCCCGCCGGCGTCACGCGAGGCTCCTGGCGAGGGCGCGGCCGGCCGCGCGGCCGGAGAAGATGCAGCCGCCGAGGAAGGTGCCCTCCAGTGCGTTGTAGCCGTGGACGCCGCCGCCGCCGAAGCCGGCGGCCTCGCCCGCCGCGTAGAGGCCGTCGAAGAACTCGCCGTCCGGGCGCACGACTTGGGAGTCGAGGGTCGTCTCCAGGCCGCCGAGGGTCTTGCGGGTGAGCAGATGGAGGCGGACGGCGATGAGCGGCCCGTGCGCCGGGTCGAGGAGGCGGTGCGGCCTGGCGACGCGGGTGAGCCGATCGGCACGGTAGGAGCGGGCGTTGTGGATCGACATCAACTGGAGGTCCTTGGAGTACGCGTTGTCCACCTCCCGGTCCCGGGCGAGTACCTCGCGCTCGACCTGCGCGGCGTCGAGGCCGGGTTCCGGGGCGACGCGGTTCATCCCGTCGACGAGCGCGCGGAGGCCGCGGGCCTGTACGAAGTCCTCGCCGTGGTCGAGGAAAGCCTGGACGGGTCCGGGTGCGCCCTTCTTCACGCGGGAGAGCGTCAACTTGAGGTCCTTGCCCGTGAGATCGGGGTTCTGCTCCGACCCGGAGAGCGCGAACTCCTTCTCCACGATCGAGCGCGTCAGGACGAACCAGGTGTGCTCGTGCCCCGTACCGAGGATGTGCCGCAGCGTGCCGAGGGTGTCGTGCCCGGGGAAGTACGGCGCGGGGAGCCGCTTCCCCGTGGCGTCGAGCCAGAGCGAGGAGGGCCCCGGGATGATCCGTATCGCGTGGTCGGGCCAGACGGGCGCCCAGTTCTTTATCCCCTCGGTGTAGTGCCACATCCGGTCGCGGTTGACGAGGGACGCCCCGGCGCGCTCGGCCGTCTCCAGCATCCGCCCGTCGACGTAGGCGGGGACGCCGGTGATCATCGAGCGCGGTGCCTCGCCGAGCCGCTCGACCGGCCAGTTCTTCCGCACCAGTGCGGAGTTGCCGCCGATGCCGCCCGAGGTGACGACGACGGCCTGAGCCCGCATTTCGAACTCGCCCTCCGCCTCGTCGGACGAGGCGACGCCCCGCGCCGCCGGGTCGGCGGCGAGCACGCTGCCGCGCACCCCGACGGCGGCGCCGTCCTCGACGAGCAGCTCCTCCACGCGGTGCCGGTGCGCGAACCGGACGAGACCGCGCGCGGCCGCCGCCTGCACCGGTTCCCGGAAGACGCGCACCACTTCGGGCCCGGTCCCCCACGCGAGGTGGAACCGCGGCACGGAGTTCCCGTGCCCCGCGGCCGTGCCGTCGCCGCGCTCGGCCCAGCCGACGTTGGGCGTGAGGCGCAGCCCGAGCCCGCGGAGGTAGCTGCGCTTCTCGCCCGCCGCGAAGTGCACGTAGGCCTCGGCCCAGCGGCGCGGCCAGCGGTCCTCGCGCGGGCGGTCGAAGGCGGCGGAGCCGAGCCAGTCGGCGAGGGCGAGTTGCTCGGAGTCACGGATGCCCATGCGCCGCTGCTCGGGGCTGTCGACGAGGAAGAGTCCGCCGAGCGACCAGTGCGCCTGTCCGCCGAGGTTCGCCGGGCTCTCCTGGTCGACGACGAGCACCCGGCGCCCGGCGCGGGCGAGTTCGTACGTGGCGACGAGGCCGGCGAGGCCGGCCCCCACCACGATGACGTCGGCGTCCTCAGGCACGGTGCGGCTCCTCGGGATGCGGGGTCTCCTCCGGAGCAGGAGGCTCAAGTCCCCCTGGGTCGCGGGGAGTCGGTCGGCTGTAGGCGTACAGGACGTGGCGGAAGAGCTCCTCGCGGTGCCGGAGGGCGTCCTCGCTCCCCGGCTCCAGCAGGACCTGTACGGAGGTGCCGTCGTGGACGGCGACGAGCGCGCTGCCGAGCGCCGCCTCGTCGGGGACGGCGCGGCCCGCCCGGCGCAGCGCGGCGGTGAGGACCGGGACGAGGGTCTCCCGGATCGCCTGCTCACGAGCGGCGACGACGCGCCGCAGGCCGGGCGTGCGCAGCGCGTGCGCGGTGAACTCGGCGGTGACCCTGTGCCACTCGTCGTCCACGCCGACGGCGGCGAGCGCGGCGCGCAGGGCCTCTTCGGGCGCCGCGGCCGGCGCCCGGGCGAGAGCCTCGCGGAGGTCGTGGAGCATCCGCGCGGAGCGCTCCTCCCACATGGCGAGGAAGAGTTCGTCGAGGGAGGAGAAGTTGGAGTAGAAGGCGCCCCTGGTGAACCCGGCGCGTGCGCAGACGCTCTCGACCGTCGTGCGGCCGAAGCCCTCTTCGGCGAAGGCCCGGAGCGCGGCATCGAGCAGCCTGCGCCGGGTCTGCGCGCGGCGCGCGGTGGTGCGCCGTGCTCCGCCGCCGAGCCGCGTCGTCCCGTCCATCGGCCCCTCCCGATACGGGAACGTATCGGATGCGTTTTCGTATCGGCAAGGGGTGTGAACGGGGCGGGAGGCGCCGGTCGTTCGGAGCGCGGCAGGCTCAGCCGAGGAGCTCCCGTACGACGGGGACGAGCGCGCGGAACGCCTTGCCGCGGTGGCTGAGGGCGTTCTTCTCCTCGGCGCTCAGCTCGGCGCAGGTGCGGGTCTCGCCCTCGGGCTGGAGGATCGGGTCGTAGCCGAACCCGCCCTCGCCCGCCGGCGCGTACCGCAGGGTGCCGGTGAGGCGGCCCTCGACGACGCGCTCCGTGCCGTCGGGGAGCGCCAGTGCCGCCGCGCAGGCGAAGTGGGCGCCGCGGTGCGGCTCGTCGATGTCGGAGAGTTGGGCGAGGAGGAGCTCCAGGTTGGCGCGGTCGACGGCGTCGCCGCCGTGCCGGCCCGACCAGCGTGCGGAGAAGATGCCGGGGGCTCCGCCGAGCACGTCGACGCAGAGCCCCGAGTCGTCGGCGACGGCGGGCAGACCGGTGGCCCCGGCGAGCGCATGCGCCTTGAGCAGCGCGTTCTCGGCGAAGGTGACGCCCGTCTCCTTGACGTCGGGGACCTCGGGGTAGGCGTCGGCCCCGACGAGTTCGACGTCGAGCCCCGCGTCCTGGAGGATGGCGCGCAGCTCGACGACCTTGTGTGCGTTGCAGGTGGCGAGGATCAGGGTGTGGCTCATGCGGCGATTATCCCGCCGGGGCCGCCACGCCCGCCGGGGCCCCGGCGGGAAAGCTGGACGGACCGCACGGTTCGACCCGCGCGGCCCGTACCAGGTATGACGTTTGAGAAGTCCGCGAAGTTTCCGGTTCGGCGAAGAGGTTGCGCCCGGCCGGCGCAGCCCGCGCCGGTTCAGCTACCGAGTGCCTGCCGCTGGACGCCGTCGAGTTGGGCGCAGCCGGCCGCGGCGAGGTCGAGCAGGCCGTCGAGCTCGTCGCGCGAGAACGGCTGCCCCTCGGCCGTCCCCTGCACCTCGACGAAGCGCCCGTCCCCGGTGCAGACGACGTTCATGTCTGTCTCGGCGCGGACGTCCTCCTCGTACTTGAGGTCGAGGAGCGGGGTGCCGTCGACGATGCCGACGCTGACGGCGGAGACCGAACCGGTGAGCGGCTGCGCCTTCGCCTTGACGAGCTTCTTCTCCTGGGCCCAGGCGACGGCGTCCGCCATCGCGACGTAGGCGCCCGTGATGGCGGCGGTGCGGGTGCCGCCGTCGGCCTGGAGCACGTCGCAGTCGAGGACGACCGTGTTCTCGCCGAGCGCCTTGAAGTCGATCACGGCGCGCAGCGAGCGGCCGACGAGCCGGGAGATCTCGTGGGTGCGTCCGCCGATGCGGCCGCGGACGGACTCACGGTCGCCCCTGGTGTTGGTGGCGCGGGGCAGCATGGCGTACTCGGCCGTGACCCAGCCCTGGCCGCTGCCCTTGCGCCAGCGGGGCACGCCCTCGGTGAGGCTGGCGGTGCAGAGCACCCTGGTGTCGCCGAAGGAGACCAGGACGGACCCCTCGGCGTGCTTGCTCCAGCCGCGTTCGATGGTGACAGCGCGCAGCTGTTCGGCCGTACGGCCGTCGATACGATCCATGGCCCCGACCCTATCCGCCGCTCGAGCGTCTCCTCGCCGGGGCGAGGGACGTGCGTGGAGATCAGGCCACCGAACGGAACGGACGCTTCCGAGCAGCCCCGACTGCCCCTGCCCGCAGGCGGATCACCGCATGTCCTCGATCTCGTTGGCGACCGGGTCCGCGTCGGTGCCGATCACCACCTGTACCGCCGTGCCCATCTTCACGACGCCGTGGGCGCCCGCGGCCTTGAGCGCCGCCTCGTCGACGAGGGCCGGGTCGTTCACCTCGGTCCGCAGCCGGGTGATGCACCCCTCGACCTCCTCGATGTTCTCCAGCCCGCCGAGCGCCGCCACGATCTTCTCCGCCTTGTTCGCCATCTGCTCCTCCTGGCCTCGACGCCGATCGCCGGTTCCGTCGGCCGCCGGGTCGAACGCCGGTGCCGTTCCGGGTGTGTTCACGTTAGCCCACGTTCGGCCCACCTTCGCGGGCGTATGACTGCTTGGTGGCGAATGATGACGGTTACTTGGCGGCTCCCGAGAACGCGGCGGGAGGCCGGACGGGGCGAGGAGGTGACAGGTGAGCGCAGAGAGCGCGGCGTCGCCACGGGGCCGGTGGGGAAGCGTGGGCTCGCAGTTCTTCCAGGGGCTCCAGAAGATGGGCCGGAGCCTGCAACTGCCCATCGCGGTGCTCCCGGCCGCCGGCATCCTCAACCGGCTCGGTCAGCCCGACCTCTTCGGGGACGAGGGGATCGGCTGGACCAACGTCGCCAAGGTCTTCCTCGGCGCGGGCAGCGCGCTCCTCGACTCCGCGCTCGGCCTTCCGCTCCTCTTCTGCGTCGGCGTCGCGATCGGGATGGCGAAGAAGTCCGACGGCTCCACGGCGCTCGCCGCCGTCGCCGGATTCCTCGTCTACTACAACATCCTCCAGCAGTTCCCCGAGTGCCCCGACGGCATGAGCTTCTCCGACGGGGCCTGCGTCACGGGGGACGGCTCGACCGAGCCGGCGACCTTCCAGAACCCGGGCGTCTTCGGCGGCATCGTCATGGGGCTCCTCACCGCCTGGTTCTGGCAGCGGCTCCACCGCGTCAAGCTCGTCGACTGGCTGGGGTTCTTCAACGGCCGGCGGCTGGTGCCGATCGTGATGGCGTTCGTGGCGCTCGGCTTCGCGGTGCTCTGCCAGTGGGTCTGGCCGCCCGTCGGAGACGCGCTCACCGACTTCAGCAAGTGGCTGACGAACATGGGCTCCTGGGGCTCCGGACTCTTCGGCCTCGCCAACCGGGCGCTGATCCCGGTCGGGCTGCACCAGTTCCTGAACACCTTCATGTGGTTCCAGTTCGGTTCCTACGAGAAACCGGACGGCACCGAAGTGCACGGCGACATCAACAGGTTCCTCGCGGGCGACCCGTCGGCCGGGCAGTTCCTCTCCGGCTTCTTCCCGATCATGATGTTCGCGCTGCCTGCCGCGGCCCTCGCGATCACGCACGCCGCGCGGCCCGAGCGCCGCAAGGAGGTCGGAGGGCTGATGCTCTCGGTGGCGCTCACCTCGTTCGTCACGGGCGTCACCGAGCCGCTGGAGTTCAGCTTCCTCTTCGTCGCGCCGCTGCTCTACTGCATCCACGTGGTGCTCACCGGCGCCTCGATGGCGGTCACCTGGGCGCTCGGCGTCCACGACGGGTTCAGCTTCTCCGCCGGCCTGATCGACTACGTCATCAACTGGAGCCTCGCGACGAAACCCTGGCTCATCGTGCCGATCGGACTCGGCTTCGCGGTGATCTACTACACCGTCTTCCGCTTCGTCATCACCAAGTTCGACCTCAAGACGCCCGGACGCGAGCCGGAGGAGACCGCCCCCGAGGACGAGGGGCAGAGATACAGCAAGTGAGCGCCGGACCGTCAGACCTCGTGGACGGCGCCGGCCCGCGCGATCTCCACCGGGCCCCGGAAGACCGCCTTCGCGTCCCGCGCGTTGATCTGCGGATCGGTCCACGGCGGGATGTGGGTGAGCAGCAGGCGCTCGACACTGGCGCGGACCGCGGCCTCGCCGGCCTCGCGGCCGTTGAGGTGCAGCCCGGGGATGTGCTCGTTGCCGTCGGTGAACGACGCCTCGCAGAGGAACAGGTGGCTCCCGCTTGCCAGTTCGTCCAGCGCCTCCGAAGGACCCGTGTCCCCCGAGTAGGTGAGGGTGCGCCCCGTCGCGCGGTGCTCGACCCGGTACGCGTACGCCTCCACCGGGTGGTCGACGAGCGCCGCCGTGACCCGGAAAGGACCGGCGTCGAAGACGTCTCCCGAGGCGACGGTCCGGAAGTCGAAGACCTCGCTCATCGAGGAGTCGGAAGGGGTGTCGCCGTACGCGGTGGTGAGCCGGTGCTCGGTTCCCTGCGGCCCGTAGACCGGCATCGGCGAGCAACGGCCGCCGTCGAGGCGGTAGTAGCGGGCGACGAAGTACGCGCACATGTCGACGCAGTGGTCGGTGTGGAGGTGACTGAGCGCGATGGCGTCGAGGTCGTAGAGGCCCGTATGGCGCTGGAGTTCGCCGAGGGCGCCGTTGCCCAGGTCGAGGAGGAGCTGAAAGCCGTCGGCCTCCACCAGGTAGCTGGAGCAGGCCGATTCGGTCGACGGGAACGAGCCCGAGCAGCCGAGGACGGTGAGCTTCATCGAGCGGGACCTCCGTGGACGACGGTGCGCGGACTTTCGGCGCGCCCTGCCAGTGCCGTCGCCCACGACGACGCTGACGAGGGGCTTTCGAGCGTAAGCCGCGCGGGTCCCCTGCGCTCCTCCGCAGTGCGGCGGTGTGGGCGGAATCACCAGCGCGGGGTACGGGCGGCGCGGCACCGATCGCGGCCCGTCCGCGCGAGACTGGGCGCACAACGGACCGGCGGGGCCGGGGAGGTGGCGCGGTGGAGAAGGCATGGTGGGTGGCGCTCGGCGTGGTCGTCGCGCTCGCGCTCGTCACGGCCGTGGTCGACGGGCGGGGGAGGCTCGGTGCGCGCCGCAGGCCGCAGCAGCCGGGGGCGCCGGCGCCCGGCGAGGTGTGGTGGGCCGTCGACGAGCCGCCGCCCGAGCCGCACACGCCGCCCGGCATGCGCCTCTGCCTCGTCCTCGGCGTCCACGGCGGGCGCGCCCGCGTCGCCCGGGTCACGACCTCCGAGTCGGCGCCCGGCGCGGACGAACTCCCGCTGCCGCCCGAGTCGGTGAGCGCCCGGGAAACGGACGCGCGGACTCCGCGCGTGCGCGCCGGAGGGCCCGGCGAGGACGTGGAGCTCAAGGACCTCAGGTACCGCGCGGGCCGCGTCGACGCCGCGCTGTGGCGGCGCGTCCGGGACGGGCAGGGCTGACCCGGCGCCCAACGGGACGGCGCCGCGGCGCACTTCGGCCCCGGCTCGCGCCTGGCGGAGCCGGGGCCGGTCGGGCGGCCTGGGCAACGTCCTTGCTCAGGCCCAGAGTTGTCCCTGGAGCAGCTCGACGGCCGCCTCGGTGGACTCGGCCGTGTAGACGCCCGTCGAGAGGTACTTCCACCCTCCGTCGGCGACGACGAAGGCGATGTCGGCGTCCTGCCCCTCGCGGAGCGCCCGCTTGCCGACGCCGATCGCGGCGTGCAGCGCGGCGCCCGTCGAGACGCCGGCGAAGAGGCCCTCCTGCGCGAGGAGTTCACGCGTCCGGGTGACGGCGTCCTCGGAGGAGACGCTGAAGCGCGTGGTGAGCACGGACTCGTCGTAGAGCTCGGGGACGAACCCCTCGTCGAGGTTGCGGAGCCCGTAGACGAGGTCGTCGTACCGGGGTTCGGCGGCGACGATCCGGACGTCCGGCTTCTGCTCGCGCAGGTAGCGGCCCGCGCCCATGAGCGTGCCCGTGGTGCCGAGTCCCGCGACGAAGTGCGTGATCGAGGGGAGGTCGGCGTAGATCTCCGGGCCCGTGCCCGCGTAGTGGGCGCCGGCGTTGTCCTCGTTGCCGTACTGGTAGAGCATCACCCAGTCCGGGTGCTCGGCCGCGAGCTCCTTGGCCACGCGCACCGCGGTGTTGGAGCCGCCGGCCGCCGGCGAGGCGACGATCTCCGCGCCCCACATCGCGAGGAGCCGGCGCCGCTCCTCGCTGGTGTTCTCCGGCATGACGCAGACGATCCGGTAGCCCTTGAGCTTCGCCGCCATCGCCAGCGAGATGCCGGTGTTCCCCGAGGTCGGCTCCAGGATCGTGCAACCCGGCGTGAGCCGGCCGGACTTCTCGGCCTGCTCGACCATGTGGAGCGCCGGGCGGTCCTTCACCGAGCCGGTCGGGTTGCGGTCCTCCAGCTTCGCCCAGATCCGCACCGACTCCGCGGGTGAGAGCCGCGGCAGGTGCACGAGCGGGGTGTTCCCCACCGCGGCCAAGGGGGAGTCGTAGCGCATCAGGCGGACGTCTCGGCTTCCGCGCTGCCGCCGGCGACCGCGGGCAGGATGGTGACGTTGTCGCCGTCCTTGAGCTCGGTGGAGATGCCGTCGAGGAAGCGGACGTCCTCGTCGTTGAGGTAGACGTTGACGAAGCGGCGCAGCTCGCCGCCGTCGACGAGGCGCTCCTCGATCCCGGTGTGCCGGGTCTCCAGGTCGCGGAAGAGCTCGCCGACGGAGGCGCCGGTGCCCTCGACGGACTTCTGGCCGTCCGTGTAGGTGCGGAGGATGGTCGGGATGCGGACCTCGATGGCCATGATCGTGCTCCTGTGAATGAGGTGGGGATGCGGGCGGCGCGGGCGCCCGGTGCGGCTCGGCACACGGCGGCAGCCCCTCGCCGGCGGGCTGCCCTCCGCGGCTCAGACGGCGGCGCTGCGCGCGGGACAGACGGCGCTGGCGAGGCGGCACAGATCCACGTGCAGGCGGCCTACGAGCAGGCTGCCCGCGGCGTTCTCGAATGCGCTCACACGGTGGACAACCATGGGGTCATCGTATCGATTCCCGTGCCGGCACCCGAGCCGCGTCCCGATGCGCGGACACGTATATGGACACCCGCCCGCCGGTGCACGCGGTCAGGCGTACGCCTCGACGAGCCGCACCTCCTCCTCGGTGACCTCGCCCTCCACGATGCGGAAGGACCGGAAGGAGAACGGGCCCTCGTCGTTGCCGCACTCGGCGGTCGAGACGAGGACGTAGTGGGCGCCCGGCTCGTTGGCGTAGGTGATGTCGGTGCGGGACGGGTACGCCTCGGTGGCCGTGTGCGAGTGGTAGATCACCACCGGCTCCTCGTCCCGGTCGTCCATCTCGCGGTAGAGCTTCAGCAGGTCCTTCGAGTCGAACTCGTAAAAGGTGGGCGAGCGCGCGGCGTTGAGCATCGGGATGAACCGCTCGGCGCGTCCTTCGCCGGCCGGCCCGGCGACCACGCCGCATGCCTCGTCCGGGTGGTCCTTGCGGGCGTGCTCGACGATGCGGTCGTGCAACTCCTGGGTGAGGGTCAGCATGCGGCCCAGACTAATCGCCGGCCGTTCGCGGGGATGCGGGCGGTCGCGGACCGCCGCCGCGGGGCTCGGGCGGCGGTCCGCCGGCGTCAGCCGGCCTGCGCCGCCTCCTCCGCGCGTGCTTCGTCGCGCTCTATCTCCTCGTCCGAGTCGCCTGCGTCCTTGCGCCGGGCGTAGTCGAGCACCTTCCGCAGCTCGCGCTTGACGATCGGCATCAGCAGGTAGAGGCCGGCGATGTTGAAGAGCGCGGCACCGAAGAGGACGGCGTCGGAGAGATCGACGAGGGCGCCGAGGGAGAGCAGCGCGCCCGCGATGGTGACGAGGCTGAAGACCACCTTGTAGACGAGGACCGAGGCGCGGCTCTCGCCGAAGAGGAACGACCAGGTCTTCAGGCCGTAGTAACTCCAGGTGAGCGCGGTGGAGAAGGCGAAGAGCAGCACCGCGACGGTGAGGACGTAGGGGAACCACGGCAGCGCCGTCTCGAAGGCGTCGGAGGTGACCGAGATGCCGGCGCCGGTGCCGGTGTTGACCTCCTCACCGGCAGCGGCCTTCTCGCGCAGGCCCTCGTAGAGCGGCCCGCCGGCGATGACGATGGTGACGGCGGTCATGGTGCAGACGATCACGGTGTCGATGAAGGGTTCGAGCGAGGCGACGAGCCCCTCGGTCGCGGGGCGCTTCGTCTTCACGGCCGCGTGGGCGATCGACGCCGAGCCGATGCCGGCCTCGTTGGACCAGGCGGCCCGCTGGAAGCCGATGATCAGGGCGCCGATCAGGCCGCCGGCGACGCCCTGCGGGTTGAACGCCTCGGTGACGATGGTGGCGAGCGCGGACGGGACGGAGCCGACGTTGAAGCCGATCACGATGAGGCAGCCGGCGATGTAGACGAGGGCCATCGCGGGCACGAGGCGGCTGGTGACGCGGCCGATCGCCTTCACACCGCCGAGCAGCACGAGCCCGATGAGCAGCGCGAGGACGACGCCGAAGGCGAGCGAGCCGCCCGAGGAGGCGAAGATGCTGTCCTCCTTGCCCGTCACCGCGGTCAGCTGCTCGAGGGACTGGTTGACCTGGAAGAGGTTGCCGCCGAAGAAGGCGAAGAAGAGGATCATCACGGCGCTGCAGAAGGCGAGCACCTTGCCGAGCCCGGGCAGTCCGCGTTCGGCGAGGCCGTGGGTGAGGTAGCGCATGGGGCCGCCGGAGACGGTCCCGTCCTCGTTGATCTTCCGGTACCTCACGCCGAGCGTGCATTCGACGAACTTGGTGGCCATGCCGAGGAATCCGCAGAGGATCATCCAGAACGTCGCGCCGGGGCCGCCGATCGAGACGGCGATGGCGACGCCCGCGATGTTGCCGAGACCGACCGTCCCGGAGACGGCGGAGGTGAGCGCCTGGAAGTGGGTGAGCTCGCCCGCCGCGTCCGGCTGGTCGTATCTGCCCCGTACCAGCCGCAGCGCCAGCGGCATGCGGCGGACCTGCACGAAGCCGAAGTAGCAGGAGAAGACGAGGCCGGCTATGACGAGCCAGGCCACGATCAGCGGCATGCTCGCGCCGAAGACGTTCACCTCGTAGAAGACGAGGTCGTTCAACAGGGTCGAGACCGGGTCGACGAGATCATTGATCGTGCTGTCGACTCGGTCGGTCCAGGATTCAGTCGCCATGCATTTCCCTTGGCCGTACGGACGGATTTCCCCGCATCGGCCGGACGGGCGCGGCGAACCGTAGGCGAGCGGTCAGCTGTTCCTACCACAGGAGAACTCGCAGGTCACGACCTTGACAAAGAGCGGACAAAGGCTCAACTCCCGTACTGTGCAAGGGAATCGAGTCGTCTTCTCCGCCGATGTCCGAGCATTTGGGTGCGGAGCCGGCCCGCCTCAGGGGCGGGGCTCGTCGAAGACCTCGGGGGCGCGCGACTTGATCACCCGGTAGGCGGTGACGAGGAGCGCCGCCCAGAGCGGCGCCCCGTAGAGGGAGACGCGCGCGTCCGGGTCGACGGCCATCACGGCGAGCGTCAGCCCGATGAACCCGAGCGCGAACCAGCTCGTGTACGGCGTGCCGGGCGCGCGGAACGGGGAGCGCGGCAGGAGGCCGCGGTCGGAGAGCCGCCGGTAGCGGAGCTGCGCGAGCAGGATCATGATCCAGGCCCACATGCCCGAGATGGTGGCGAAGGAGACCACGTAGTCGAACGCCTTTGAGGGCCACTGGTAGTTGATCCAGACGCCGACGAGCATCAGTGCGACCGAGACCGTCGTCCCCAGCAGCGGGAGGCCGTTGCCGCTGAGCCTGGTGAGGAAGGCCGGGCCCTGCCCGTTGCGCGCCAGGTCCCGCAGCATCCGGCCGGTGGAGTACATCCCGGAGTTGCAGGAGGAGAGCGCCGCGGTGAGCACGACGAAGTTGACGATCCCCGCGCCCGCGGGGAGCCCGATCCGGGCGAAGGCGGCGACGAACGGGCTCGTGCCCGGCTCGAAGGCGGTCCAGGAGACGACGGAGAGGATCACTGTCAGCGCCCCGACGTAGAAGAGGGCGATCCGCCAGGGAACGGTGTTGATCGCCCGCGGCAGGTCCTTCGCCGGCGTCTTCGACTCACCGGCGGTCACGCCGACGAGCTCGACGGCGACGAAGGAGAACATCACGAGCTGGAGCGTCATCAGGGTGCCGCCCACGCCCTTGGGGAAGAAGCCGTCGTGCGACCAGAGTTGGCCGAAGGAGGCGTCGGAGCCGGCGGCGGAGAAGCCGAAGGTGATCACGCCGAGGCCGACGAGGATCATCCCGATGATCGCGGTGACCTTGACCATCGAGAACCAGAACTCCATCTCCCCGAAGATCTTCACGGAGATCAGGTTCGCCGCGTAGAGCAGCAGCGTGAAGGCGAGCGCCGACGTCCACTGCGGCACCCCTGGCCACCAGTAGTGGACGTAGGTGGCCGCGGCGGTCACTTCCGTCATGCCGGTGACGACCCAGAAGAGCCAGTACGTCCAGCCGGTGGCGAAGCCGAAGAAGGGGCCGAGGAACTCCCGCGCGTACTCGGAGAAGGCGCCGGACACCGGGCGGTACATGAGGAGTTCGCCGAGCGCCCGCATGATGAAGTAGATCACCACGCCCGCGACCGCGTACGCCAGGATGATGCTCGGACCGGCCCTGTGGATCGTCTTGCCGGCGCCGAGGAAGAGCCCGGTGCCGATGGCGCCGCCGATCGCGATCATCTGGATCTGCCGGCTGCCGAGCCCCCTCCGGTACCCCTCCTCCCCCGACGCGGTCGGTGTGACGCGCCGCGCGGGGCCCGTCGGCTCCTCCGGCGGCGGTGGTTCTTCGACCTGCTCGGAGGTCATGTGTGGCCCCGCCTCTCTCCCTCGGCCGGCGCTCGGCCGGCCGGCTCGCGGTCCGGGGGCGCGGCCCAGCGGCCGTCGGCCGCGATGCGCCCCCGGGCGTGCGCCTGGCTCGCAGACGCAGCCGTACCACCGCCGGGCGCGGACGAAGCGGCGACCGGCCGCGGGACCACCGGACGGCGGGTGCGGGGCGCCCGACGCGTGCAGCGGCGGAGCCCCGCAACCGGCGTGCGGTGCGGGGCTCTTGGGGCGGTCGGGTCAGGGGAGGAGCGTCTCGACGAGCGTCTCCTGGAGACCGCCCAGCCAGAGGAAGGCCATCACCATCGGCTTGCGCGGATCGGAGTCGGGGAGCTGGTAGAGCTCGCCGCTGTCCTCGTCGTCGGTGATCTCCAGGCGGGCACCGAGCGCCAGCCGCAGGTCGTTGAGGACGCCGAGCCAGACGCGTGAGTCCTCGGGGCCCAGCGTGAGGACGGCGCCGCTCTCGGCCGGTCGCAGCGCGTCGAGGGAGCGGACGACGGCGAGGCCGGCGTCGCGCTTGCCGGCACGCAGGTCGGTCTCGGTGTAGCGGCGGAACTCGGCGGAGGCCGAGCGCGCCTCGGCGGCCTCGGCCTGCGCCTCCGGCGTCTTCGCCTCCGGTGTCCCGCCGGGTCCTTCGCCGTACGCGTCGGGGAAGAGGCGGGCGAGCGCCGGATCGGTGGGGGGCTCGCTCGGGCCCTCGGCGAAGAGGGCGTCGAGCGGGTCGGCCTCCTCGCTGCCGGAGTCCGCGTCGCCGGGGCCGATCAGCTCCAGGAGTTGGACGGTGAGGCTGCGGAGGATGGAGATCTCAACTTCGTCGAGCGCGACGGCGGCGCCGTCCGAGGTGGCCTCGAAGTACCCCGCCATCAGCGGTCCTGCTGGAGCGTGGCCCAGAGGCCGTAGCTGTGCATCGCCTGCACGTCCCGCTCCATCTCCTCGCGGCTGCCGGTGGAGACGATCGCCCGGCCCTTGTGGTGCACGTCCATCATCAGTTTCTTGGCCTTGTCCTTCGAATAGCCGAAGTATGCCTGGAAGACGTAGCTCACGTAACTCATCAGGTTCACCGGGTCGTTGTGGACCACGGTGACCCACGGGACGTTCGCCGCGGGGACCTCGGCATGCTCCTCACCGGTCTCCGGGTTCTCCGTCTCCATCGGCTTCTCGGTCGGCGCGACACTCACGGGGTCCATGCTGCCATCAGCCGCCGCCTGCGGCACAAAGAGCCGGCTCTCCGCCGCCCCGGAGAGAGGCGGCGGCACCCCGCCTTATATCGTCATGCTGACGAAATGAAGGGTATCCTCGGCGCCGGCGGCGGGCACCGCCGTCACGCGCACCGAGGCACACCAACAGCACCGGCCGCCGTACGAGGGGCCGGCAAACCCGACGCACGAGGTGAGTCCCGTGGACCGACCAGGCGAGGCAGCGCCCGCGAGCCCGGACGCGGCAGCGGGGCTGCCGGTCTCCGTACCCTCCACCGCGCTCTTCACCGACCAGTACGAACTGACCATGGTGCAGGCGGCGTTGGCGGACGGCACCGCGCACCGGCGCTCCGCCTTCGAGGTCTTCACCCGGCGCCTCCCCGGCGGCCGCAGGTACGGCGTGATGGCGGGGAACGGGCGCGTGATCGACGCCGTCGAGAACTTCCGCTTCGACTCCTCGACGCTCCAGTTCCTCCGCGAGGCCCGCGTCGTCGACGAGCCGACGCTGGAGTGGCTCGCCGACTACCGGTTCGGCGGCGACATCGTCGGCTACCCCGAGGGGGAGGTCTACTTCCCCGGTTCGCCCCTGCTCCGCGTCGAGGGCACCTTCGCGGAGTGCGTGCTGCTGGAGACGGTGCTGCTCTCCATCCTCAACCACGACTCCGCGGTCGCCGCCGCCGCGTCGCGGATGGCGCTGGCGGCGCACGGCCGGACGATGCTGGAGATGGGCGCGAGACGCACCCACGAACTCGCCGCCGTCGCCGCCTCGCGCGCCGCATACATCGGCGGTTTCGACACCACCTCCAACCTCGCGGCGGGACACCGGTACGGCATCCCCACCGTCGGCACCTCGGCGCACTCCTTCACCCTCCTCCACGACACCGAGCGCGGCGCGTTCACCGCGCAGGTCGAGTCGCTGGGGCGCGGCACCACCCTCCTCGTAGACACCTACGACGTCGCCGAGGCGGTCGGCACGGCGGTCGAGGTCGCGGGGCCCGAACTCGGCGCCGTCCGGATCGACTCGGGGGACCTGCTCCTCCTCGCGCACCGCGTGCGCCAGCAGTTGGACGAGCTCGGCGCCGAGCACACGAAGATCGTCGTCACCAGCGACCTCGACGAGTACGCCATCGCCTCGCTCGGTGCGGCGCCCGTCGACGCGTACGGGGTCGGCACCCAACTCGTCACGGGAAGCGGGCATCCGACGTGCTCGATGGTGTACAAGCTCGTGGCGCGGGCCGACTCGAACGAGCCGGGGGCGCCGCTGCGGCCGGTGGCGAAGCGGTCGATGGGCGGCAAGCAGTCGCTCGGGGGCGCCAAGTGGGCCGCGCGGCGGCCCGACGGGGCAGGTGTGGCCGAGGCGGAGGTCGTCGGAACGGGGTCCGTGCCGGAGGAGTTGGAGCCGCACCTGGTGCAGCGGGAGTTCTTCAGGGGCGGCGAGGCGGTGGGCCGCGAGGCGCTCTCGGCGGCGCGGGAGCGGCACCGGTCCGCGGTGGCGGGGCTGCCGATGTCGGCGATGCAGCTCTCCCGCGGGGAGCCGGTGCTGCCGACCGAGCACCTCTGAGCCACCGGCGCCCAACTCCCTTGCGCCCGGCGGCGATCGGCCCCGGCATCCGGTGGCCGTCGGGCCGACCGCGCCGACGGGAGGGGGTGCGCGCTGCGCGTTCCGTACGGGTGTCTTACGCTCGAACCCCGTGGACGCGCCGGCCGCATGCGACCGGCCGCCGCGGTGCCGCCGTCCCCGGCGGCCCGGCCAGGACCAGGCCGGGCGCCACCGCTCCGGCCGAAGGGTGTGGACCATGCACCGGGCACTGATCGTCGTCGACGTGCAGAACGACTTCTGCGAGGGCGGCAGCATGGGCGTCGCAGGCGGGGCCGACGTCGCCGCCGCCATCACGGAGTTGGTGGGCGACGCCTCCGCCGGCTACCGGCACACCGTCGCCACGCGCGACCACCACGTCGACCCCGGCGGCCACTTCTCGGCCCACCCGGACTTCGTCGACTCCTGGCCGGTGCACTGCGTCGCGGGCACCGAAGGGGTGGGGTTCCACCCGAACTTCGCCCCCGCGGTCGCCGGCGGGGCGATCGAGGCCGTCTTCGACAAGGGGAAGTACACCGCCGCTTACAGCGGGTTCGAGGGCGCCGACGAGAACGGGCTGCCGCTCGCCGAGTGGCTGCGGCAGCGCGACGTCGCCGAGGTGGACATCGTCGGTATCGCCACCGACCACTGCGTACGGGCCACCGCGCTCGACGCGGAGCGCGAGGGCTTCCGCACGCAGGTCCTCCTCGACCTCACGGCGGGCGTGGCGCCCGAGACGACCGAGCAGGCGCTGGAGGAGCTGCGGAAGGCGGGCGTCGGGCTGCTCGGCGCCCCCGTCGTACGCGCCTGAGGCCGCGCCCGTCAGGCCGTGCCTGTCAGGCGGTGCCGACGCGGAGGAGCGAGGCGATGGGGCGCCAGGGCTCGGCCTCGTCCTCGGGGACGGCGCGCCAGACGAGGCCCTCGGGGTGGTGGAGCACGGCGGTGACCTCGTCGGTCGTGGGCGGCTCCGCGTTGCCGTTGAGGTAGACGGCGCGCAGGCCGAGGTTGCGGAGGCGGGTGAGGGCGCGTGCGCGGTTCCCCGAGTGGACGAGGACGCGGACGCGGGGCTCGTCGCCGTGGCGGCGGCGCGGGGCGGCCGCGCGGACGGTGTGCGGCTCGTCGGCCGCCGCCGACCAGCGGCGCCTTCCGGCCTCCTCGACTATCTCGAGTCGCCTTCGCTGCACGGAGCGTGACAGCCGCGGGATCGACTCGCTCCTGGGTGCGGCGCCCGCCGGTCGGGGCCGCGGAAGGGTCAGCGCAACGATCACGCTGCCGTCGGGCAGCCTGACGAATCCGCCTCCTGACATGATCAACATCTCCCCCGTGAGACTCGGCTTCGGTGGACCTAGTAAGGCATCTAAACGCGATTGAGCGCTGACCGCCAGGGGGGTAACGCCCGATCATGTTTTGACCTGCAACGATGCAAATCAATTTGTTGCGCTCGTCACCCGCCATCGGCGCCCTCCTTGATCAACCCGAGGTGCGCGTAGTCGAATAGGCACGCTTTGTCAGGTGTATAGGGATAGTCGAGTTGACCACTCTTCGCCAGTGATGGCTCACAATGCGCCGATCTGCCGCACCATCCGGCGGTACGCTCCCGCTCGTCCTCTTCTGCTCCCACCTGTCTACGTTGCGTGACGGGAGCGGAGGCACACCGGGAAGACGACCGCCCGTTCTCGGCGCTCAAGCGGGAACCGCGGCCGTACCGCCCGCCCCTTCGGCTTCCCGGCCGACGGCAGGCACCCGGGCCGTGCGCATGCCAACTACGCGCGTCGCGCCGGAAGTTGACACCGTGAGCACGGAACTACACCGCGTCGCGGCGCTCTTCGGTGCGACATCGACCCCCTGGCCCCACGCGGCACACGGCGTACTGCGCCGATGGCGGCCGACGCGTCGTCAGATTACAACTGCGAACATCACGCGTCATCGCGGGCGAGGACTCCCGGAGCGGCGGGCGAGGCGGGAGAGAAGCCGGGCCCAAGTCCGGTGCCGAGCACGAGAGATGGAACCTCGCCGAGTTCGCGGCGGGGTTCGGCAGGGCCGTACGCAGCGGACGCCCCTACGCCGTCGTGCGTACCCGCATCCGCACGCGGGCCTCCGGCGTCCCGGTCCGGCGCCGCCCCCGGCACGTGGGGAAACACCGGGCGGCGCGCCGGGCGGACGTGCAACGGCACGCCGTGCCAAGGGACTTGGGGTACCGGTGACACCGTGCGCCGGTGCGCCCCCCGTGCAACAGGCGCGTGCCACAGGTCACGCTTACCGCGGTATCGGCCCGGGCATCTCGGCCCTAGAGTCGTTCGCAGGCGCTCCGCTCCACCCGGGGGCCTGCATCCGCCGGCGGGAGCCCGTGCCGCCGACGGCCGGTGTCCCAGCCGGTAGTTCGTCCGCAGGCCCGCACCGTCCGCCGGAGCAGTCCGACCGGCTGCCAACCCCCGAGACCGACATCCGAGGAGCGGAATCCGCCATGCCGCGTCCGATCCCCGCACAGCTCGCCTACGGTTCCGCCACAGTCGTCTGCACCACGCTCGCCATGCTGTGGCTGACACAGACCCGCTCGGGCACAGGGACCGCGGTGATTGCCGTCGTGGGCCTCCTGTTGGGCCTCGCAGTCGCCGTCGCCCTCCCCTACGTGCGTGCGGCACTCGCCTCCCGCGCCGCCGCGCGCACCGCACCCACCAGCGGTGCAGATATCGCACAGAGCGGTACGGGCCGCGAGCCGGCCCGTACCGCGGCGTTCTCCGACGGCTCGGACGCCGCCGACGCGCCGCCCGTCGAGAAGCCGGCCGACCCCGTACGCGGCCACCTCGCGCACGCGCACCGGGTCCGGCACCCCGAGTACTCACTGCGGCGCTGAACTACCCCTCGTAGTACGGCGCTTGGTCAGAGGCGCCCCGCGTCGGGGTGCAGTTTCCGCCGCAACTGGGCTCCACCGGCGACAAGTTGCCCGGCGAGGCCGCGCGAACCGCTCATGACGGCGGCAGTGGCGGTTCCCTCGTGCACTGCTCGACTTCCGCCGTGCGGCGCTGAGTTCACTCCACGACCGCGGTGACTTCGAGCTCGACGAGGTGGTCGGGGATGTCCAGCGAAACGACGCCGATCAGCGTGATGGGCGGCGTCGGGCGGGTCCCCAGCCTCGCGGCGGCGCGTGCGACGCCCTCCTCGAAGAGGGGCATCCGGTCGGAAGTCCAGCCCCCGGCGACGTAGACCTTCAGCCTGACGACGTCGTCGAACGTGGCGCCGGCCGCCGCGAGGGCCGTGGCGGCGTTGACGTAGCACTGCTCGACCTGGGCGGCGAGGTCGCCCGCGCCGACCGTCGCGCCGTCCTCGTCCCAGGAGACCTGGCCGGCGACGGAGACGAGCTTGGAGCCGGTGGCGACGGAGACGTGCCGGTAGAGGTCGATCCGCGGCAGACCTTCGGGGTGGAGAAGAGTGACGGCCATGCTGGTTGCCTCCTCGCGCGGGCCCGCGCCTCCGCACGGGCCGCTCTCTTGTGGTTACCGGGGAACCGTAAGAGAGTTGTCGTCGACGTGGAAGAACGCACTTTTCAGTGACTGGGGAACCCCATGGTGACCAAGCAGTTCAGCGGCTCGCCCGACGAGGCGGACCTGCGGCGCGCGGACACGCTCGCCCGCGAGATCTTCTCGGACGTCGCCAACAAGTGGGCGCTGCTGATCATCGAGGCGCTCGGTGAACACACCCTGCGCTTCAGCGAGTTGCGGAGGAAGGTCGAGGGCGTCAGCCACAAGATGCTCACCCAGAACCTGCGCATGCTGGAGCGGAACGGCCTCGTCGAGCGGACGGTGCACCCCGTCGTGCCGCCGCGGGTCGAGTACACCCTCACCGAACCGGGCCGCGCCCTGCTGGCGACCGTCGACGGCATCTGTGCCTGGACCCATCGGTACCTGGGCGACATCGAGAGCTCCCGCCTCCGCTTCGGCGCCTGACCGATAACCGGTTTCCCTCGCGCGGACGCCGTGCGAGGCTCGCGCGATGACCTCCCCGCCCGACGACGCGCCCACGCTCCCCTTGCTCCGCTGGCAGTTCGACCTGGTCTGGTCGCTCTTCGAGTACCACCTGGAGCGTCTCGAACCCGGCGACTTCCTCTGGGAGCCCGCCACCGAGTGCTGGACGGTACGCCGCACCGACGACGGCACCTGGACCGCGGACTGGGCGGAGACCGAGCCGGACCCCGTGCCCGTCCCGACGATCGGCTGGCTCAGCTGGCACATCGGCTGGTGGTGGAGCGTGGCGGCGGATCATGCACACGGGAGGGCGCCGCGGGAGCGCGAGGAGATCGTCTGGCCTGGTCCCGGGAGCCCCGCCGTCGAGTGGCTGCGCGGCCTGCGGGCCGACTGGCTCGCGGCCCTGGACGGCCTCTCCGCCGGGGAGTCGGCCGCCGTCGCACCGTTCCCCTGGCAGCACGACCCCCGGCACACCGTGGCGCACATGGTCGCCTGGGTGAACGCCGAGCTGATGAAGAACGTCGCCGAGATCGGCCAACTCCGGTTGCAGCGCGCCGTCGGAACGGAGGCGCACGGCACGGGGGCGTAGCTCCAGCTCTTCGCCGGCGATCGTCTCGCTCACCTCGCTGCGGGCGATCATCGCGCCCACGGGCAGGGTCTGGCGTCGGCCGACTCGCCGTCGAGGGAGCTTCCTCAGGATTCGGCCGGTGTGCCCGGGCTGATGTCGTACGCCTTCTGCACCAGGTCGGGGCGGCGTCCGTCGTTGAGTCGGCGATCCCACAGGGCGTCGACCTGTTCCCGGGCCTGCGGCGCCATCTCGGCGGGAAGCAGGTGCCGGTAGCGGCGGTCCTCGCCCAGCAGGACCTCGACGGTCCGCCGGTAGACCGGTTCGGGGTCGAACTGCTCGTGCGGGAAGGCTAGTTGGGAATAGTCGTAGAGGCGGTCGGCCGGGTTGTCGCGCCATTCCTTCCACGTCTCGAACATGGTGTCGTTGAACCCGGTGAGGAAGGGGCCCGGGTTGATCGTCGCCACCGTGACACCGAACTCGGCGAGCTCTTGGTCCAGCGCGTCCGCGAACGCCTCCACCGCGTGCTTGGAGCCCGCGTAGGCGCCGGTGAACGGGTCGACGGTGAGGCCGGCGACCGAGGACATGAAGACGAGGCGGCCGCTGCGGCGGGCCGCCATCTGCCGGGCGATCCCCTGAGTGAGCAGAACGGGCCCGAAGACGTTCACCTCGAACTGCCGGCGCAGCCGCTCCTCGGGGATGTCGGCGGTGGCACCGCCCTCGGAGACCCCGGCGTTGTTCAGCAGGACCTCCACGTTCCAACTCCGGGCGCGTGCGCGGTCGCCGGGGTCGGTGACGTCCAGCTTCTCGACGCGCAGCGCGATGCCCCGCTCCCGGGCCTCGGCGCGGACCGTACTGACCTGGGCGATGATCTCCACGCCCGCGATCACCTCGTGTCCGGCCGCGGCGAGCCGCAACGCGACCTCCTTGCCGAATCCGCTGCCCGCGCCGGTGATGAGAATCGGTCCCGCCATGTTTGCGCGCCCTTCCCTGCTGCTGCCCGGTTCTTCCTGATCGCCGACGTCCATGGCCCGGCGCCGATGCGGCTACGAGGCCGCGGCCCCGTCCTGCTCCCTCGCCGTCGGCCATGAGCGGCGCACCGCCCGCGAAGACCGGCGGCCGGGTTCCCGCCCGTGCCCGCCACGGCGATGGTGCGGGGCGGGCCGATGCGGTCCGCCTCGGCGAGGCCCGCGTCGGTGATCCGTCGGGCATCGGCGAGACCTGCCGTCCGAGCAGTGCGCATGGGGAGCACGCTATGTCCCGGACAGCCAGGCGGCCTCTCGGCAAAGGCGTCCGAAGGACACGACCGTCGGACGGCAGCCCGGCTCCCGGCAGAGGCAGCAGGCCGCCCCCGTCCGCGTCGAGCCCGAAGCGCAAGACAGCGAAGACGAACGGGGAACCGAGCCCCCGGCCGCCACCGGCAGAGCTACCTGCGCCGCTTCGGCGACGAGCGCACCTTCCGCCCGCCCCGCCCACCCGCGACCGGCCGATCCCCTACGGAAACCCTGACGGCCGCGGTAGTGCCTGCTGTACCCGGTTTCCGCAGGCTGGCGCCATCGAAAGGGCGGTCGGTCCAGGACATGCTCAAGAGGTCGCGAAAACAGCCCCGCTGGAAGGAAACACCGTGCCCTCTCTTCAGACCTCCGCCGAGAACGAGCCGAAGAAGCGGCGGGGCCGTGTGTTGTCGATGGTCGCCGCGTTGGCGGTGCTGGGCGGCGGCCTCGCCGTGGGCGGCTCCCTGGCCTACGGCTCCTCCGACGGCGCCGGTGACAGCGACGCGGTGAGCAAGGGCGCGGAGGCGCTGGTGCAGAAGGACGGTTTCCCCGCCGTACTCGCCGCCGTCGAGGACCGCCACGGGAACGTCCGCGACTACACGGCCGGCACCGGTGACATGAAGACCGACGCGGACGTGCCGGAGAACGGCCAGGTCCGGGCAGGCAGCAACACCAAGTCGTTCACCGCGGCCGTCGTGCTCCAGTTGGTCGGGGACGGCAAGGTGAAGCTGGACGAACCGATAGAGACGTACCTGCCGGGCCTGATACGCGGCGAGGGCATCGACGGGAAGCGGATCACCGTGCGGAACCTGCTCCAGCACACCAGTGGACTGCCCGAGTACACCCAGGCGTTGGGCACCAACCCGTTCAAGATCCGCGACAGGTACTACAACCCGCGTGAGACGCTCGACCTCGCCCTGAGCGAGAAGGCGGCGTTCGAGCCCGGCGCCAAGTGGCAGTACAGCAACACCAATTACGTCGTGGCGGGCCTGCTCGTCGAGAAGGTCACGGGCCGCCCCTTCGGCGAGGTGCTCACCAACCGCGTCATCCGCCCCCTCGGCCTCAAGGACACCTACTGGCCGAAGGTGGGCGAGCGCGGCATCCGGGACACCCACCCCAAGGGCTACGGCTCCACGACTCCCGGCGGCCAGTTGAAGGACATCTCCCGCCTCGACCCGTCCCAGGCATGGGCCGCGGGGCAGCTCGTCACCACCCCGCGCGACCTCAACCGCTTCTTCTCCGCGCTGCTGGGCGGCGAGGTGCTGAACGCCGCCGAGCTGAAGGAGATGAAGACCACGGTGGCGGCCGACGAGGGCTCCCCCACCCCGAACACCGAATACGGCCTCGGTCTCTTCCGCACCCCCCTGTCCTGCGGTGAAGACCTGTGGGGCCACGGCGGCTCCATCCACGGCTACGAGAGCTTCAGCGGCGTCACGGACGACGGCCGCGCGGCCACGGTGGCCACCACGGCGCTGTCGATGGCGGTGGCCGCCGAGCCCGAGGAGATGGCCAAGGCCCACAAGCACATCCAGGACCTCACGGAGACGGCCATCTGCAAGTAGCCGCTCGCACCGCGGTGTTGCCGGACGACGGCGACCGCACGACGACTGCCCCGCTCCGGTGTCGCACCGGGGCGGGGCACGTTGCTCGTGGCTCAGGGCTGCGTGCGGACTTCGTTCTTGGCGGCGGTGACGAACGCTGACCACGCGGCCGAGGGGAAGACCAAGGCCGCGCGCGCGGTGTCCTTCGAGTCCCGCACCGGGACCAGCGACGGCACACCGTCGGCGACCTCGATGCAGGCGCCGCCTTCCCCGTTGCTGTAGCTGGACTTGCGCCAGGTGGCGCCTGCAAGGTCAAGACGACGGTTCATGAGTCCTCGCACTCCCTCACTCGCCATTCGGTGCCGCGCACAGGGAAAGCGTGCCCAGCTAGGGTCAGCGTCAGACGAGTTCGTCCTTTTGGAGCTCTGACACGAGCGCGGCCTACGCGCTCGCCGAAGGGGTCAGGACGGGGCCTGCGGTCACCTTGCTGTCACGTACCGGGACGACGCCGGGGATGCCGGGGGCGACCTCGACGCAGGCGCCGCCTTCAGCGTTGCTGTAGCTGGACTTGCGCCAGGTGGTGCGGGCGAGGTTCACGTCCGTGCCCTTGCCGATCGTCATAGGCCACTCACCACATTCCGGGTCGGCGCCAGCGTCTCGGGGCGCTGGCGGCAGCAGCTCTCAAGGTGCGGAACGCCGACTCATAGCGTGACACACGATCGGGGCACCGGTCGCTGTTCTCGACGTGGTTGGACCGGCGGCGCATTGTGTTTCACAACTAAGCACTGCAAGAGGGCGCTTGGCGCGGACGCCCGCCTTCCATGTCCCGTAGCGGATGGCCGCATGACAAGAGCCCCGCTCCGGCATCGCGCTGGAGCGGGACGATTTCCTCGCGGTTCAGGACTGCACGCGGTCCTGGCTCTTGGTGGCGGCGACGAACGCTGACCAAGAAGCCGACGAAAAGACCAAGGCCGCACGCACGGTGTCCTTCGAGTCCCGCACCGGGACAACCGATGGCAAACCGCCAGCGACCTCCACGCACGCCCCGTTGGCCTGGCTGTAGCTGGACTTGCGCCAGGTGGCACGGGCAAGGTTCACGTCCGTGCCCTTGTCGATCGTCATAGGTCATTCACCATGTTCCGGATCAGCGCCAGCGTCTCGGGGACGCTGGCGGCAGCAGCTCTCAGGTTGTCGAACGCCAACTCATAGCGTTGCACATCATCGGGGTACTGGTCACTGTTGGCCTCGACGTAGACCACGTCAGGGTCTTCCTGAGCAGCGAACCGCAGAATGATGAAGGGACCTTCAAGCGTCCCAGGATGAGCCCCGGATGAGAAGGGAATCACCTGGAGCAGGACATTCGGCAGTTCTGCGACTTCCAGCAGATGGTTGAGCTGCTCCCGCATCACGTCGCGGTCGCCGACGAGGCGACGTAGCGCCGATTCGTCGAGGACAGCACGCACTTCGAGTGGCTCTGAGCCCTCCACAAGGAGCTTCTGCCGCTGAAGGCGTACATCAACGCGTTGTTCGAGCGTCTCCTCGGAAAGGCCGAGGTTGGTGGCCCGGTTGATCTCCTCGGCGTAACGACGAGTCTGTAGTAGCCCGGGAACCACAGCTTCGTAGGTGAGAAGCTGCGACGCCTCGGCTTCCAACCCGATGTACGTCGAGTACGGAATATCGCTGTAGAGCTGCCACCAGCCCTTCTTACGGGCCTCCTTGGTCAGGACCGTGAGCCTCTTCCGCTCCTCGCTCCCCTCCTCGACGCTGTACAGGTCGAGCATGCGGCTGACGTCCGCCGGTATGGGTGCCGTGCGACCGCCCTCGATGCGGCTCAACTTCGAGGTGGACCACTTGAGTTGGGTCGCGGCTTCGTTGCCGTTCTTGAAGCCGGCCGCATTACGGAGGCGCCGAAGCTCTTGGCCCAGCCGTCGGCGTCGCACTACAGGGCTCGATGTCGTCACATCCGCAAGTCTGGCGGCTTCAGCATCGGCATCGCAACTCCACGAGCAATTGCACTCGTTAGTGGCATTGCGATCCACCGCGGGAGCGTTGCAGACTGCTGCCAGTTCCCGACTTGCTGCAACTCCGTGCTTATAAGGCGTGGTTGACGGCACATCAGTTTGCAGCGACCAACCCCTGTTCCAAGTCGGAGGTGTGCGCCATGCCTGTACAACCGAAGGAAGAACCGAGCCCCAACACCGCCTGCCAACTTCCCCGCACCAAGCGGCGGTTCCGCTTCCGCGAGTACACCGTCACGCCGGACACCGCCCCGGAAGCCGAGCCCCGCGTCTACGCGATGCAGTGCGGAGTGTGCTCCAAGAGCGGCCCGACGAGCACCGACGCCGAGAAGGCGCACGGCTGGGTGGCTGCTCATCTCCACTCGCAGCCCGGGCACTTGACGTACAGCGAGCACGTCACGCTCCCCTACCGCGCAATCCCGGGACGGTGGCTGTGACCCGCCCCGCGCACGCCGCCCGTCACCGACTCGGAGCCTGGGCAGGCCCCCTCCTCCTCTTCTCGATCACCGCGGGCATCGGCTTCGTGCTGTGCGCCGCCTGGCTCACCCGTCCGGGAGCGTGACGTGCTCGAAGAACGACAGCCGCAACCGAAACCGCAGCCGCAGGAGCAGCCCTGCCGACACCGCACCCTCACCCCCGACGGCAAGCGGTGTGCCGACTGCCATGCCAAGATCTACCTCTAGGAACCCCCATGATCCGCACCGGCTGGTACGAACTCCCCGGCGGTCTCGGCCCGTTCGACCTCAAGCGCGGCGACCGCGTCCTGCACGGAGAGCGTTGGGCCACCATCGTCGACCTCTACTCCCCCGGCAGTTCAGGCCGCGGCAGAGTCCTCCACCTCGACACCGGACGCCTCCAACTCCTCCGCCCACCCGAACGCGTACGCGTCCACCGCCGCACACCCCGCGGATGAGACCCCGCTCGGCCCCGGTGCCCCCGTCCCGGGCCCGAGCGGACACCTCCGCACGGAAGAAACCTCGAGGTGCCGCGTCCGAGCCCGCGCACCTCGCCGTGCGCGAACCCCTCGCTCACGCACGCGAGTCCGACACGGAAATACCAGCCACGAGACCATCGCAGCCCCCGGGGTCACCGATCCCGGCGCGGGCGCCATCCTCCGCTCAAGAAAAGCGAATCCGCCGCCGAAACCCAAAGAGGGGCCTGCCCGTACCGGACCGCGCTCCCCGACGGCAAGCGTTGCACCGACTTCCACGTGAAGACCTACCTCTAGGAACCCCACCATGACCCGCACCGGCTGGTACGAACTCCCCCATGCGAACGGCCCGTTCGACCTCCGCCGCGGTGACCGCGTCCTGCACGGCGGACGCTGGGCCACCATCGTCGAGCTCTACACGCCCGGCACCACCGGACACGGGCGAGTCCTCCACCTCGACGACGGACGCCTCCACCTCCTCCGCCCCACCGAACGCGTCCGCACCTACCGCCACAACGGCACCGGCTGACCTGGCCCGCCGTCCCCGAGCGGGCCCGCCCCGCCGCACGGACAACGGCGGCGCGGCGGCCTCCGTACGGCCAAACCCCGCCACCGCACCGCACGTTGCCCTCCCGCGGCTCGCTCGTTGTGCCGGGGAAGTCAGGGTCAGCAGGTGCGGAAGAGGGACGGTATGCGGCAGTTCGCGTTGGACAGGCTCGACGTCGAGCCGGGGCGGGTGATCCGCTGGCGGCTGGCGTCGACGGCGGCCGAGCACGCATGCGAGGGCGGTGCGGAGCGCAGACAGGCATCGTTCAACCAGGTCAAGCACTTCTCGACGATCGAGGAGTCGCGCCGCGCAGGGGAGCCGTTCGCAAGCTGGCTCGCTTTGACGTTCGAGATCGAGGGACAACTCGACCACGCCGCACTGGAGTCGTCGTTCCTCTCCCTGGCCCGGCGGCACGAGGTGCTGCGGTGCGAGTTCCGGCGTCTCGCGGGCGACCTCTCCGCTGCGACGTACCCGGTGGACGAGGTGCGCCTGGAGGCGGAGGACGTCGGTGAGTTCGGCTCGCAGGAGGAGCTGCGCGCCTTCCTGTCCGAAAGCTTCCGGCAGGAGACGGACGCCCTCGTCTGGCCGCTGTACACGATGGGCGCCGTGGTGCGCGAGGGCGGGCCGACGACGGTCTACCTCGCCTTCGACCACATCGTCGCCGACGGCATCTCGATGCTCAACGTCGTCCACGAGATCCAGGTCGTTTACGCCTCCCTGCACCGCGGCGAGGAGCCGCACCTCCCCGAGGTCGGCAGCTACGCGGAGTTCGCGCACGAACAGCGACGCAGGTTCGCCTCGTTGCGCATCGAGGACCCGTGCCTCGACGGATGGCGGTCCTTCGCCGAACGCGGGGGCGGTTTCTTCCCGCGCTTCCCGCTCGACCTCGGCGTCGACCCGGAGCTGATGTACCCGCCCGTCCACGAGTCGGCGCTGCTCCTCGGCGCGCGCGACACCGAAGCGCTCGACCTGCGCTGCCGCGAGGCGGGCGGCCGGATGTTCATGGGGCTGCTCGCGGGGGTCGCGGTCTCGCTGCGGGACCTCGGAGGGCCGGAGACCTACCGCGCGCTGATGCCGGTGAGCGAGCGGGGCGGGGGTGCCCTCCGCAACTCGCTGGGCTGGTACGTGAACACGCTCCCCATCGAGTTCCCCGTGGCGGGTTTCCCCTCCTTCCCGCACGGGCCCGACCTCTCCGACCTCGCACGGCTCCTCGGCGACGTCAGGGAGTCGTTCACGGCGACGACGGAGAACCTCCAAGTACCGTTCGTACGGGCGTGGGAGCTGCTGGCGCCGCAGCATTTCACCGCTCGCTCCTGGCCGTTCCCCGTCAACTTCTTCAGCTACATCGACACCCGGAAGGGCCCCGGAAGCGAGCACCACCCGCGCTGGAAGCCCGTACTGCACGTGTGGTCCTCGGCGACCAACGGCACCAACTCCTGGTTCGTCCGCGACGCCGAGGGCCTGCACATCGACTCCATCTACGCGGACACCCCGCAGGCTCGCGCCACAATGGCGAGCCTCCAGCACGTCCTCGGCGAGACGCTATTGGCGATGGCCGCCGCCGACGTGCCCGTACGAGTGTGACGCTGCCCGACTCCGCCGGTGCCCCGGTCAGTCCGTCTCCACCACCACGGTCCGCGCGCCCTTGTCGTGGAGGCACTGGTGGTACGGCCTGTCCCAGGTGCAGAAGAGGACGTTGAGGAGCCAGAAGAGGAAGCCGAGGCAGGGGACGACGACCGGAAGCGAGTAGATGCCGGCCCGGAACCAGGCCGGAGTGCCGTGCGGCACCGCGCCGTTGGAGAGCATGGCGACGCGGATGCGCATCAGCTTCTTCCCCACCGTCTGCCCGCCGTGGCTGAGCATCAGCCCTTCGTAGACGAGGTAGACGAGCAGGTAGACGCCCTGCTGCCAGTAGCCCTGGCCGTTCTGCGCCGCCGAGACATCGTTGCCGCCCCGGTCGAACCCGACCGCGAGGCTCATCACGATCCCCACCGGGATGCCCACGACGAACGCGTCGATGATCCGCGCCAGCAGGCGCTTGCCGCGGTTGGCGAGCGGCGGCATGCCGGCGAGCGGGTCCTGCCGTGCCTCGTACGGGCCGCCGGAGTACGGCCCTTGGCCGTAGCCCCCGCCGGCTCCGTACTGCGGTGGCCCTCCGGCGCCCTGGTCGGGCGGAGGCGGCGGATTGCCGTACGGGGAGCCGCCGCCGGGCGGCGGGTGGCCGCCGCTCGGGGGATCTGGAGGGCGGTACGGGTCGTCCGGGCGGTTCTGCTCGCTCATGCCCCGAGTGGAACGCCGCGGCGGGCGCGGCGCATCCGGCGTGGGGCCGTCGGAGGGAGCGCCGGCGTCACGGCCTGCCGACGAAGGTGCGGGCGAGCTTGTCGTGCCAGCACTGGCGCCACGGCCGGTCGAAGAGGCACCACGCCAGGTTGACGACGCCGACGACGAGCAGACCCGACGCCCCGTAGGCCAACCAGCGCACGAGCGCGGCGCCGAAGCGCGGCGGGTCCTGCCGCTCCACGTCGAGGACCCGCACGCCGAAGAGCTTCTTCCCCGGCGTGCGTCCCCAGCGGACCGTCGGCAGGACCTCCCAGAGGAGCCCCAGCACGAGCAGCGCGGCGAGGACGAGCGCGAGGTAGAGGCCCGTCGTCGCGTCGAGGAGCCAGACCTGCTTGGTGACGCCCTCCTGCTCGACGGCGTCGATCTTGCCCTGGATGTGGTCGCGGGCGGGTTCGAGGAAGAGGAGGACACCGCCGGCCGCGACGGCGAGCGACGGCACCAGGTCGACGACGCGCGCCGCCAGCCGACGCCCGAGCCCCGCGGGGCGGGTCGTCCGGAGTGCGGACTCGAACGGGTTCACCACCGGGGGCCGCCAGGGCGTCACCTGTTCCCCGGGGTCGCCGGGGAGACCGCTCGACGGAGCACCCCAGGTGGGCGGAGCGCCCTGGGCGGGGGCGCCGGGCAGGCCGGCCGCGTGCGGGGCGGCGGCCCGGACCGGTACGCCGCCGGGTGCGGTCGGCAGGGCGCCCTCGGGGGCGTGGGCGCCCGGGTGCGGTGCGGGCGCGTGCTGCTCCGGGGTGCGGCGGAGGCCGACGGTGTTCTCCGCCGCCGGCTTCCTGCCCACGCCTTTGCCGGGGGCGACGGGGCCGAGGGTGACGGTGTGGTCCTCCGGCACCGGGGGCTGCTCGCCGCGGCTCGGGGGCGTCGACGTGCCCTCGGTGCCGGTGCGTTGGGGCGCGGGTTCGCTCGTGGTTCCGCCCCAGCCGGCTCTCGGGTCGGCGTTCGGGGTCGCCCGGTCGGGGGCGGGGTCGGTGGGGGGTGCGTCGGCTGGGGTGGTGTCGCGCGGTGCCTGTGCGGTGGTCGGGGCTCGGTCGGCGGGAGCGTGGCGCCGCGGTGCCGGATCGTCGACTGGGGTGGCGTCGCGGGGCGCGGGCGCGGCGGAGGGTGCTCGATCGCCGGGCGTGTGGCTCGACGGCACGGGGGCGTCAGCCGGGACGACGTCACCCGGCGACGACGCAGCGGACGGGGCGGCGTCCTGCGGCTCCGGCGGACGCGCGTCGGCCGGGGCGGTGGCGGCCGGGGCCGAGTCGGCGGGCTCGGAGCCTCTCGGTGCCGGCAACTCGCGTTCGGAGGCGGGGCGTTCGGGCGGGGGTGCCGGTCGGCCCGCCTCGTCCGACGCGGCTCCCGTGGAGGAACCCACCTCGAGCGCCGGGGAGTTGGGCGGCGCCTCGCCTGACGGCTCGGAGCCGGACGGTTCGGCACCCCAAGAGGCCCCGCTGCCGGGCCTGTTGCCGTGCAGCCGTGCCGGGTCGTCCCAGTCGATCACCGGGGAGCCGGGGGCCGGCTCCGCTTCCGCGGGCGGCTCCTCGGGCGGGGACGACGCGCGCGGCGCCGGCACCGCGGGGCGACCGGGGGCGCCGGACGGCGGGTCGGGGAAGGGCTCGCCCTCCTTCGGCTCGGGCCTGCTGGTGCCGGGCACCCAGGCCGAACCGTCCCAGTAGCGGATGTAGCCGGGGATCGACGGGTCCGGGTAGAACCCCGGGCTGGGGCTTCCGTTCGTGGAACCTGAGGGTGGCGCACTCATGATGTCCGAGTCCCGTATCTGTTCGTCCGTGGTGTCTGCGTGGAGCGTCCGGCGCGTCCACAGAGGCATTCTCGCGCAACCGCGGACCACGCCGTCCAGATGTACCAGAACCCTCCGACACCCCGTACGGCGCGGGCGGAAGGCAGACCGTACGAAGAAAAGCCGGCGAACCCGTGTAAGCAACGGCGCCCGGGGCGCTCTCTCCAGTGCCGCGGCTCGGTGGACGCGGGATCCGGTGGTTCCGGCGTCCGCCCGGCCGACGTGGCGAGACAGGAGAACGGCAGGCAACGGAAAGGGCGCACACCATGCAGAAGGCACCGATCGAACGCGAACTCCAGCTCCGTCTGGTGCTGTCGGAGGACCGCAGTGTCCAGGTCCCGGCACGGCTCACCTACCACCCCGACGACCCGTACGCGGTCCACGCGGCCTTCCACATCGGCTCGGGCACCCCCGTCCACTGGACGTTCGCGCGGGACCTGCTCATCGACGGCGTCGAGCGCCCGAGCGGCCGCGGCGACGTGCGGCTGTGGCCGGCGGGCGGCGGTGCGCACGTCTTCCTCTCGCTCGCCTCGCCCGACGGGGAAGCGCTCATGGAGGCGCCGGCCGCACCCGTGCGCGCGTGGCTCGACGAGACGTTGCGCGCGGTGCCGAGCGGCAGCGAGAGCTACGGACCGGCGCTGGACGAGGCGCTCGGCGCCCTGCTCGCGCCGGGGGACGGCATGCCGCGCTAGCGGGGCGCTGACGCCGCGGTGCGTACGCGCCCACCGCAGCCGCCGGGTGGCCGACTGCGCCATCGGTACGAGGAGTTGTCACCGCGGCTGCCGCACCGCGGCGGCCCCGCGTCGGCGCGGGGCCGACGCCCTCGCCTGGGAAGAGTGGAGACAACGACCGATCACGCACGATCGAGGAGTGGACAAAGGACCCCTCACATTGTTGAATATTTTGCTATTCAGTGCACAGGGACCCGGCAGATACGCCATCATTCCGCCCATGCCTCCGGAAGAAGACCCGACCCAGCGGGCAGACCGGACGAGTCGTGGCACCACCGACACGCACTACCGCGCCCAGGTGTATCTGCGGCAGCTCGCCGAGCGGCTCGACCCGCCCTCCTTCGACCTGCTGTTGAAGATCCTGAGCGGCGTCAACGCGGCGTTCGCCAGGCGCGACCAGTCCGTCGACCTCGCCATGACGGACGAGGAACGCGCGCTCTACACGCCCGAACTCCGCGACGCGCTCACGCACTTGCTGGAGCTCGCCGGCTTCCGCCGACCGATGATGCTCGCGGGCATCGCCGAAGGACCGATGGAGCCCCCTGCATCCGAGGCGCACTCCGACGGCCCGCCCCTCCCGGGCCCGGGCGACGACCCACCCCAACCGTCCGCGCAGGCAAGGCTGTTGGACGGCCCGCACCTCGGCACCGCCGGGCGTCCCGGCGCGCAAGCCGATCCCGGCGCGCCCGATCTCACCCAACCGACGCTGCCGCACCTCCGCTGACGGGGGCGTACGCGGCGCGCGCCGGCCGATCCGCCGCACAACCCGGCGGATCGGCCGGCGCGTGTGCTTCGCACGACTGGCATACGCCTGCAACGCCCGGCCGTTGACCAGGACGCGGCGGCTTGGAACGGTCGTGCGCATGGTCGAAACCGCCCGGCCGTACCCGCCCGAGCCGACTCGCGCTCCCCACCCGGCGCCCCGCCGGCGGACCGCGCCGCTCCACGCGCCGTCGGACACCTCGCGCGCCCTCCGGAACCGGTGCGCGCCCTCCGCCTTCCGCGCCGCAGCCGACGCCGCGGCGACGCGCGAGCCCGTCGACTGCTGCCGCGCGCACCACTTCGCCGGCCTCCGCCGTCGGCTCCCGCGCACCACCCGCTGACCTCCCGCGCCACCAGGCGCAGCA